>CACXDI010000089.1 GCA_902766335.1 uncultured Ruminococcus sp. | reverse complement strand
TGGTGCCGGTGGCGGGGGTCGAACCCGCACGATATTGCTATCATTGGATTTTGAGTCCAACACGTCTGCCAATTCCATCACACCGGCTTACAATTCATTATTATATCATAAACTTTTTTGATTGTCAAGCCTTTGAACGCAAATGTTAATTTATTTAAAATTGCTATATAAACGGTTGAAAAATAATGGATTATATGTTATAATTATTTAAATATATCTGCTTTATCATTAACAAAGGAGGTGAGCAATTTGGATTCCTTAAATACTATCTACATGAATGTAGGATTTCATGTTTTTGGTTTCGTATTATGCCTGACCTGCTTCTTCTTCACCTTTGTGCATAAGAGAACGAAAAAACCGCACAACAAGCTCTATGTTGTACTGCTTTCTGTTATAGCTGCTAATAATATCACCTCGATAGCGATGGACTGGCTGGCGTTTGACGTTCAAAATGACTTTTATTTTGATCTGTTTGTTATTTCGCATTATGCTTACTTTATAATCCACGGTATCCTGAGCCCGATCTTTTTATATTATGTTTCAATGATCTGCGGTTCGGGAATAAGAGCATGGTCAAGGAAATTTATGCTTTTGTCGCTGCCTTTTGTTGTTTCGGAGCTGCTGCTTATTATCAATCCTTTCTGGAAGAACTATTTCTATTTCGACAGTGACAGAGTCTTTCACAGGCTCTGGGGCGAATCCACGTTATATATTGCCGCCGCTTTTTACATAGTCATAGCTTTTGCAGCGCTTTTCCATTCGTGGGAGTCGCTTACACAACGCCGCAAGATCGCTTTGATGTACTTCGCGGGGATACTCTCCATCGGCATATTGATACAGTTCCTTTATAAGGATATCAAGTGCGAATTGCTTGCTGAATCGCTCTGCATGATAGGCTTGATGATCTCTATCGAGACCGAGGATGACCGTATCGACATTGATAACGGTTTCTACAACCGGCGTGCTTTGCAGTCTGATATCACTTCGTTTCTTTTGAACAAGCGTTCTTTCCATATAGTTTGTATCAAGATCACTAATGCGGATATTATCCAGCGCGCCACAGGCTCGGAAAATACCGATATCCTTTCTCACACTATCTCCGAGTATCTTAACGAGACTATAGGACGCTTCAACATATACGTTACCAATCCGGGCACATTCCTTATTACCGTTATGGAGGGCGGGGAAGACGCAGCCAAAGGTGTTGCTGAAACGCTCAGCGGACGTTTTGAGTGCCCCTGGGAGTGCGGCGACGCCAATGTCATGCTCAACGCTGTAATGATGATAGCGTCGGCTCCCGACAGACTTGCCAGCGCTGATGATGTTTTTTATATGACCGATTCCCCGATACCGGCTGGGATCTATAAGAAAATACTCATCGGCAGCGATCTTGACTATCTGCTTCGCCGTGCTGAGGTGGAAAAGGCTGTCAACCGCGGTCTTGAGTCAGGCTCTTACGAGGTCTATTATCAGCCGACATATTGTCTCTCCAACCAGCGGCTCCACGGTGCGGAAGCGCTTATCCGGCTGCATGATACGATCATCGGCGAGGTGCTGCCCGATGAATTTGTTCCTATCGCGGAACAGATCGGTATGATAAACGAGATTGATGATTTTGTACTGAGAAATGTCTGCTCGTTTATCAAAAGCGGTATACCTGCCGCAAACGGCGTCGAGTGCATAAACGTTAATCTTTCTGTGCTGCAATGCCTTTCTCCGGGATTTGTCGATCATATAAACGAGATCGTTGAAGATTACAAGATACCCAAGAGCAGCATAAACTTTGAGATCACCGAATCTGTGGCGACAAGCGATTACAAGCTGCTCAGCAGTGTAGTATCCGAGCTCAAGAGCGCCGGCTTCAAGTTCTCTATGGACGACTACGGCACCGGGTATTCAAATATGCAGTCTATCTTCTCGCTTGATTTTGATATAGTAAAGATAGACAAAAGTATTCTCTGGAACGCAGAGCACAGCGAAATGGGCAAGATCATACTTGAAAACAGCGTGAGAATGATACGACAGATGAACAGGCAGATACTTGTGGAGGGCGTCGAAACTCTGGAGCAGATCAAGCTGCTGACCCGCCTGTCGGTGGACTATCTCCAGGGCTACTATTTCTCCAGACCTATCCCGCGCTCGGAATTTGTGGAGCTTATAGAGCGCGAAAGCAAAAGGGAAGGTCTGCCCGTGAGAGCATTAAATACCGAGGGACAGTAATGGAAGAATTAAAGCGTAAAATAGAACCGCTGCTGCTCAAAACCCAGAAGCCGGCGAGGTACATTGGCGGCGAGCTTGGCAGCGTGATAAAGGATAAGTCGAAGGTAGACGTAAGGTTTGCCTTCTGCTTTCCCGATGTCTATGATGTGGGCATGAGCCACCTGGGAATGAAGATACTTTACGGTCTGAAAAACGCCCGGGAAAACTGGTGGTGTGAGCGTGTGTTCATGCCCGAAAAGGATTTTGAAAAGCAGATGCGGGACAATGATATCCCGCTGTATGCGCTCGAAAGTCTTGACCCCATAAAGGATTTTGACTTTATAGGCTTCACTCTGCAATATGAGCTGAGCTATACAAATGTTCTTGAAATGCTCGATCTTGCGGGGCTGCCGGTGCTGTCAAAGGACAGGACAGACCTTACCCCCATAGTTATCGGCGGAGGCCCCTGCGTCTGCAATCCCGAACCGGTGGCGGATTTCTTTGATCTGTTTGTGCTGGGCGAGGGCGAGGAACTTAATATCGAGCTGCTTGAGCTTTACGAAAGAATGAAGCCTCATAACCCCACAAAGCAGGAGTTCCTGCGTGAAGCGGCAAAGATCGAGGGCGTATATGTGCCGTCCTTTTATGATGTTGACTACAACGATGACGGTACGGTAAAGAGCATAACCCCGAATTGCGATACCGCGCCCGCCAAGATCAGAAAACGGGTCATCAAAGATTTCGACAAGGTGTACTATCCAGACAGCTTTGTTGTGCCGTTTACCTCTATCGTTCACGACCGTGCGGTGGTGGAGGTGCTTCGCGGGTGCATACGCGGGTGCAGGTTCTGTCAGGCGGGATTCATCTACCGTCCCTTCCGCGAGAAGGGGATAGACACCATAGAGAAGCAGACCAAAGCTCTCTGCGAGCAGACAGGCTACGAGCAGGTGTCGCTGTCGTCTCTTTCCACCAGCGACTACACCGAGATAGAAAAGCTGCTTGCTACTTTAGCGGATTACACCGACAAGGAGAATGTCAATCTTTCGCTGCCGTCGCTGCGTATCGACAGCTTCAGCGAGGAGCTTCTGGAGCGTATCGCAAGTGTCCGAAAAAGTGGACTGACGTTTGCTCCCGAAGCGGGGACTCAGCGTTTGCGCGACGTAATAAATAAGAATATAACCGAAGAAGAGATAATGCACACCTGCCGTATGGCATTCGCGGCGGGCTACGGCACGGTCAAGCTGTATTTTATGCTGGGACTTCCCGACGAGACCGACGAGGACGTGCTGGGTATTCCGGAGCTTGCCCATAAGATCGTAGATCTGTATTATGAGACTCCGCGTGAGCTGCGGGCGGCTACCATTCAGGTGTCGCTCTCTACCGCGACTTTTGTGCCCAAGCCTTTCACTCCCTTCGAGTTCGAGCCTCAGGCGACTCCAGAGGAGATAGACCTCAAGCAGAAGCTTATAATCGACAATATCCGCTCCAAGAAGGTCAAGTTCAGCTATCACCAGCAGCCGGTGTCAAAGCTTGAGGCTGTGCTTGCCCGGGGCGACAGGCGCGTATGCAAGGCTGTATATGAAGCCTGGAAGAAGGGCTGCACTCTTGACAGCTGGGACGAGCATTTCCGCCCCGAGCTGTGGGACGAAGCCTTTGCCGAGTGCGGCATCGACAGATCATTCTACGCCAACCGCCGTCGTGAGTATGACGAGGTCATGCCATGGTCACACCTTGACTATCTGGTATCGAGAGAGTTTTTTATCCGTGAGAACAAGAAAGCACATCAGGCACTGACCACCCGCAACTGCTGCGAGGGCTGCTCCGGCTGCGGCATTTCAAAGGAATACGGCGGGCTTTATTGTAAAGGAGTATGATATGCAATATTACAGCTTTTGGACATATTTGCTGATGGCAGCACCCGGGATAATTTTTTATGTTGTAAACTGGGCGATCTTTATAAACAACAGCTTAGGCAAAAAGTGGTCGTCGAATATACCGCCGCTGGGCGGGTTCTGGATATCGGTGGTATGTCTGCTGTCGCCGGTGAAGCTGCTGGCGCTCATTGGTCTTACCGATGCTTTTTTCGTACTTGTGGTGATGTGCTTTATACTCCCGCCTAAAACAGAAGAGCAGCCGGAGACTTCCGAGGACAGCGATGATGCCGACGGCAAAGAAGAGTAAAGGACGTGTTTTGATTGGCACAGCCGAAAAATCAGAATCTTATAGTTGAACGGTGGGACTACCGTCTGACCTTTGCCAAGGAGGGGAGAGCGCGGTATATATCTCACCTCGATCTTATGCGCACCATGCAGCGGGCGATAAAGCGTGCAAAGGTGCCTATCTGGTACACACAGGGCTTTAATCCCCACGCATATCTTATGTTCCCGCTGGCGCTGCCGCTCGGCACAGACAGCGAGATAGAAACGCTTGACATAGCTCTCACCGAGGACTGGGAGTTTGACCGGCTGGTGGAGCAGCTAAACGGCTCTATGCCGGAGGGGCTGTACTTTATAAGCGCGGCGCGTCCGGTAAGAAGCCACAAGGACATCGCGGCGGCAAGGTATGATATCGAGCTTTCCTTCAACAGACCCGCCGGGGAAATGCTGGGCTTGTTTGAAAGCTTTGTTTCCGGAGAGACGATAGAGATCGAAAAGCGGGTCAAGCCGAAAAAGGGAAGAAAGCCCGGTGTAAAGCTTGTGGATATAAAGCCGCTGATGACGCTAAACAGCTATGAACTGCGCGGCGAAAAGCTGTATATCGACATCACGCTGCCGGCGGGAGTCGAGAGCAACATCAATACGGGAGTGGTAATAGACGCTTTCTGCGCTTTTGCCAAGGCGGAGTTTGAAACTATTTATACAAAACGCACAAAGATATTATGCAAAGACGGCGAAAATTTTACATAGCATATCCTTGAAAAATGCAGCGTGATATGGTATAATATATAGGCATTTGATTATCCGTCTGTAATACAGATGGGGGTTAATGACACGCCGCGGAAATACGTCTGCGGCACGACATTAAAGCGGGCAGTCCTCTGGCTCTGTGCTGTCGGTTGACGGCATACGGTGAGAATCGCCGGAGAGTGAATGAATGTCTGAAAGTTTTAGGAGGTATTTAAAGTGGACGCTTTAAAGCTTATTGCACAGGACAGCATGAAGAAGGACGTTCCTCAGTTCAGCGTTGGTGATACCGTTAAGGTACACGTACTGATCAAGGAAGGCGACAAGTCTCGTATCCAGATCTTCGAGGGCACCGTTATTGCTAAGAAGCACGGCGGTATCAGCGAGACCTTTACTGTAAGACGTGTTGCTCACGGCTGCGGAATCGAAAGGGTATTTCCCCTTCATTCTCCCGTAGTTGAGAAGGTAGAGGTAGTTAGATACGGTAAGGTTCGCCGCGCTAAGCTCTACTATCTGCGCGACAGAGTTGGTAAGGCTGCTAAGGTCAAGGAAGCTCTCAAGTAATAAGTCTCTGAAAGTCCCCGTTCGTCGGGGACTTTTTTTGTCGGAAAAATTTTCCATTGTTCAGAAATAATTCACATTCTCTTCCTAATATATATATATATATATACTATAATCGTTAATAATAAAGGCTTTTGCCTTGTTATTGATGAAAGGAATGTTAAATATGAAGAAACAAATCACATCAGGATTACTGGCAGCAGTGACCGTTTTAGGCATGGCGGCAGCTCCCGCACAGAGCGTTATACCCGCTTTGCAGACGGCTATCGTGGCGAGTGCGGAGGACAAGACCTACGGCGATCTGTATTATCAGACCGATGGCAAGCAGGTCATCATAACCGGTTGCAAAGCCGCTTACATGGGTGGTTCCAAACTCATTACGATCCCCGAAAAGATCGAAGGTCTGCCTGTTACCGCTATCGGCTCCAGCGCTTTTAAAAATTCCGACGTTGTTAGCGTTACTATCTCCGAGGGTGTCAAGTCGATCGGCGATCAGGCATTCTGCTTTGCTTCAGATCTTACAACGATAAATCTTCCCTCCACTGTGGAGACTATCGGTGAGGAATGCTTTCGGGAAACGAAGATCAGAAGCATAACTCTGCCCGACAAGGTCAAGACTATCCCCGAGGGAGCTTTCCAAACGTGCGTAAAGCTGGAGGAGGTAAAGCTTGGCAAGAATACTGCAACTATTGGAAAAGGCGCTTTTGATGGAGACACGGCTCTCACCGAGATCGAGCTTCCCGACACATTAAAAACTGTGGGAGATCACGCATTCTTTGGCTGCACGGGAATTTCAAGGATAGATGTTCCCTATTCCGTTACAAGCATAGGCGAGACTGCATTCGGATTCAAATATCTATGGCTTTTCCCCGAGCCGATCGAGGGTTTCACCCTCGGTGTATGGAAGGGCAAGGTCTCCGAGACTTACGCTAAGGAGAACAACATCAAGAAGGTATACCTCAACACCTCTATCTCCAATGCGGCAGTAACTCTTTCCCAGAAGAGCTACGTTTACAGCGGCAAGGCAAACACTCCCAAAGTTACCGTTAAGCTGAACGGCAAGACTTTAGTCAAGGGCGGCGATTACACCGTTTCCTACGGCGGCAATACAAACTGCGGCAAGGCGACCGTGACCGTTATCGGCGTGAACAAATGCATGGGTACTGCAAAGGCAAACTTCATCATCAAGCCCGCAAAGGTGACATCGAAGAAGCTCGTTTCTGCAAAGACCAAGACAGTAAAGCTGACATGGGTAAAAGCGGGCGGAAATGTTGACGGTTACAAAGTCCAGGTAGCACTTGACAAGAAGTTCAAGAAGTCGGTCAAGACTTCATGGGTCAAGAAGGGCGGCGCAACAGCCAAGACCGTAAAGGGTCTGAAAAAGGGCAAGGTGTACTATGCAAAGGTATGCGCCTACAAGACCATCGACGGAAAGAAGTATTTCGGTACATTCAGCAAGATCAAGAAGGTAAAGTGCAAGTAAGCACGCTCAATAAGATATTGATAGAATACACCCCTGTGCCCGAATCGCATGGGGGTGTTTCCGTATATAAAAAAGTAAATTTTTCGTGAACGTCTGTGACGTTACTGAAAAAAATCGTGTAATTTGCTTGCAATTTGCAACAGGATTTGTTATAATATATTGTGTTTGATTTTTTACGGGCATATTCTGCCTAGACAATATACAGATATTTACAGATAGAAGGCAATATAATGGAAAATCAGGAAAACATCAAGATCGGCGATAACGCCGAAGCGGCAGCTAAAACGGCGCCGGCAAAAAAGAACAGCTTGTTCGACGAAATGCTTGACTGGGTGGAATCCTTTGTCTTTGCAGGTTTTGTGGTGCTGCTTATATTTATCTTTCTTTTCAGAACAGTCGTTGTTGAGGGCGGCTCTATGAATCCTACGCTCTTCAACACCCAGCGGCTGATACTGGAGCATTTCAACTACGAGCCCTCAAAGGGCGATATCATCGTCGCCAATTGTCCGGGACTCAATAAGACGATCATCAAGCGCTGTATAGGCGTTGCGGGCGATACTGTTGTTATCGACTATAACAACAACACCGTTACCGTAAACGGTGAAAAGCTTGACGAAAGCTATCTCGGCGAGGAAATGTATGAGTTGGACAGATTTGACAACACCTACAAAGTCTCCGATGGAAAATATGAATACATAGTTCCCGATGACGCAGTATTTGCCATGGGTGACAACCGCAACGCTTCGCGTGACAGCCGTTACAGCGAGGTTGGATTTATCAGCTGTGATGATGTTCTCGGCAGAGCGGTCTTCCGCTTTTATATCGGAACAGACAGCTCCGGCAAGAAGAATCCCGGCAAGATAGGATTCCTCAAGTAAATAAAAACATATTTTATAGAGGAGGGAGTAAGAATGAGCGAGGTATCAAGCATACAGTGGTTTCCCGGTCACATGGCGAAAACACGCCGTATAATGCAGTCTAACCTCAAGCTGGTAGACGTTGTGGTAGAGCTTACCGACGCCCGTGTTCCTTACTCCAGCCGCAATCCCGAAATGGACAGACTGGTGGGCGCAAAGCCCCGGTTACTGCTTCTGAACAAATCAGATTCTGCCGACGAGACTATCACATCTCAGTGGATAGACTATTATAAGAGAAACGGTATCACCGCCGTTGCGACAGATTGCCGCAGCGGCAAGAATATCAATAAATTCCGCTCGGCTCTCAAGGAGCTTATGGCGGAGCAGGTTGAGATCTGGGAAGCCAAGGGAATGCACGGCAGACCTATCCGCATGATGATAGTCGGCATACCCAATGTGGGCAAGTCATCATTTATCAACAGACTTGCAGGCTCAAAGCGTGCAAAGGTGGAGGACAGACCGGGAGTCACCCGCGGAAAGCAGTGGGTGACGCTTGATGACAACACCGAGCTTCTGGATATGCCCGGAGTGCTCTGGCCCAAGTTTGAGGATAAGCAGGTGGGCGAGAGACTTGCATTCACCGGCGCTGTCAAGGACGATATCCTTGACACGGAATACCTTGCCTGCCGTCTGTTGGAGCTTTTGTGTGAGGATTACGGACAAAACCTTATTGACCGCTACGGCATATCCCTGGAAGATATTCCCGAGAACGAGGACGAGATGTCGGGCTGCGTCAAGGGCTTCGAGCTTCTGGAGCGTATCGGCAAAAAGCGCGGATTCCTCGTATCGGGCGGCGAGATAAACACCGAGCGTGCGGCGGCTACGGTACTGGACGAATTTCGCGGCGGAAAGCTTGGACGTATTTCTCTGGAGAGACCATAATGGAAGAAAAGATACTTACCCTGCATGAATTTGATATGCAGTACTATAAAGATCATACGCTGCTCTGTGGTACAGACGAGGCGGGGAGGGGTCCGCTTGCGGGAGATGTTTTCGCGGCGGCTGTGATATTTGCTCCTGATACAGTTATCGAGGGGATCAATGACAGCAAGAAGCTCACCGCAAAAAAGCGTGACGCTTTGTATGACGAGATAAAGGAAAAGGCTCTGTACTGGTCTATACAGCGTGCTGCGGTTGCCGAGATCGAGGAGCTGAATATCCTCAATTGCGCCATGCTTGCCATGAAGCGCTCGGTAGAGTCGCTGGGAGTCATTCCCGATCTTGTGATCGCCGACGGCAACAAGATCCCGCCGGTAAGCTGTCCGGTGCAGTATCTTATAAAGGGTGACGCCAAAAGTCAATCGGTGGCAGCGGCGTCTATTCTTGCCAAGGTAGAGCGTGACCGGTATATGGAGGCTATGGCTGAGAAATATCCGCAGTACGATTTCGACAAGCACAAGGGCTACGGCACCAAGCTGCACTATCAGCGCATAGACGAGTTCGGGCCCTGTGAGATACACAGAATGTCCTTTTTGAAGAAGTATTATGCAAAACGAGAGAACAACTCGTGAGATAGGCGACATCGGAGAGAATGCCGTTGCGGCTTATCTTATGAAGAACGGCTACGAGATACTCCGACGCAACTATACGATACGCGGCGGGGAGATAGATATTATCGCACGGAAGGGCGACAGGCTCGCATTCGTAGAGGTCAAGACCCGCAAGGCGGGGAGTCTTACCTCGGGCGAGAGTGCGATGACCGCTTCAAAGAAAAAGCACCTTATAAATACGGCTGCTCAGTTTTACCGTAATTATCTGAAAGAAAACAAACCTGCAAAATGCAGATTTGATGTTGCGGTGATCGAGCTGAAGTACGACAAGGTGGTAAACGCCAAGTATTACGTTTCGGCATTCGATGCGGGAGCTGCCTGGCACAGATAGAGTCAAAACAATAAATTAAATATATGGGAAAGGTGATATGTTATGTATTACAAGAGCACCAGAGACAGTAGTGTAAACGTCAGCTCGGCGCAGGCTATCGCGCAGGGTATCTCCAAGGACGGCGGACTTTTCGTTCCCGATCATATCCCGGAGATAACCATGGACGAGCTGAAAGCCATGGGGGATATGTCCTACCGTGAGAGAGCGGCGGCTGTATTCGGCAAGTATCTTACCGACTTTACCGATGCTGAGATTACCTACTGTGTTGACAATGCTTATAACACCAAGGCTTTCGACAGCGACAATATCGCGGAGCTGGCACATCTTTTTGACGGCACCTATATGCTGGAGCTGTGGCATGGTCCTACCTGCGCATTCAAGGATATGGCGCTTCAGATACTTCCTTATCTGCTCACCACATCTACCAAGAAGCTTGGCATAGACAAGAAGGTAGTTATCCTGGTTGCGACTTCCGGTGACACCGGCAAGGCTGCGCTTGAGGGCTTCAAGGACGTCCCCGGCACCTCTATCATGGTATTCTATCCCGATGACGGCGTATCCGCTATGCAGAAGAAGCAGATGACCACCCAGGAGGGCGGCAACGTCGGCGTATGCGCTATCAAGGGCAACTTCGACGACGCTCAGAACGGCGTCAAGGCTATCTTCACCAATGCTGAGATCGCGGCAGAGCTTGACAAGAACGGCATGATGTTCTCCTCTGCGAACTCGATCAACTGGGGCAGACTTGCACCGCAGATCATCTACTACATCAGCACCTACGCTCAGCTTGCAAAGGACGGCGAGATTGAGTATGGCGACAAGATCAATGTGGTAGTTCCCACCGGCAACTTCGGAAATATCCTTGCGGCTTACTACGCTAAGCACATGGGCGTGCCGATAGCAAAGCTTATCTGCGCTTCCAACGAGAACAATGTTCTCACCGATTTCCTCACCACCGGTATCTATGACAGAAACAGAGCTTTCCACGCTACCATTTCTCCCTCTATGGATATACTTATCTCCTCTAATCTTGAGAGACTGCTGTATATGCTCTCAGGCGAGGACGATGCTCAGATCCGCGAGTGGTTCGGCAAGCTGGCAAGCGAGGGCAGATATGAGGTCAGCGAGGCTGTAAAGGCTAAGCTGTTCGATGAGTTCTCGGCAGGCTGCTGCAACGACGAGGAGACCAAGGCTACCATAAAGAACATCTATGACAAGTATTCCTACACCTGCGACACCCATACTGCTGTTGCTGTAAAGGTATATCAGGACTACCGCGCAAAGACCGGCGACAGCACCAAGACGGTCATCGCTTCCACCGCAAGTCCCTACAAGTTCTCCGGTTCGGTCCTTTCCGCTATCGGTGCTGATTCCGACAGCGACGAGTTCGCTCTGGTAGAAAAGCTTGCTGAGGCTTCCAAGCTTCCGGTGCCTGCTTCACTTGCAGCGCTCAGGGACAAGGCAGTTCACTTTGACAAGGTCATCGACAAGTCCGAGATGAAGGAGTATGTATTCGGCTCTCTCGGGATCTGATGATATGTAACGGCGGTCTTGCCGCCGTATAGCACATGATCATTCGCGTGCTTCAAATGTCCCGCACTGTGTTTCATCACAGCAGTCGGGAGATGCACAGGTACAGCTTACCCTGATCTCGTCAGCAGTACAAAGCTTTGCGTCACGGTTGAAGCGGCAGCTTTCAACGTCACATCTGATGTTGTTAAGCGACTTGCTCATATCGTCAGCTCCTTTCGTTTGATACAATTATTATTCCATTTTTCAAGCGTTTGATTCATAAAGTCTGGAGGAAATGATGTCACTGTTTGTAATAGCGGATCTTCATCTTCCGCTGGGCGTGGACAAGCCTATGGATATTTTCAAGGGCTGGGACAATTACGTGCAGCGCCTTGAGGAAAATTGGCAAAGCGTTGTGAAGCCGGAGGATACGGTAGTAGTACCGGGAGATCTCTGCTGGGCGCTGAAGCTTGAAGAAAGCCTGCCCGATTTTCAGTTCCTTGAAAAGCTCAACGGAATAAAGGTCCTGCTGAAAGGAAATCACGATCTCTGGTGGCAGACCATGAGGAAGAACGAGAGGTTTCTGTCGGAAAACGGTATCACTTCCGTAAGACTGGTGTTCAACAACTGTTATCCTTACGGGAAATACGGGATATGCGGCACCCGGGGCTGGATAAGCGAAAACGGCGAGGCGGCAGATGAAAAAGTCCTTGTCCGTGAAGCGGGAAGGCTGGATGCTTCTCTGTGTATGGCAGAAGCGAAGGGGCTGGAGCCGATCGTTTTTCTGCATTATCCGCCGGTATACGTCTACGGCGATAACGAGCCTATGCTGGAAGTTTTGAAGCGTCACGGCATAAAAGAGTGCTTTTACGGTCATATTCATGGTAAGAAGGGGCACAGCCTTGCTATAAAAGGTGAGAAGGACGGCATTAAATATCATTTGATATCTAGTGATTATCTACAATTTATGCCTCTTGATATCACGCACGTTGTGCAAAGTAATGAATAATATCGTAAGTACTGGAAATTTGAATTAAAATATGATATAATCATATGGATATATTTATTTTTGGAGGAATTTAAAATGAGTTTAAAGGCTGTTAATAACAAAGAGACCAATGTGGTCGAGCTTGAGATAGAGATCTCTGCTGAGGATTTTGAGGCTGCTGTACAGGCTGCATATCTCAAGGCTAGAAAGAACATCGCTCTTCCCGGCTTCCGTAAGGGCAAGGCTCCCAGAAAGCTGATCGAGCGCGAGTACGGCGAGGGCGTTTTCTATGAGGACGCTGTAAACAACATCGCCGGCAAGTACATCGACGAGGCTGTTGAGGAAGCAAAGCTTGACCTTGTAGCACGTCCCGACGCTAATGTTACTGAAGTCAGCAAGGAGAACGGTGTCAAGCTCGTTGCGATCTGCACCACTAAGCCTGAGGTCACTGTAGAGAATTACAAGGGCATTGAGGTAGAGAAGGTTGTAGAGGCTGTTACTGACGAGGACATTGACAAGAGAGCTCAGGCACTCTGCGACAGAAACGCAAGACTCGTTACCGTTGATGACAGAGCTGCACAGAACGGCGATATCGTTACTATCGACTTCAAGGGCTTCAAGGACGACGTTGCTTTCGACGGCGGCGAGGCTGAGGACTTTGATCTCGAGCTTGGCAGCGGTCAGTTTATCCCCGGCTTTGAGGATCAGATCGTAGGTCACTCCGTAGGCGAGGACTTCGACATCAACGTTACCTTCCCCGAGGAGTATCAGGTTGAGGAGCTCAAGGGTGCTCCCGCAGTATTCAAGATCAAGCTGAAGGAGATCAAGTACAAGGAAGTTCCTGAGCTTGACGATGATCTTATCAAGGATTCCACCGAGTTCGATACCGTTGACGAGTACAAGGCTGATCTCAGAAAGTCCATGGAAGAGTCTGCCGAGAAGGCTGCTGATTCCGCAGTCGAAAGCAAGCTGTTCGACACCATTATTGAGAACATGAAGGCTGAGGTTCCTCAGGTAATGTATGACAACCGCATCAATGAGATGCTCCAGGAGCTTGCACAGAGACTTGCTCCCCAGGGTATCACCTTACAGCAGTACTTCCAGTACACCGGACAGTCTCTTGAGGACGCCAAGAAGATGTACGAGGAGCAGGCTAAGAAGCAGGTTGACCTGAGACTTGCTCTTGAGAAGATCGCTCAGCTTGAGAATTTAGAGCCTTCCGCTGAGGAGATCGAGGCAGAGTACAACCGCATCGCCGAGACCTACGGCATGGAGGTTGAGGAGATCAAGAAGGTCGTCACCGATGACGGCATCAAGCTTGACGTTGCAGTAGGCAAGGCTGTTGATTTTGTAAAGGACAACGCAGTTATCAAGTAATTTGAATATAAATGTTTCGCCCGTGTAAAACGGGCGAAATGTGTATAAAAAGAGTATCGTCATGTTTCGACATGATTTCTCGATCAAATATATAGGAGGTAAAACTATGGCATTGGTACCTTACGTAGTAGAACAGACGGGAAGAGGAGAGCGCAGCTATGATATTTTTTCAAGGCTGCTCAATGACAGGATCATCATGCTTTGCGATCAGATAGACAATGCTACCGCAAGCGTTGTTATCGCACAGCTTCTTTATCTTGAGGGTCAGGATCCCGAGAAGGATATAGACCTTTATATCGACAGCCCCGGAGGTGTTATTTCTGCGGGCATGGCTATCTATGATACAATGCAGTACATCAAGTGCGATGTATCCACTATCTGTATCGGCATGGCGGCTTCCATGGGTGCCTTCCTGCTTTCCAGCGGTGCTAAGGGCAAGCGCTTTGCTCTGCCTAACAGCGAGATCATGATCCACCAGCCTCTTATCAGCGGCGGCGGTATCTCCGGACAGTGTACCGATATCAAGATCGCTTCCGATCACATGGTACGCACCAGAGAGAACCTGAACCGTATCCTTGCTGAGAACACCGGCAAGAGCATCGAGCAGATCGCCGTTGATACAGAGCGTGATAACTACCTTTCCGCACAGGAAGCGGCTGATTACGGTCTTGTTGACAAGGTCATCGCACACAGATAAATGCTTGTTTATAAACGATTTTTAACATTAAGGAATGATTAATATATGGCAAATGAAAATCCGATAAACAGATGTGATTTCTGCGGAAGGTCTGAAAAGAAGGTCAGAATGATCTTTACCTCCAGCGGAAATGTGCATATCTGCGATGAATGCGTTACTCTGTGCTATAAGATGCTCAACGAAAAATCGCCCCAGGCAAAGCCCGAGGAATTTCTCGAGGCAGCAGTCGAGGAGCCTGCAAGCAAGGAGCTTTCGCTTAAGACTCCTACCGAGATCAAGGCGGTGCTTGACGAGTACATCATCGGTCAGGACGACGCTAAGATATCTCTTGCTGTGGCGGTTTACAATCACTACAAGCGCATAAGCTCCCTTGATAATAATGCTAAGGACGAAAATGACGTTGAGCTCCAGAAGAGTAATGTACTTCTCCTCGGACCTACCGGAACAGGTAAGACGCTGCTTGCACAGACGCTTGCAAAGCTGCTGAACGTGCCCTTTGCTATCGCAGACGCTACAACTCTTACAGAAGCCGGCTACGTAGGCGACGATGTTGAGAACGTGCTTACAAGGCTTATCCAGGCGGCAGATTACGATGTTGAGGCTGCCGAGCGCGGTATCATCTACATCGACGAGATAGACAAGATATCCCGCAAGTCTGAGAACACCTCTATCACCCGCGACGTAAGCGGTGAGGGCGTTCAGCAGGCGCTGCTGAAGATAGTCGAGGGTACTGTATCCAACGTGCCTCCTCAGGGCGGCAGAAAGCACCCTCATCAGGAGTTTATCCAGATAGACACCACCAATATCCTCTTTATCTGCGGCGGCGCTTTTGAGGGTCTAGAGTCGGTCATCAAGAAGCGCACCGATTCTTCCTCGCTGGGCTTCGGCGCTAACGTCACCAAAAAGAGCGAAGAGATAAACGTGATGAAGAAGGTAGTTCCCCACGATCTTGTTAAGTTCGGCATAGTGCCGGAGCTTGTGGGACGTCTTCCGGTGATCACCGTGCTGGACGAGCTGGACGAGGACGCCCTCTGCCGTATTCTCACCGAGCCTAAGAACTCTCTCATCAAGCAGTACAAGAAGCTGTTCGATCTGGACGGCATAGAGCTGGACGTTGATGACAGCGCTCTGCACGAGATAGCAAGAATGGCTATCTCCCAGAAGACAGGCGCACGCGGACTGAGAGCTATCGTTGAGCACACTCTCACCAGGACGATGTTTGAGTCGCCCTCTGACAAGGAGATCACAAAGGTACACATATCCGAAGCTACCGTCAAGGGCGAGTCGGAGCCGGAGCTTACCCGCTCGGCAGATTCCCCCAGATTAAAGGCGGCACAGTGATCCGTACTTAAAATGAGCAAATTAAAAATAGCACTTTTACAGATAACTCCGACAGGTACGCTTGAAGGCAATCTTGAAAAGGGGATATGTGCCTGCAAAAGAGCCGGCGCTCTTGGCGCGGATATAGCGCTCTTCCCCGAAATGTTCAGTATCGGTTATGATATCTATGACAGACCTGCCGAAGAATGGACGTCGGAGGCTATAAGCGCCGATGATGCTTTTGTGCAGTCCTTCGGACAGCTTGCGGCAGAGCTAGGCGTGGCTATCGGTATCACCTTTTTGGAGAAGTCCGTTTCAAAGCCGGAAAATACGCTGATACTTTTTGACCGTCACGGAGAACAGGTGCTGAAATACTCCAAAGTACATACCTGTGATTTCAGCGCGGAAAAAGCGCTGAGTCCCGGCGAAGGGTTTCAGGTGTGTGATCTTGATACTGCTGCCGGAAAGGTCAGGGCAGGGGCTATGATCTGCTTTGACAGAGAATTCCCCGAAAGTGCAAGAGTGCTTATGCTCAAGGGTGCGGAAATAGTTCTTGCGCCTAACGCCTGTCCTATGGAGATAAACCGTCTTTCTGCGCTGCGTACCCGCGCCTATGAGAACATGATGTCGATCGTGACCTGCAATTATCCCGACGCTGTTCCCGACTGCAACGGACATTCTACCGTCTTTGACGGTGTGGCATGGCTGCGCGATGAACCGGGTGTGCGGGATATGTGCATACTTGAAGCAGACGGTTCAGAAGGCGTATTTACCGCCGACATTGATCTTGATATGCTGCGGGAATACCGTGCAAATGAAGTAATGGGGAACAAATACCGCAAGACTTATGCTTACGGCGCACTGATGTGAACATATACGATAACTTTTCAGCCGCACCTTACCGGGGTGCGGCTGATATTTATGCGGTCACTTTGTAATATTTTCTCCCACGCCCGAATATATATAAGCACACAATACTTATTTCGGGGTGAGAATATGAGCCTTGCTGACAACTGCCGGCCTGTAGCGCTCGGCGAGTATATGGTCACGCATAATGCGACAGTAAGGAAAACAGCAGAGCAGTTTTCAATTTCAAAATCAACGGTACATAAAGACATACGTACAAAGCTGCCAGGACTTTCTCCCGAACTCTACGAGAAAGTCGAAAAATTGCTTGAGCTGAATAAACAGGAACGACATATACGCGGTGGTCTTGCTACCAAACGCAAATATGAAGATCAGCGTAAAAAAAGGGAAGAATAAGGTTGAATAGCCGCGGTTAAAATAAAAACTGCGGCTATTTTGTAAATTTTTTGTGAAGTGATTGAAATGCAGAGGAGTTTGTGATATAATTTAAAGTACGGAATTATGTACACCAATTTATTGCTGTACACTCTGAGGTACAGTTGCATAATAAAGGAGAAAGATCATGAAGTGCCCATTCTGCGGATATCCCGATACTAAAGTAATAGACTCACGTCCCAGTGAGAGCAAAAAACGCCGCCGCCGCGAGTGTGCAGGCTGCGGAAAGCGCTTCACTACATATGAAGTGATAGAAAAGCCTATGCTTATGGTCT
Source organism: uncultured Ruminococcus sp. (assembly GCA_902766335.1). Classification (GTDB taxonomy): domain Bacteria; phylum Bacillota; class Clostridia; order Oscillospirales; family Ruminococcaceae; genus YE71. Next base: position 6,975 of record CACXDI010000089.1, on the reverse strand, counting down.
ATAAGCGCGACAAGAGCTTTGAGCCCTTCGACAGACAGAAGCTGGTCAAGGGTCTGCAAAGCGCTATCAAGAAGCGCCCTGTCAGCGTCGATTCTATAAGTGAGCTGGTGGATAACATCGAGAACACCTTCGCCAATCGTATGCAGACGGAGACCACCACCGAGGAGATCGGCGATATGGTTCTTGCCGGGCTGAAAAAGCTGGACTCGGTGGCTTACGTAAGGTTCGCGTCCGTATACAAGGATTTCTCGGACGTTGATTCCTTTATACAGCTTATCTCAGAATTATCCGATGATAAATGATAAAAGAAAACGAGTGCTCAGATCCCTCAGAGCACTCGTTTTTTGTTTTGCTTAGTCTTCAAAGAACACCTTGAAAGCCTTGTAAGCCATGTATGTGTCGATCTTTGAGGTGATCTCAAAGGGAGCGTGCATGGAAAGCACCGGAACGCCCACGTCGATAACGTCAACATCGAGGTTGGCGATATACTGCGCTACCGTTCCGCCGCCGCCTGCGTCAACCTTTCCGAGCTCGCCGGTCTGCCAGATAACGCCGCCCTTGTCCATCATCGAGCGTATGCGTCCCACATATTCGGCGGAAGCGTCGGAAGTTCCGCTCTTGCCCCGGGAGCCGGTGTACTTGGTGATGACCACGCCGTAGTTTATCTTGGAAGCGTTGCGGGTCTCGGTCACGTCGGAGAATGTGGGGTCTTCCGCAGCATTCACGTCAGCGGAGAGACAGAGAGAATTGCTCAGCACGTTGTGTCCCTTGACGCCCTGCTGTCCGGCGAGATCGTCGATAAAGTAGGGCAGGTAAGAGCTGTTGAGTCCCGTATTGCCGTCGCTGCCGGTCTCCTCCTTGTCGGTGAGTATAGCCACGCAGGTGTGCTCAGGATCCTTCACCTGAAGGATAGCTTCAAGCTCGGTGTAGGCGCATACTCTGTCGTCCTGACCGTAGCCGCCCACCATGCTCCTGTCAAAGCCGATGTCTACGCCCTTGTACGCGGGAACGATCTCCAGCTCGGCAGAAACAAAGTCATGCTCGGTGATGCCGTACTTCTCAAAGAGGATATTCATGATGTTGAGCTTGACCTTCTTTGATACCTTGTCGTCCTTGAAGGGTCTGGAACCGATCAGAAGATTAAGCTCCTCGCCCTTTACGCCCTGTGCAAGCGTCCGCTGCATCTGTTCGGTGGCGAGGTGAATAAGCAGATCGGTTATGCAGAACTGAGGCTCGCCCGGTTCTTCGCCTATGTTTATATCCACCTTGCTGCCGTCCGCTCTGATAACAACTCCGTGGAGCGCCATAGGTACGGTAGTCCACTGATACTTCTTGATACCGCCGTAGTAATGGGTCTTGAAGAGCGCCATTTCCTTGTCCTCGTAAAGCGGGTGCTGCTTTAAGTCTATCCTGGGCGAGTCGATGTGAGCCGCACAAAGGCGTACACCCTCGATGATAGGTCTCTTGCCGATAACGGCAAGTATGACAGACTTGTCTCTGTTGTTGAGGTACACCTTGTCGCCCGCATTGAGCTTGACCGATCTGTCAAAGGGCTTGTAGCCGGCTGCCTCGGCACGCTTTACAGCCTCGGCGCAGGCAAGACGCTCGGTCTTGCAGCGGGTAATAAAGTCCTTGTAGCCCTCGCAGAAGCTGTCTGCTTCGGCAAGCTCCTCATCGGTCATTCTGAGTGCTGCGTGCTCGGGTTTTTCAAGCAGCTTCTCGGCAAGAAGCTCGCCTGCGGTCTTTTCCTTTTTGTTACTCATTTTTTATCTCAGCCTCCAGTTCTGAATTATCTTTATACTTATCAAATGCTTTCATCACCTTGTATATGTAGTCTCTGGTAAGATCGGACGGCATGGCGTCAAGGTTTTCGTTGACGCTGAAATGCTCGGGGTCTATAGTCCCGTCGTCGATCCAGCCCTGTACGGCGTTCATTCCCTGATGATAAGCCGCCGAAGCAAGCTCGTAGCTGCCGAACTGATCGTAAAGATATGAAAGCATATAAGTTCCGTATTGGATATTGTATTCCGGCTCGAACATATCGTCGAAGGTGATATCCCTGTCATCGTTGAGCCTGAATTTTATCCAGTCGAATGCGTCGGGCATTATCTGCATGAGCCCTCGTGCCCCGACTTCCGACTCAGCGGTCTCGATGAAGCTGCTCTCGGTGCGTATCACCGCGAAGATATACCGCGGGTCGATATCATACTCTTTTGAATACTTGATGACATACTCCTCGTATTCCGTGGGGTATGTAAAGTATTTCTTTGCCTTTGTTGGCGTCTCGGGCTTTCTGAAGATCACAAGCAGCCCGAATGCGATAAGGAGCATTACGGTCACAAATATCGCAAGCCCTACGGCGTTGCCGCCGTTTGTTTTTTTCTTTTTAGCTTTTGCCATTTTGTCTTTCCTTTATTTCTTTTGCTATCCTGTCGGCAGTTTCCTCTGCCGTACATATATCCTCGTTGTTCTCTATTATATAGTCCGAATGTTCACGAAAAAAAGCATCGTCATGCTGGGACGCGAATCTTTTAAGTGCGTCCTCTCTTGATATGCAGTCGCGCTCGGTTATCCTTTCGAGCCGTACCTCGGTGTCGGCGATACAGCTGACGATAACATCGCAGATCTTATCAGCACCCGCTTCAAACAGCGTGGGAGCGTCGAGCATTATGTATTCTTTCCCAGCCGAAAATGCAGCTTCTATCCTGCGGTTTATCTCATCGGTGATGAAGGGGAAAATCACGCTGTTGTAGCGCTCCAGCAGAGCCTTGTCGGAAAACAGCGCGGGAGCAGCTTTGCGCCTGTTCAGCACGCCGTCGTCAAAAAACTGCGGGAATCGCTTTTCAAGGGCGGTACTGCATTCCGTACCCGGAACAAGCAATCCGTGAGTCAGCCTGTCACAGTCTATCACGAAGTATCCGTTCATTACAAAAATAAAGCTGACAGTAGATTTACCTGCTCCGCTCTGACCGGTGAGACCGACTATAACAGGTCTTGTCATAGCTCCACCACCTTGAATCCCGCCGCACGGATAAGCCGGTTATATACGGCAAGACCTACGCCGGTGCGCTCCGGGCAGCGTGCAAAAACGGTTTTGGCCCCCAGATCATCGGCGCTGCGAAGTGCCGCGAACAGATTGTGAGCCTGCTGCTCGCCGCTGTCCCCCAGAAGAATGTGCGGTATATCCATGTCACCCAGATCGCTTTCGTCAAAAACAAGGCAAAGCGTATCGTCGGTCATGTTGTTTTTTACGTAATACATAAACTGCTCGGCGCTGCCGCTTACGATAATGACGTTGGCAGCAGGGGAGTAGTGCTTATATTTCATACCCGGTGAAGCAACAGGCTGGGAGTTGTCAACTTCATTGAGAACTCCGCTGTCTATCTCTACGTTAGGACATACGTTCAGGAGCATCTCTTTTGTAATGCGTCCGGGACGTAGTATCCGTATAGAATCCTGTCCGAAAGCGATGACGGTAGATTCAACGCCCGCTTCACATTCCCCTCCGTCGATGACCGCCGGGATACGGTTTCGCATATCAGCCATAACGTGAGCCGCTGTTGTAGGCGACGGACTTCCCGAAAGATTAGCCGAGGGCGCCGCAAGCGGGACTCCGGCTTTTTCAATAAGCGCCCTTGCCGCCGGGTGTGAGGGCATTCTCACGCCTACAGTATCCAGCCCGCCCGAGGTGATGTAGGGGATATCGGGATTCTTGGGAAGTATCATTGTAAGCGGTCCGCTCCAGAACGCCTTGGCGCATTTGAGCGCAATCTGTGGAATCTCTGATACAACACCCTCAAGCTGCGAAAGATCGCTTATATGCACTATCAGCGGATTGTCGGCAGGTCTGCCCTTTGCGTTGAATATTTTGGCTACTGCCTCGGTATCATATGCGTTGGCGGCAAGTCCGTATACCGTTTCGGTAGGCATACCGACGACCTCGCCTTGCTTTATGAGCCCGGCAGCTTCATCTATAGAAGCAGGGGAGCAGTCAAGAAGCTTTGTTTCAAATGCCATTAGCTGTTTTCCCCCTCTGCTAGCTGAGCCGTTCTTTCGGCAAGAGCAAGTGCGTCTATCACCTCGTCAAGCGAGCCGTTGAGAAAGCTGTCCAGCTTGTAAAGCGTAAGCTTTATACGGTGATCGGATATACGGCTCTCCGGGAAATTGTAGGTGCGAATCTTTTCCGAGCGGTCACCGGTGCCTACCTGCGAGCGTCTGTCTGAGGCAATTGCCTCCTCCTGCTCTCTCACCTTTTCATCAAGCAGTTTTGCCCTAAGCATTTTCATAGCCTTATCTCGGTTCTGGAACTGCGAGCGTTCATTCTGACACTCCACCACCGTACCCGTAGGGATATGGATAAGCCGGACAGCGGAGGAGGTCTTGTTGATATGCTGTCCGCCGGCGCCGGAGGAACGGAACACTTCCATTTTGATGTCGCGTTCTTCATTGAGTTCCAGCTCCACCTCTTCGGCTTCGGGCAGCACCGCTACCGTAACGGTAGAGGTGTGTATGCGCCCCTGGGACTCCGTCTCGGGAACGCGCTGTACGCGGTGTACTCCGCTTTCGTATTTGAGCCTTGAATAAGCTCCCGCGCCCTCAACGGAGAAGGTGATCTCTTTATATCCGCCCAGCTCGGTGGGATTGGAGTGAAGAATGTCGATCTTCCAGTTTTTCGACGCCGCGTACATACTGTACATACGGAAAAGGGAATTAGCAAAGAGCGCGGATTCCTCGCCGCCGGCGCCGCCGCGGATCTCGACTATCACGTTTTTATCGTCGTTGGGGTCTTTAGGGAGAAGCATGATCTTCAGCTCCTCGTCAAGCTGAGCCATGCGTTCAGAAGAATCGCTCAGCTGCTCCGAGACCATTTCTTTCATTTCATCATCAAGTCCGCCCTCGTCCAAAAGCTCGCGGGCTTCCTTGTTTTCAGCTTCTGCCTGCAAATATTCACGGTACTTTTCGGCTATAGGGGAGAGCTTTGAATACTCCTTCATAAGCTCGGTATACCTAGCGCTGTCATTGACCGTTTCGGGCTGTGTCAGCAGCTCCGACACCTCGTCGAACCTGTCGGAAAGTGCCTGCAGCTTGTCGTTCATATCATTTTTCCTTTCATACTTCCTCGGCAGGCTTGACCTGCTTTACGTTCTTTTCGGCTTTGCTCCTCGGTATCATAAACTCACGCCCGCAGCCGCAGCAGCGCAGCTTGAAATCCATACCCGAGCGCAGCACCAGCATCTCAAAGCTGCCGCAGGGGTGCTTCTTTTTCATTACCAGAGTGTCGCCCTTCTGTATGTTCATAGGATACCTCCGAAAAGATAACTGTTATTATTTTACTCAACACTATATTATAACATATTTCTTTATACAATGCAAGCCTTTGGCGGTTATTTTTGCTGCCGGCGGCATATTATGAACTTTTTATTTCTGAATGATTTCTTTAAGATTAAATCTTTCGCTGATACTTGACTAATTCCGACTAGAATGGTAAAATTATAGTGTATTCTTACATTATCGTAAAGGAGTAAAGCTATGAAAAAGCCGTTTATAACAAAAGCACAGGCGGAGGATATCATCAAGACCTACCCTACGCCTTTCCATATCTATGACGAGAAGGGTATCCGCGAGAACGCGAGAAATCTGTACAAGGCGTTCAGCTGGAACAAGGGCTTCCGCGAGTATTTTGCCGTTAAGGCTACTCCCAACCCCTTTATCCTCAAGCTGCTTGCCGAGGAAGGCTGCGGCGTTGACTGCTCGTCGCTCACCGAGCTTATGCTCAGCGAGTGCTGCGGTTTCAAGGGCAGCGACATCATGTTCTCCTCTAATGTGACCCCCGAGGAGGACTACAAGAAGGCTTACGAGCTGGGCGCGTTCATCAATCTCGATGACTTCACCCACATAGAATTTCTGGACAAGCTCACCGGTATCCCCGAGACTATTTTTTTAAGATACAACCCGGGCGGGGAGTTCCAGGTGACCTCTCAGATCATGGACACTCCCGGTGACGCCAAGTACGGCTTCACCCACGAGCAGATGATCGAGGGTATCAAGCTGCTCATGCAGAAGGGTGCTAAGCGCTTCGGCATACACTCTTTCTTAGCGTCCAACACCGTTACAAACGTGTATTACCCCAAGCTTGCGAGACTGCTCTTTGAGCTTGCTGTAGAGCTGAAGGAAAAGACCGGCGCCGATATCAAGTTCATCAATCTTTCGGGCGGCGTAGGCGTTCCCTATACTCCCGACAAGGAGCCCAACGATATCTTCGCTATCGGCGAGGGCGTACATAAGGCTTTCGATGAAGTGCTCGTTCCTGCCGGCATGGGCGATATCTCCATATTCACCGAGCTGGGCAGATATATGCTGGCTCCCTACGGTCATCTTGTGACCAAGTGCATACACCACAAGCACATCTACAAGGAGTATGTGGGCGTTGACGCCACCGCCTGCGATCTTATGCGTCCCGCGATGTACGGTGCTTATCATCACATAACCGTGCTGGGCAAGGAGAACGCTCCCTGCGATCACAAGTACGATGTTACCGGCTCACTCTGCGAGAACAACGACAAGTTCGCGATAGACCGTATGCTCCCCGAGATCGACACCGGCGATATCCTGGTGATCCATGACAGCGGCGCTCACGGCTATTCCATGGGCTACAATTACAACGGCAGACTTCGCCACGCCGAGCTGCTGCTCCGTGAGGACGGCTCCGTTCAGATGATCCGCCGCGCAGAGACTCCCTCCGATTACTTCCGCACCTTTGATTTCTGCGGGATACTGGATAAGTACATCGAGAAATGATGATCCAAGCCAGACTGTAACGGGTCTGGCTTTTTTATACTTAAGGCAACACCGCACAACCACCGGCTAACGCCTTTGCACGTCATAAATTTGCATATTTTTAGCATAAACGAAGTTTATGCAGTCATACTCACACAAAGTTTCCTAGCCGGGCGAGATCTCCCCGAGCCGGGGAGG
>CACXDI010000088.1 GCA_902766335.1 uncultured Ruminococcus sp. | reverse complement strand
TTGCAGTAAGAGTATCATCAAAGAAAGAAAATAACAAGACGGATATATGAAAAACGGCTGTACCTCATGGCTTGGTACAGCCGTTTTGATTTTTATTTGTTTTTCTTCTTTTATAAACATAAAAAATACAAGCAATTATTTACAAAATAATAAAGAGATTAGTTTAATAGAAGAAATAAAAGATCTTTTGGTTATAGCATATGATCCGGTATTTAAAGACCAGCGTGATGTTTGGGGACTAAAAGGTGATCTTGATCATATCAAACGAAAAAACAGCACTCTCTTAAAATAAACCGCCTCATTTTGTGATTACAGCACAAAATGAGGCGGTTCAAAGAAAAGCATCTGAGCTTAACCATTTATCTTTTATTTCGGAAAACCATTGACAGCAATATATATCGCAAAGCTAAGAAAGTCAACAAGAAAAATCACCCCCGCGATGATAGCGGCGATCTTTAAGCCCTTCTTGGCTTTTGCCTTATTCTCCTCGGTGACGATATTTTCCTTGATGTCTGAGTATATCGCTGCTCCGGCAGTCTGGGGCGGAACGGCGGGTGCAGGCTCCGGAGCCGGAGCCTCACCGTGCACCAGCTCATCAAGAGAAATGCCGAAGAGGTCGCTGATTGCTACCAGCTTCTCAAGGTCTGGTGCCGAATCGCCGATTTCCCATTTTGAAATCGTCTGCCTTGAAACATTAAGTCTGTTGGCAAGTTCTTCCTGCGACAGACCTTTTTGCTTTCTTAGCTCGTAAAGTTTATTGTTAAAGTCCATTGTTGGCATCCCTTTCTTTATATTAATAGATACAGAATATTGTAAAAGTGCGGAATTACGTTGTTTTTGTAGATGTCCTTAACTTGGGGATACTCCCACCTCCCACTTAGACACCGTCTGCCGGGAGACGTTCAGACGGTTTGCCAGCTCCTCCTGTGAGAAGCCTTTCTGCTTGTGAAGTTCGTATAATTTATTGTTGAAGTCCATGATCAGTTCCTTTCCTTTGCGGTCTTTCTGCGGTAGATGGTGAACAGGATGGCTGCACATGCCAGGTAGAATACCGTAGTCAGTATGCTTGCTTCGATGCCGAAGCTGCTGCCGTTGAGTATGTTCCTGCCGACGGTCTTACAGCTGAGTATAGCGGGAGAGTCGGAGATTGCGCCGCTGACGGTAAGACCGAAGAAATTGTTTAAGAAAAAGTTCCAGATAAAGTGTGCGCCGCAGGCTGCCCAGATGCTGTCGGTCACAAGCATGATGAGCAGGAAAATGGCTGAGATCAGCACCGAGTTCACTACAGCTACTGCCGATGCTGCCCCTGCCCCCTGCATAGAAGACAAATGGGGTACCAGGAAGAATGCAGTACTTACCCCGAAAGCCGCGGGAACGCCCAGCTTATCCTTCAAGCTTGAAAATGCTACACCTCTGCAAAGCAGCTCTTCCATTGCGCTCTGGAACAGATACATACCGCCGCTGAGAGCTATGGCGAGGTAGTCGGGGTGTGCTGCAAGGCCGTTTATATTAACAGCTCCGGTGAGGGTTACTGCGCCGACGCAGGTAAATATCAGCGCCACCCCCACAATGCAGCCTGCAAGATAGCGGCCGAATCCCTTTTTGACATACATCTCCGAAAGCTTTTTCTTTTCAAATACACGCCAGTAGAGCAGGATCAGCAGGCAGGGCAGGCAGTAGTTGAGCATGGTGAAGAGCTGCCCCAGGTAGCCCTCGAAGCACTCCCCTTTCAGCGGATCCACCCCCAGAGGATAGTGCACCAACACGATAAGGGCGGTGCCGATTATCATGCTGCCCATATTGGCGATGAGGTAGCCCAGCAGCTTCTTGATAACGAACAGCGGCTTCGGCATATCCGTTCTTGTATTGAATGGTGAGACGTTCTTAAAGAACCCCCTGACCTTTCCCGGCCGTACAGATCTTTTTACAGCGATGGTATCCATGATCGATCCCTCCTTGAGATTTGTGAAGCCCTCTGTGCTTCACCTTATGGATCAATGATACCATTTTTGCCGGAAATAGTCTACCAACCCGCGCTGGAAATCTGTCAACGGGGGCTGACAATCCTGTTAAATGTCGTTGCACCCCCCCGAAAATACAGCAAAAACAGCACAAAGCCGCCCGGAAAGCGGCTTTGCCTCTGCTCTGCCGGCAAAGTCGTTCAGCCGGAGAGGTGTGGTTTCATATCTTTATATCAAGAAGCTTATTTGAACTTTCTGTACCAGCTTCTGATCAGCTTTCCGCTGTCGGTGAGCTGAGATGTGCCCTTCTTGATCTTTGAAAGATCGGTGCCCGGCTTGAACGCCGAAGCGGTCTCGTCCTTGTTGGCGGCAGACCAGTTGACGTAGCCTACCTTCTTGGAGTCTAGCAGCTTGAGCCACTTCTTGGTCTGAGCCTTGTTGAAGCCGCCGTTGCCGGAGGCGTCACAGGTGCCGAACTCGCTTACCAGTATCGGCAGACCCTTGTCATAGCAGTCCTTGAAGCGGTCACGGAGCCAGTCGGTGTGGGTGTTGGCATAGAAATGCAGGGTGTATACCGTGTTCTTGTCGGAAAGACGGTCTTTGAGCGGCTCCTGGATATCCTGGCTCCAGGTACCGGTGCCTACTATTATAATGCCCTTCTTGTCATTGGAGCGGATAGCCTTGGTGACCTTCTGAGCGTAGGGCTTTATGGAAGACCAGCCCACGCCGCCGTTAGGCTCGTTGCAGATCTCGTACAGCACGTTGTTGCAGCCCTTGTACTTCTTTGACATCTCCTTGAAGAACTCCACAGCCTCGTCGGTGTGCATATTTGGATCGTTGTCCTTTAATATGTGCCAGTCGATGATGACGTACATTCCCAGGCTCTTGGCGTTTGCCACGCCGTTTATCACCTTTTCCTTAGCCTGCTTGGCGTAGGTAGGATCGGTGGTGTAGCCGCCCCACTCCTCGGTGTACATAGCTATGCGTATGGTGTTCACGCCCCAGTCGTCGCGGAGCACCTTGAGCGAGGACTTGGAGAGTATATCACCGAAGCTCTCCCACATGATACCGTGGGTGGACATTCCGCGGATCTGGAACTTTGCGCCGTACTGGTTGACGATGTTAGCGCCCTTTACCTTGAGCCTGCCGTTCTCGGCAACGGGGGTGGTGGACTTTTTGGTCTTTACGTTGATACCCGCCGCCTTGCCCACGCCGGAGCTGTTGTAAGCCTTGACGCGGAACTTGTATTTCGTGTTCTTTTTCAGACCGTTGCTGTTGAACTTGACGGTGCTGCCCGACTTTATGTTCTTGATACCCTTCCACTTGCCGGAATCACAGCGGTATATCTTGTAGCCGGAAGCGCCCTTGACATTGCTCCATTTGAGGGTCACAGAGGTAGCCCTTGCCGTGGCTTTCAGACCGGTGACCTTTGCGGGCACAGCGCCCACTCCGGTTATCTCCTCAGCGTGAGCGGTAATTGCAGAGGGGGTGTAGGCTCCCGCCGCCGCAGTCATGCTCACCGCCATAGCTCCGGCGATCAGAGCCGAGGCGAGCCTTTTTATCATTGACATATCTCATTCCTCCTGTAATTGCGATACTATTACAATTATACAGCATTTCCGCAAAAAAGTAAATAGACGGCAACGTAAAAATTGCCGTCTGTTTTTTGTCAAACTTATCACAAGCAGCCGATCACCCTGCAGATCAGGCGTCTTAGCTGTTCGCCCTCTTCTTCGCTGAGAGTAATGCATTTCTTCATGCGGGGCGGAACTGACGTAGCGCGCTCCTTCAGCGCCACACCTTCCTCAGTAAGGGCGACATTCAGCACGCGCTCGTCCGAGAGGCTCCTGGTGCGGGTGATGTACCCCTTATGCTCCAGGCTTTTGAGCACAGGCGTAAGGGTGCCGCTGTCGAGAAACAGCCTTTCACCCAGCTCCTTGACGTTCATCTCACCCTCGTTCCACAGCACCATCATGGTGATATACTGCGTGTAGGTAAGATCTATCTCCTTGAGGAACAGGCGGTATTTGGAAGTAACTTTTCGTGCGGCGACGTAAAGCGGGAAGCATAGTTGGTTTTCAAGCTTTAGACAATCGTATTTCTGGTCAGACATTAAGTTATCGCCTCCGTTTTCGGAAATATTTCGGTACATTCCCCCTATTATACTACTTATTATAAAGCAAATGTCCGCCTATGTCAATAGACAAATTGTCAAGCTTGTGCAACAAAGCTAAAACATATAAAGAATATTGTGCAAATCTACAAAATTGATCTTTAAGCTTAACTTTAAGTAAAAATTAAGGAAAATTTAAGCTAGAGCCGTTATAATTAGATACAGAAAGAAACACAAAAGACCTGCGAAAGAGGTGAGCATCATGAAAGCACAGGAGACCTTCAAGCGTACCGAAAAGAAATACCTGCTTGAAAGACATCAGTATGAAAAGCTTGTAAAAGAGCTTGAAAAATACATGAACAAGGATAAGTACTTCGAGAGCAATATCATGAGCCTTTACTATGACACCCCCGACTACCGCCTGATACGGACGTCTATGGAAAAGCCGGTGTTCAAGGAAAAGATAAGGCTCCGCAGCTACGGAGTACCGGACGCCGACAGCACCGTGTTCTTGGAGTACAAGCGCAAGTACAAGGGAGTGGTCTACAAAAGACGCACCTTCATGCCGCTGTCAGAGGTGGATACCTTCACATCGGGCGGGCAGACAGAACCGAACAACCCGCAGATAGAAAAGGAACTGAGATACGCTTTCAGCTTCTACCCGGAGCTGAAGCCGAGAATGCTCATAACCTACCACCGCTACTCCTACTACGGCAAGGAGGACAAGGATCTCCGCGTGACCTTCGATGACGAAGTTACCTACCGCGGCTACGACTTAGACCTCAGCTGCGGCGTGTACGGCAGGACGCTGCTGAAAAGCGGTCAGCGGCTCATGGAGATAAAGATACCCGGCGCTATGCCGCTGTGGCTGTCAAGGCTGCTGGGTGAGCTTGAGATATACCCGGCAAGCTTCTCGAAATACGGCAGAGCCTACACCACGCTCATGCTTGAGGGCAAGCTGAACGGCGGCGACCAAAAGGACGGCACACGTCCTTTCCTGCAAGCCATCTGAATTCGACAGACAAACAGATTTTAGATGATATACGACAGCACAAAGTGAAGAAATACAGAAAGGGACGACTGAAATGAACATACTTAATTACTTTACCGCACTAGCGGACACATCGACAGCCTCAACCGGCACGACATCAGACCTGTTCACATTCTCGGCGGGAGACATCTCGATGACGGCGCTCATGCTCTGCACCGTCTGCTCGCTGATACTGGGTCTGGTGATAGCGCTGGTGTTCTCACGGGGGGAGAAAAGCTCCCGAAGCTTCAAGCTGACGCTTGCTCTGCTCCCCGCTATCGTACAAATGGTGATAATGCTGGTAAACGGCGACGTGGGCACAGGCGTTGCGGTAATGGGCGCCTTCGGACTGGTAAGGTTCCGCTCCGCACCCGGCAGCGCCAAGGAGATAACCGCAATATTCCTCGCCATGGCGGCAGGACTCGCCTGCGGCACTCAGCACCTTATGGTGGCGGCGATCTTCACGCTGGTGATATGCGGTGTGAGCCTGGTATACGGAGCCCTGGGAATGAACGGCGAGTCCGGCAGCGAAAAGACGCTGAAGATCACCGTACCCGAATCCCTCGACTACGACAGAGCCTTTGACGAGGTGCTGGGCAAGTACACCGCAAGCTTCAAGCTGGATGAGGTAAAGACCACCAACATGGGCAGCCTCTTCAAGCTGACCTACACCATAACCATGAAAGACCCGGCAAACGAAAAGAAAATGCTGGACGAACTGAGAGAGCGCAACGGCAACCTGGAAATATCCTGCGGCAGACCGGTGGCTAATTTAGAGAGATTATAACAGAAGCAGACAATAAAGACCACGCCAGAGGTCACAAAACGAAAGAACAGTACTGACCTGCGCCGCGGCAAGAGAGAAAAAAGCTAAGCCCGCGGGCGGCGGTACGGAGCGACAACACGTACAAAGAAAGGGGTCAACGACTATGACAAAAAAGATAAAGATATTAAGCGCAGCAACGGCGGCTTTAATGGCGGCAGGTCTTGCGGGATGTACCGCAGCGACTAACGTGAACAGCTCAAATGACACCACAGCCGACAAGTCGGCAGCGACATCGGCGGTGACGGCAGTAAACACCTCGGCTTCATCGGCTCCCGAGATATCCGCCGCCGATAAGGACGTTGGCTACTCAGAGAGCGACTCGGTGAATATCACTCTCACCGGCGACGGCGCGGATATCGAGGGCGAGGGCGCGGAATACTCCGACGGCAGGCTCTCTGTCACCGAGGGCGGCACCTATGTCCTCACCGGCGAGCTGAACGGTCAGATATACGTCAAGGCGAAGGGCAGCGAGGTAAAGCTGGTGCTGAACGGCGTCACCGTCACCAATGACAGCCACGCGGCGCTATTCATAGACAAGGCTGAGAAGGTCACGATCACCCTCAACGAGGGCACAGAGAACACCCTCTCAGACGGCAGCAGCTATACTCTCGAAGGCGACGATGACAACACCGACGCGGCACTCTTCTCCCGCGCAGACCTCACTATAAACGGCGAAGGCAGCCTTACCGTGAACGGAAACTACCAGCACGGCATAGTGACCAAGGACAGCCTTATCGTGACCGGCGGAAATATCACCGTGACGGCGGTCAAGGATACCATACAGGCTAAGGACGGCGCGGCGATAGGCGGCGGCAAGCTTGACCTCACCGCCGGCGATGACGGCATACATTCCGACGGCGACCTCAGCATAGAGGGCGGCGAGATAAACATCCTCAAGAGCAACGAGGGCATTGAAGGCAACAACATCACCGTTTCGGGCGACACGGTAAACGTCACCGCTTCCGATGACGGCTTCAACGCCGCAGGCGGCAGCGACTCGGGCAACGATCAGCGGGGCGGCTTCACGCAGGGCGATCCAAGCATAAGCCTCACTATATCAGGCGGCACCGTGAACGTCAACGCTGACGGCGACGGCATAGATTCAAACGGCAACCTCTACATCACCGGCGGCACCGTTTATGTAAGCGGCCCCACCAACGGCGGCAACGGCGCTCTCGACTACGGCGATCAGGGCTGCACCATTGAGATATCCGGCGGCACTGTAATAGCCGCAGGCTCGGTGGGCATGGAGGTAGGCTTCGGCGAGACCTCGACTCAGTACAGCGTGCTGCACAACTTCGACTCCGCGGCGGCGGCGGGCAGCGAGTTCACCGTCACCGATTCCGACGGAAACGTGATAATGAGCTTCACCCCCGAAAAGACCTACCAGTCGGTGTTATTCAGCTGTGCAGACCTGAAGGAAGGTACCTACACCGTGACCGCCGGCGACACCTCTGAGGAAGTGACCGTAAGCTCGGTAGTCACCAGCAACAGCACCGGCATGGGCATGGGCGGCGGACGCGGAGGCTTCCGCGGCGGCGACGGACAAATGCCCGACGGTGGCAACGGAGGCGGATTCCCCGGCGGAGACCGTCCCGCAAGACCCGGCGAGGACAATAACGATAACACTGCCGTTTAATACTAACCTTTTAGGGATTAGTATAACCAAGCACTCTACTTCAAGTCATATATCATACCCAAAGAAAGGGAGCTGTTGCACACGCAACAGCTCCCTTTCTTTATCTAATTTTCTCCATTTAACGCAGCGGAAAAGCTGCGGTCTGTATCAGAGGTTCAGGCGTTCCTCTCGGACCCGGACTGAGAATACTTATTCTCTTCCACCTTCACGATGTCGGCGCCCAGACCGCGGAGCTTCTTCTCTATGCCCTCGTAGCCGCGCTCGATGTAGTGGATATCGCCGATAGTAGTCTCACCGTCAGCCGCAAGACCTGCTATCACCAGCGCCGCACCGGCTCTCAGGTCAGGAGCCATAACGATAGCGCCTTTCAGCCTGTCAACACCGTTGATGATGACAGCCTTGCCGTTCACCACGATGTCCGCGCCCATTCTTCTCAGCTCATTGACATAGCGGAAACGGTTGGTAAAGATGTCGTCGGTGACAACACTTGCGCCGTGCGCCAAGGTCAGCAGAGTAGATACCTGGGGCTGCATATCGGTGGGGAAACCGGGATGAGGCATTGTCTTTATGTTTATCTTATTCAGCTCGCCCTTGTCGTAGATGCGTACAGCCTCGTCAAATTCCTCAATGCCAACGCCTATGCGGCGAAGTGCAGCTGTAATAGACTCAAGATGCTTGGGGATAACGTTCTTGATAAGTACGTCGCCCCGTGTAGCGGCAGTAGCTACCATGTAGGTGCCTGCCTCGATCTGATCGGGGATAATGGAATACTCCACCCCGTGAAGATACTTTACGCCGTGTATCTTAATGGTATCGGTGCCGGCGCCCATGATGTTGGCGCCCATGGAATTAAGGAAGTTCGCAACGTCAACGACGTGGGGCTCCTTAGCGGCGTTCTCTATAACGGTATACCCGTCAGCCTTAGCCGAAGCAAGCATAGCGTTTATGGTAGCACCGACGCTTATGATGTCAAAATAAATGAGAGAGCCTACCAGCATATCAGCGCTGAGGTGTACCTCTCCTGCCTCAACGTAATTGTCAGCGCCCAGAGATGTGAATGCCTTCAGGTGCTGATCGATAGGTCTGTCGCCCAGGTCACAGCCGCCGGGGAGCGCTACGTGAGCCTCGTGGAATCTGCCGAGAAGCGCACCCAGGAAGTAACTGGAAGCACGCATCTTGGTAGCCATGTCATAGGGTACCTTGGGATTGATGATCCCGCGGGGGTCTATCCTTACTTTATTGTTATTGAGCGAGACCACCTCAGCACCCATAGAAGAGAGTATCTTCAGGCAGAAGGTGATATCACTTATCTGAGGACAATTCTCCAGCACAACGGGTTCGTCGCAGAGCAGGGTAGCCGCAACGATAGCAACAGCCGCGTTCTTCGCGCCGCTTATCGTTACCACGCCCTTCAGAGGCTTGCCGCCGTGTATAACAAACTTTTCCAAGTCGTCGTCACATCCCTTGATTTTTTTCACCGAAATCGTTTACGGTGATCGCCGCACACCCGCGAAAAAGCGTCCGGCTGTATTTAGTATCCCCGCGCTTTCACCGTATATAAGTTGAAAAAACAGGGTAAGAATATGCATAGGTTTTCATCGTGTTACTATCCCATGATCAAATACCTCTACTATTCTATCACATCCTAAATGAAAAATCAAGTCTATTTTTTGATTTTCTAAAAATGGTATCATTTTTTATTATTTGTGTAACCCAGGTGTAATTTTTTCTGGGTAAGCATATGGACTCTTGACATTCTTTTGTTATTATTGTAACTTTTTCGTAATTTAATGCGTCCGTTTTTCTTCCCTTTTGTATAAAAACCGGCTTTTTTGTGCAAATTTTACAGATTTTCTTACAAAAATATTTACCGGCGATTTTGTAACCACTTTTTCATGTATTTATCACATTTCCCCGGCACAACATCTTGTGCCGCATTTTTTTGCGCGGTAAAATTGCATAACCGGGTTCCCGCAAAAGAGGGATTTTTTTCAGACACTTTACACAAAAAAGACCGCATATCCCCTCGGACACACGGTCTTGATCTGCCGCCAACCGGACTTGAACCGGTACGGTATTTCTACCGAGGGATTTTAAGTCTTTCGACAGACTTGGCAATACAGCGCATACTGCGGCAAACGATGGTCGTTTTTACCCTTGATTTATGGGCGTTTGAGGGCATTGACGGAACAAAATTCTTTATTTTCAACTGTCTCGAAAAAATGCAAATTTTCATGGTTTTGGTAGAAAAATGGTAGAAAAATACCATTTTCAGGAAAACACTTGGTAGATGGTTGGTAGAAAACAAAAATCAAATAAGATCTGCTTGATGTGTGATTTGAAGCGGTGCTGAGTTTAATGATTCGGCA
>CACXDI010000087.1 GCA_902766335.1 uncultured Ruminococcus sp. | reverse complement strand
TCGGAGCCCCCTTTTTGTAGGGGGCTCGCCAGTATTAGGCCCTTTTAGGGCCAGTGCAAACCACCACTTTAGTGGTGGTTTTGATTTACGATTTGTTCTGAGTAGCAACAACGCTCTCGCCGCAGTAGATCTTGCGGAGCTTCGACTTTTCTATCTTGCCGGTGGGATTACGGGGAACGTCGGCGAAGATTATCTTGTGAGGTCTCTTGTAGCGGGGGAGCTTGTGGCAGAACTCGTTGATCTGCTCCTCAGTACACTCGGCGCCCTCCTTTATGGAGATTATCGCCGCCGCGATCTCGCCCAGACGCTTGTCGGGAAGTCCGATAACAGCCACGTCCTTGATAGCGGGGTGCGATCTCAGGAAGTCCTCTATCTGTACCGGATAGATATTCTCGCCGCCGCTGATGATAACGTCCTTCTTGCGGTCTACCAGGAAGATGAAGCCGTCCTCGTCCTCCTGTGCCATGTCGCCTGTAAACAGCCAGCCGTCCTTGAGCACCTCTTCGGTAGCCTTCTTGTCGCGGTAGTAGCAGGTCATGACGCCGGGACCCTTTACGCATAGCTCACCGACTTCGCCGCGCTTGACGGTCTCGCCGTTCTCGTCGCAGATCTTGACCTCCCAGCCAAAGCCTGCCTTGCCGATAGCGCCGACCTTGTGGATATTCTCGACTCCCAGATGAACGCAGCCGGGCCCTATCGACTCGCTGAGTCCGTAGTTGGTGTCATACTGGTGGTGAGGGAACAGCTTCTTCCAGCGTGAGATCAGAGAGGGCGGAACAGGCTGAGCGCCTATGTGCATGAGCCTCCACTGGTCAAGCTCGTACTTGCTCAGATCCAGATCGCCTCTGTCCACAGCGTCCAGTATATCCTGAGCCCAGGGCACCAGCAGCCATACTATGGTGCAGTGCTCGCGGGAAACGGCGTCGATGATAAATTCCGGCTTTACGCCCTTGAGTATAACAGCCTTGCCGCCGGAGATAAGGCTCCCGAACCAGTGCATCTTGGCGCCTGTATGATAGAGAGGCGGTATGCAGAGGAACACATCGTCGGGAGTCTGACCGTGATGCGCCTGCTCGACTCTTGCCGAGTGGGTAAGGCTCTGGTGCTTGTGAAGTATCGCCTTGGGGAATCCGGTTGTTCCGGAAGAGAAATATATCGCTGCATAGTCATCGTCGGTAAGCTTTATCCCGGGAGCCACGCTGGAGCAGTTGGCGGTGAGCCTGTCATAATGCTCCGCAAAGGAAGGACAGCCCTCGCCCACATAAAGCAGCCATCTGTTTTGGCTGAGATCGTCTACTATCTCCTCGACTCTGCCGATGAAAGCCTGCCCGAAGACCAGCACGTCACATTCCGCAAGCTCCACGCAGTACTTTATCTCATCGGCGGTGTATCTGAAGTTCAGCGGTACCGCAAGCGCACCCGCCTTCAGCACGCCGAAGTATATCGGCAGCCACTCAAGGCAGTTCATCAGCAGTATGCCCACCTTGTCGTTTTTCTTTATCCCGCGTGATATGAGCAGGTTAGCGAAGCGGTTAGCCTTCTCGTCAAAGACCTGCCATGTGATCTCGCGTCTGTAGGGCTGCTCGGGGTTGGATTCGATAAGCTCGTATTCCTTCCATGTAACACGGCGCTTTTCTCTTATCTCCGGGTTAAGCTCCACCAGAGCGATCTTGTCGGGGGTGTTTTTTGCATTATTTTCCAAAAATTCGGTTATCGGCATTTTAAACTTTCTCCTCTTGATTTTATGATTGCGATTTATCATATAAAAGCATAAAAGCTTTAAATCGCACAAATAAATTGTATCACAAAATGTATGAAAAGTAAAGTGAATTATATATTTTCTGTTAACTATCACTAAATCGGTATATGCCGATTTGTTGATTTATGCTATATAATACTAATCCCTAAAAGAACAGCAGACTAACCTTTTAGGGATTAGTATAAAAAGCGGACATAAAGTCCGCTTTAAGTTTGAGTTTATTTATTATTGTATGTCGCAGTAGCCATAAGTATTCCGCCCACTATGCCGTTGAGCGAAGCGATAAGGTCATCGTGCTTTTTAAGGATGTATTCTTCCTCAGAATGTTTGGCAGCGTCCTCAAGGTGCTTAGCCTGATTCGACAGGGAAACCGCGCCTATGGTCTTTGAAGCGCTCTTCAGAGAATGTACGTATATCCTGTATTTATCCCAGTCCTTGCTCTCAAAGCAGGAGCAGAGATTATTCTTTCTGTCTCCCGAATTAGTGCTGAAGTCATTGAGCATCTCAAGATAGAATTCCACGTCATTCATGCAGTATTTAAGCCCCACAGCGGTGTCTATGCCGCCGGTCTCGAGCATTTGCAGAAAGCTGAACTTGTTGTCATTTCTCAGCTTTTCTATATGCTGTATCTGATTCGTTTCGTTGTCAATGTGCTCCGATTCAGTATGCTCACGCATACGGTATTCCTTGTCTTCATCGATCATTTTCAGCATGATATCAGCGAACACCGGGTCAAACTGTGTGTTCTTGCCCTGCTCAAGCTCGCGCTTGATGTACTGCTGAGCAAATATGTCATGGTAGCTTCTGTTGGACGACATAGCGTCATAAGCGTCGGCAACAGTGATTATCCGCGCTTCCTCGGGTATATCATTTCCTGCAAGTCCGTCGGGATAGCCGGAGCCGTCATATCTTTCGTGGTGCCATCTCGCACCGACAGCAAGCTTCGGAAGCTCGGAGATGTTCTTGAGTATATCAAAGCCCACTACCGGGTGCTTTTTTATCAGATCAAATTCGTCATTTGTAAGCCTTGAAGGCTTGTTGATGACCGCGTCCGGGATACCGATCTTGCCCACATCGTGGAGCAGACCCATCATGTAGATCTCCTCCTGCTCCTTGGGAGTATACCCGTACCGCCTTGCTATCTCCATGGAATATTTTGCGACTCTTGAGGAATGACCTCTGGTGTAGTTGTCCTTGGCGTCTATAGTACCCGCAAGGGTCTGGACTACCTGTATCGACAGTCTCTTGTATTTTTCATGCTCCTGAAAGACCTCGTTGGTCTTTCTTCTTACCTCTGTTTTCAAGTTGCTTTGCAGACGGATAAGCTCCAGCGTGTTCCTTACTCTCAGGAGAAGTACATTGTCGATCACGGGCTTTGTGACAAAATCCATAGCCCCCACCGTAAGCGCTTTTGTCTCGGTCTCTATGTCGTCGTCAGCAGTCAGGAAGATAACCGGTACATCGCGTCCGTATCTTACCATTCTGAGTTCCTTGATAGTCTCAAATCCGTCCATACCGATCATATGGACGTCAAGCAGGATAAGATCGACCTTGTTTGTTTCGACGAAACTCAAAATCTCCTCTCCCGAAGTCAAGCAGGTAACTTTATATCCGTTAGATGTGAGTATTCTTTCAACAGTTTTCAGATTTGAAATATCGTCATCGACAACTGCTATCTTAAACAGCATTTAGCTTTACCCCCCCGGTCATATATACCATACCCATTATACAAGCTATCAATAATTATATCATACAAATGTATATTAATCAAGGCTTTTTGAAAAATTTGTGTATAATTATAAAAATGATAAAAATTGTAGTTTATTATAACTGTATAAAAAGAAGCGCCCTTTAAGAAAAAAACCTCTGATAAAAACCATACCAGAGGAACTTAAATATATACCGCACTGTCAGGGACTCGAACCCCGGGCCTACTGCTTAGAAGGCAGTTGCTCTATCCAGCTGAGCTAACAGTGCAAAGGGTGGGTAGAGAGATTCGAACTCTCGGTCTTCAGTGCCACAAACTGACGCGTTAACCAGCTACGCTATACCCACCATATATAAAGTAAGAACAGTGTCCTTACATATAAAGAGCGGGTGATGAGAATCGAACTCACGTGGCCAGCTTGGAAGGCTGGAGTTCTACCATTGAACTACACCCGCATATACGTCGGTCTGTCAAGCCTCAACCGACGAAATATATTATACCATAACAGTGACTTGTTGTCAACCCTTTTTGCGAATTTTTCTTGCTTTTGTATGTTTTTACAAAAGCGTTTAATTTTCTTTGTTGAATTTATGCTGTTTTCTGTTTTCTCTGCGTTTGTTGAGTGCAGACAGCAGCTTGTCCTTGAAGATCAGACCCGCTGCGGCTGTCGCCAGCATCACGGCGCTGAATATCACCGACATCATGTAGTCGCCCCGGGTTATGCTGTTGCCGAAGGCTGTCGTCAGCAGGATAGACGGTATCCGTAAGGGCAGGACATATAGAAAAAAGCTTTTCGGCTTTATCTTCGTCAGCGGCACCAGATACGCTATCAGATCTTTCGGTATCCCCGGCATGAGCTCGAGGATCATCAGTATGATGACCAGCCGGCGCTCGTCCTCAAGGAACTTGAATTTCCGAAGGCTCTTCTCGGTAAAGAATGCTTCTACTATCGGCGTGCCTATCCATTTGACCATGCCCCACACCGCAAGCGTCCCAATGACGATGCCCAGATAAGAAAGCACCGTTCCGAAGAACCAGCCGTAAAGCACTCCGCCCACTATCTGTATGGCGGGGACTATAGCCACAGGCACCTGCAAAGCCTGTATCCCTAAGAATATAAAGATGCCGCTTACCGTGCCGTAGCTGTCGATCCTTTCCCGGACTTTCTCGTTCCAGCCCTCCTGCCCGAAGCCTTCAAACAGCGGCATGAGCATATACGTCAGCCCCGCTATAGCGAGTATCAGCACGATCATGCTGATGATACGGACGGTCTTCTGCCGCTTTTTGCGGTGTTTCAGCTGCTCCGGCGAGAGCTCGCTGTCGGGAGTCATTAGGTGTTTTAGTTTCTTGTTTTTCATTTGCTTTCTTTCTTTCGTTTTGTGTCTGCGCTGTTTCTATGTCTTGCGCCTTTTTAGTATCTTCTTTCTGAACCATTTTGAGTACATGGCGATGAGCATACCCAGAAGATTGTCATATACGATAAAGAACACATTCGCCAGCACCAGGAGCGCGGGCGCAGCCATATCCCCGAAGTTCTCCATGCCTTCAAAAAGGTCTACGGAGGTGAATATGAATTTGAAGAACATCGCGTATACCACTATCGCCGCGTTGAATATGAGCAGCTTTACCGCCATGCGCAGCAGGAAGGGCTTTAGCTTTTTTATGTATACGAACAGTATGGGGTAATATCCCATAAACAGTATGAACAGCAGCACCGCTTCGTAATCCGGCGTCATGAGAATGCTCAGCGCCGCGCAGGCAAAGTATGCTGTCACAGCCCACTTCGTTCCCGCTTCGATTATTATGACCACCATAAGGAATCCCGCAAAGGTGGGTATCGCCATGTCAAAGGCGGGGAATATAGTCGAGCAGAACATCATCAGCAGGACGATCGCGCTTATTATCCCGCCAAGCGCCACGCAAAATGCAGTCGAGGGCTTGCTTTCGGGCGAGCACACATCTATATCTTTTATATCCTTCAGCTTCATGTGCAGTTACCGCAGTCGCAGCAGGCGTCCAGCAGACATAGGGTACACATGATATCTGCAAAGCTGGAATTGTCTGTGGCAGGTGAGGCGTTGCCGGTCATGTAGCCGGAGCGCTGTTTGTTCATTTCCTGCAAAGCTGCAAGGTACTCCGGGTTGCCCGACATTCTGGTAGCCTGCGCCACGTACTTGTATGCGTCGTTGAGCCAGCCGCGCCGCTGATAGATCACGCCTTTAAGATAATACCATTCCGCGCTTCTTGAATTTTCGCTCACGCTGTTGAGTATATTGTCCGCCTCGTAAAGCCTGCCGGCATTTATCATTTCGCGTACACCCGCGTAGTCGATGTTGACATTCGCATATCTCGGGTCATTGTAATTGTTGTATTCCGCATATCCGTACTGACTTCCGCCGGAATACCTGCTCTGTTCCCGACGGGGAGCCGACTGCCTCCGGAAATCGCTCCTGTATCCGGAAGCTCCGTAAGCACCTATGCCCTTGCGCCTGTCCTCAGTTATCCTGTCGTAGGCGGTATTAATATCAGACATTTTTTCGGTGGCGAGCTCTTTCATATCCTCGTCCTGAAAGCGGTCGGGATGATATTTTTTTACCAGTTTTTTATATGCTTCCTTTATCTCCGTATCATTGGCTGTGGGAGAAACGCCCAGAACTCTGTATGGGTCTGTAGTCATATGCTGTATTATTCCTTTCCCTGCTTTTGTCTTCTGCTGCACCTGAATACTGTCGCCGGGCCGTCTATACTGTCAAAGGTATATTTAAGCCCTAAGTATACGATGTTGTCGGTAATGCTCCGTATCTCTCCCAGATCAAGCTTTGAGTATATCTCGCTGAGTCTGCCCAGCGTCAGGTATACGGTGTTTTTTGCCAGCTCTCGGGCGTGCTTGTGGAAAGCCAGCGGATTGTATCTCCCTGAACGCCTGTCGTCGGGGAGATCGTCCAGCGCGTCGCAGAGATATATGTACCGCCCCAGCATATACCCCATTTCGCTCAGTTCGCTCCTGAGGTCAGGATCGCAGCCACCGAGCTCTCTGAATACCGCGGCTGTCATGGCGGCGGTAGGCTCGGCGGCGCGGTCTATCGAGCGTACACGGTCCCGCTCGGTCTGACGCTGCATTTTCATGGCGTCGCTTACCGCCTGGGCGGTCTTTTTGTACTTCTCGGAAGCCTTTGTATAGGGTATTATCATAAAGGGCAGCAGGGCAGCCGCCCTTATCCTCTGAATGAAGGTGCCGTCATAGATGTCGTCCAGCAACTTGTGTAAGGAGAGTATCACCTGGACTGCCGCCGCACGGTCTTCCGCGTCTCCGCGATATTGTATACATAAACGCTTCCTGAACGGGTGGACGGGACATAACTGCTTTTGCAGCTTCATATCCTTGGCGTCGCCCTTGCCCAGCCCGATAGCCGTAAGCTCAAAAAATACTATGTCATAGCTGAGCAGCGCGGCGCTTATCAGCCCGTATTCCTCTCTCAGCTTTTTGCAAAGCCCGCAGTAGAGACCGTTATACAGATCCCATTCATACACCCTCAGCTGCGGCTTGAACGGTTTTACATAACCAAACATATGCGCTCCCTCCTTTATCCGCGATCGTCTATACATAGTAGATTATATCATAAAAGCGTGAATTTGTCTACTTTATTATATTGATTCGATTGTAAATTTTTCCGTTTCTGTCCGATTTAACGTAGTTTCAGCTAATCGTTGGTAGACAATATAAGCGTG
>CACXDI010000086.1 GCA_902766335.1 uncultured Ruminococcus sp. | reverse complement strand
TTCCGGTGGCAGGGGCAGAAGGATTCGAACCCTCGGCACGCGGTTTTGGAGACCGCTGCTCTACCAACTGAGCTATACCCCTATATATTCCGTGGTTCAACCACGTATGCTATTATATCATATCAAAGACGCTTTGTCAAGCGAAAAAGTATATTTTTAAATAATAAAACTTATTAATAAAATATCTGTGTATATCTGCTGCTCTGTACGGATGTTGCTTTGCTTTTGCGGTGTAAGACGTCGGGCGGCGGCGGGGTTGCGAGCCGGCGGGGAGCGCCTTAAATATATGTTTGCAAAAAGTTCAGGGAATTGCCGTAAATATTTCCCGCTTTGACTATTGCAGTTGACCGCGTAAAATGTAATAATGTAATTGACAGTCCGCAAAAGCGGGCTTGACGAAAAAAGGAGGACAACAAGCCCGGATACGATCCGGTTTTTTCTCACGGCGATTACTGTCTGCCTAACGTGCTTGTCGGAGAGGAAGGCATAAGCGGTCTCATAGACCTGGGGGACTGGGGAACTGCCGACAGGTGGCGGGACATCTCCCTGTGCTATAAGAGTCTCATAAACAATTTCAACGGCGTGTTCGGCGGCAGAGCGTATCCCGGTCTTGACCCCGACAGGCTGTTCTATCACCTCGGTATCGAGCCTGACCGTGAGAAGCTGAGGTATTATCTTCTGCTGGACGAGCTGTTCTGAACGGAGATGCGCCCCCCCGCATTATCCAACGGGAGTGGATTATCCGTGTAGGGCGGGGGCTTGCCCCCGACACCGGACCCGCGCCCAAGGCTGTGAAGCCTCCCCGGACAGGGGAGGTGCCCAAAGGGTGGAGGGGTCACACGGAGCTGTTGTCCGCGCTGCAAAAATCAGCCGCAGAGTCAAAATTAAACTTTAGTTTACAAATAATTCAGAAAATAACCGCTAAATCCGGCGTCCGGCTATTGCAAAAACTCATATAAAGTGGTATAATGTATAAGATATTTGACAGAAAGGACCGATTGAAAGATCGGTCCTTTGAATTTGTAAAGGAGGCTTGGCAGTAAGGAATGAATACTGTTGAAAAGGCACGCTCGCTGGCACAGCCCTTATGCGACAGACTGGGACTGTTCCTATGGGACGTCCGGTTTGAGAAGGAGGGTGCGCTGTGGTACCTGAGGATATTCATTGACCGCGACGAGGGCGTGGACATGGATACCTGTGAGGAGTTTTCCCGCGAGTACAACACTCTGCTTGACGAGGAGGATTTCATCACGCAGAATTACATCTTTGAGGCGGGAAGCCCCGGGCTGGGCAGAAAGCTGACAAAACGTGAGCATTTTGAGGTCTGCACCGGTGACGAGGTGCGGGTCAAGCTCTACAAGGCAAGGAACGGTGAGAAAAACTTCGTCGGGCTTCTTGCTTCCTGCGATGATGAAGGCTTTGCTCTTGCATACGCCGTCGATGAGAACGGCGAGCCCACGGAAACGGAGCGCTTTGAATACAAGGAGTGCTCTTCGGTAAACTTAAATGATGACGCCGATCTGTTCGGCTGAGATAAGAAAGGAATGGTTGAGAAAAATGGCTAGAAGAAAAAACACAAAGGCTGCGGAGCCGTCGCCTGCCGAGATCAATAAGATGTTCTTTGACGCGCTGGCTGATATGGCTAAGGAGAACGGACTTGAGCTTGAGACTCTTGCTGAGATCATCAAGCAGGGCGTCGAGAAGGCTATCAAGCGCGACAACCCCAAGTGCGAGTATATCAGAGTTGAGATAAACCCCGAGGAGAATATCCTTGAAATGGGCATACTCAAGCAGGTAGTGGACGACGAGCCGCTGGACGATTATAATGAAATAAATATCGAGGAAGCACGCACCATTGACCCCGACTGCTATGTGGGCGGTATGTGCCTGCTGAAGGTATCTCCCGCCACCTTCGGAAGAGTTGCGGTGCAGAACGCAAAGCAGCAGATAAAGCACGAGCTGAAAAACCACGAGCGTGAGAGACTTATCGAGCAGTTCAACGACAAGCTCTATGAGTGCGTGACCGCCAAGGTAGAGCGCATCGAGGGCAGAACGGGCAATGCGGTGCTGAGCTTCGACAAGAGCGAGGTGTACCTGGTACACCAGGAGCAGATACCCGGCGAGATACTTACTCCCGGCGACATGATAAAGATATATGTAGTAGGCATAGCTAATCCCGAGAAGAAGCCTACCTTAAAGATATCCAGAACTCACAAGGATCTGGTAAAGAGACTTTTCGAGAAGGAAGTCCCCGAGATCGCGGACGGCGTTGTTGAGATCAAGGGCATTTCGAGAGTTGCGGGCTCGCGCTCCAAGCTTGCCGTGAGCAGCAACGATCCCAACGTTGACGCTATCGGCGCCTGCATAGGTCCGAGAAAGTCCCGTATCTCCGCTGTAGTTGACGAGCTGAACGGCGAGAAGATCGACATTATCCCCTACAGCGAGGACAAAGCGGAGTACATCGCTATGGCGCTGGCTCCCGCACAGGTGCTGGACGTTATCATCAACGAGGATGCGGAGACTCCTTCCTGCCGCGTGGTAGTTCCCTCGAACCAGCTTTCGCTGGCTATAGGCAACAAGGGTCAGAACGCACGCCTTGCAGCAGGACTTACCGGCTTCAAGATAGACATTATCTCTGACGTTCAGGCAAAGGAGCTTGCCGAGCAGGAGGCTGCCGCTGAGGAGATCGCAGTTCCCGCCGAGGACACCGCAGCAGAGGCAGAGACCGTTGAAGCTGCTGCCGCAGAGGAGACCGCTGCCGAGGGTGAGGAATAATGTCCCAGGCTAAGGTAAAGAAAATACCCCAGCGTTTGTGTCTCGGCTGTAATGAGATGAGACCCAAGCGCGATATGATAAGAGTCGTGCGCTCTAAGGAGGGTGAGATATCCCTCGATCTTACCGGGAGAAAGTCCGGCAGGGGAGCATATATATGCAGGAGCATAGATTGCCTTAAAGCGGCGCGCAGGGCGAAGCGGATCGAAAGAGCCTTCTCCTGTGCCATAAGCGACGAGATCTACGACGGAATGGAGCGTGAGCTTGAAAATGAGCACAGCTAAGACCGACAAGTCAGGGCTTATAAGCATCTGCCGCAAGGCGGGAAAGCTCAAGACGGGTATGGACATAGTAAAGTCCGCCTGTGACAACGGCGAGGCTAAAGCGGTATTTGCCGCTTGCGACCTGTCGCCCAAGTCTCTTAAAGAGCTTCGCTTTGCCGCCGCGAGAAACGATGTTCCCGTATATCAGCTGTCTATGACTATGGATCAGATAGCCGTCGCTATGGGGAAGAGAACAGGTATTCTCGCAGTCACCGACGGAGGCTTCGCCAAGTCGATGGCAAAGGGCACGGAGAACATTTCCGCCGACATCGAAGATTTTTACAATGATTAAGGAGGCTGCCTATGAAAGCAAAGAATAAATACAAGCTGTCAGAGCTTGCGAAGGACATAAATGTTACATCTAACGACGTTATCGCCGTTGTTGCGGAGCTGGGAGGAGAGCCTAAGAAAAGCTCCTCTACCCTTACTCCCGAGGAGGTAGGGTATGTATTTGAGTACTTCACCCAGAAGAATCAGGTGGAGAACTTCAACGCTTATTTTGCCAACAACGTAAAGCCGGAGGGCGAGAAGCCTGCCGCTGAGGAAAAGGCTGAGAAGCCTGCCAGGGAAGATAAGCCCGCCAAGACCGAAAAGGCTAAGCCCGCCGCCAAGAAGACAGCGGCTAAGGAAGAAAAGCCGGAGGTCAAGGCAGAGCCTAAGGCTGAGGAAAAGCCTGCTGCCGAGGCTCCCGCCAAGAAGGAAGAGGCTGCAAAGCCGGCAGAGCCCGCTGCAAAGGCAGAGCCGCAGAAGCCTGCCGAGGAGAAGTCCAGAAAGAAGAAGGAAAAGCAGAAGGCAAAGAAGCAGGACAAGGGCGAGAAGAAGATGCTGGTGGGCAAGTCCTCCGGCGACGAGAAGGGCTACACTATCTCGGGCGGAGAGAGCACTACTCAGTCTTCCTCTTATCATACGATAGACACCCGCGGCAGCTACATCGAGCTGGATAAGTACAACGAGAAGTACGACAACATGGCTATCTCCAAGCAGGGCGGCGGCAAGAAGCAGGACGCCTTCCGCAAGAAGCAGAAGATAAACCAGAAGTCGCAGCAGAACAAGCGCGGTCAGTTCTCGCGCAAGAAGGAGACCGAGCAGGAGAAGCTCCGCCGTCTTGAGCTGGAGCGTGCAAGAAAGCAGCAGCTCAAGGTGCTCATCCCCGACGAGATCGTGGTGAGCGAGCTTGCTACACGTCTTAAGGTCACCGCTACTCAGGTCATCAAGAAGCTTATGGGTCTGGGCGTAATGGCGTCCCTCAACGAGGTCATCGACTTCGATACCGCGTCTCTGGTAGCAGAGGAGCTGGGCGCTAAGGTCGAGAAGGAAGTTATCGTCACCATTGAGGAGAGACTTATCTCCGAGGAGGAGGACGCTCCAGAGAGCCTGAAGGAACGCTGCCCCGTAGTTGTAGTTATGGGTCACGTTGACCACGGCAAGACCTCAATACTTGACCGTATCAGAAACGCTCACATCGCTGACGGCGAGGCGGGCGGTATCACCCAGCACATCGGTGCATATCAGGTATACCACAATGACCGCAAGATCACCTTCCTGGATACTCCGGGACACGAGGCGTTCACTTCAATGCGTGCGAGAGGTGCCAACATAACCGACATCGCGGTGCTGGTAGTTGCGGCGGACGACGGTATCATGCCTCAGACCATTGAGTCTATAAACCACGCAAAGGCAGCGGGCGTACAGCTCATCGTTGCTATCAACAAAATGGATAAAGAGGGTGCGAACCCTGACAGGATAAAGCAGCAGCTCACCGAGCACGATCTGGTAGTCGAGGAGTGGGGCGGCGACGTTATGTGCGTACCCGTATCCGCAAAGACCGGCGAGGGCATCGAGGATCTGCTGGAGAGCATACTGCTGATAGCAGACGTTCAGGAGCTGAAGGCTAACCCCGACAAGCTTGCAAAGGGCGCTGTTATCGAAGCGCGTCTTGACAAGGGCAAGGGCCCTGTTGCCACCGTACTGGTACAGCAGGGTACTCTGAGAAAGGGCGACGTCATCATCGCTGGTACTGCGGTAGGACGTGTCCGCACCATGACCAACGACAAGGGACGCTCTATCGACAAGGCGGGTCCCTCCACTCCTGTTGAGATCACGGGTCTTGCGGAGGTTCCCGGCGCCGGCGATCAGTTCAACGCCGTTGAGGACGAGAAGCTCGCAAGAGAGCTGGTAGAGCAGAGAAAGCAGGAAGCAAAGGAAGAGATATTCAGCCAGTACACCAAGGTAACTCTCGACAACCTGTTCAGCCAGATCAGCGAGGGCGAGATGAAGGAGCTTCCTATCATCGTAAAGGCAGACGTTCAGGGCTCGGTGGAGGCTGTAAAGCAGTCGCTTGAAAAGCTCTCCAATGACGAAGTCCGCGTAAAGGTGATACACGGTGCAGTCGGCGCTGTAAGCGAATCGGACGTAATGCTTGCCAACGCTTCAAACGCTATAATCGTAGGCTTCAACGTGCGTCCTGATCCCGTTGCCAAGGAATCGGCAGAGCGTGACGGCGTTGACATCAGACTTTACAGAATAATCTATGACGCTATCGAGGAGATAGAGACCGCTATGAAGGGTATGCTCGCACCCAAGTTCCGCGAGGTGGACACCGCCCGCGTAGAGGTGCGTGCAGTATACAAGATCACCGGCGTCGGCGCTGTTGCAGGTGCTTACGTACAGAACGGCAAGATCGGCAGGAACGATCTTATCCGCGTAGTGCGCGACGGTATCATCATCGCGGACGACAAGATGTCCAGCCTCAAGCGCTTCAAGGACGACGTCAAGGAAGTTGCGGAAGGCTTTGAGTGCGGTATCACGCTGGAGAAGTTCTCCGACTTCAAGGAGGGCGACGTATTCGAGGCGTATGTAATGGAAGAATACCGCGACTGACAGAAAGGAATAAACAATGCCTAGTTATAAATCTGGTAGAATGGCTGAGGATATCAGGCGGATAGTCTTTGCCAAGATGCGTGAGCTGAAAGACCCCCGTATCGGCGGGGGCGAGATGCTCACCGTCACCAGGTGCGAGGTTTCCCATGACGGCAGCTACTGCAAGATCTATGTATCGGGTCTTGAGGGCGAGGAGCAGACAAAGAACGCCGTCAAGGGGCTCACCTCTGCCACCGGTATCTTCAAGCGTGAGATATCAAATGTGCTGGGGCTGAGAAAGTGCCCTGACCTTAAATTCATAGCCGATAATTCCGGCGAGAGCTCGCAGAGGATCTTCGACAAGCTGAAGAGCATAGAGCGCGAGCTGAATGAAAAGGAAGCGTCCGCCGCCGACACGGCAGACGATGAATGAACGGAGCAGAAATGGACTTTAAGGAACTGAAACGTTTTTTTGAAACGCATGACGATTATCTGATACTTACTCACCGCAATCCCGACGGCGATACCGTGGGGAGCGGGTTTGCGCTGTGGAATGTACTCCGCGGCATGGGCAAACGCGCAAAAGTGGTCAACAACGAGCCTTTCCCTTCGAGATATGATTTTCTCTACGAGGGCTACGAGGACAGCGAGTTTTCGCCCCGGACTATAGTCGCGGTGGACGTTGCCGACAAAAAGCTTCTCGGCGACACGCTTTCGGAGTATGAGGACAAGGTGGAGCTTTGTATTGATCATCATGTGTCCAACAAGGGCTATGCAAAGCAGACGATAGTTGACGGAAATGCTTCGTCGGCTACGCTTGTGCTTTACAGATTCATCAGGGATCAGGGCATACCCCTGACCGATATCATAGCCAAGTGCATATACACCGGGCTTGCCACCGACACCGGCTGCTTCAAGTATTCCAACACCACCCCCGAAGCGCACATAGCCGCAGCGGAGCTTATGGCTTACGACATCGACTTTGTGAACGTCAACCGGCGTATGTTCGACATCAAGAGCATAGGGCGCATGACGGTGGAATCGGCTGTAACGAATGAAATGGAGCATTACTTCGGCGGGAAATGCACGATGATCTGTGTCACCAAGGCGCTGATAGATCAGACGGGCGTGGACATAGCCGAGTTCGACGGACTGGCGTCAATACCGCTCCAGGTAGAGGGCGCTGTCATCGGCATAACGCTGAGGGAGCACCGGGACAAGGCGGGCTTCAAGCTTTCCGTCCGCACCACCGATCCTGTTGACGCTTCGGCATTTTGCAGACAGTTCGGCGGAGGCGGTCATATCCGTGCCGCAGGCTGCGAGATCGACGGTACTCTGGAAGAGGTCAAGGCTAAGGTGCTCGAAGCCGTCAGGGAGATGCTGGGCGAATGAGCGGAGCAGAGCTTTCGGGAGTTATCGCGGTAAACAAACCCCGGGACTGGACTTCCTTCGATGTGATAGGAAAGCTCAGAGGCGTGCTGCATATCAAGCGGCTGGGTCACGGCGGGACGCTGGATCCCATGGCGACAGGTGTGCTGCCGGTGTTTGTCGGCAAGGCTACCCGCTGCTGTGATATCCTGCCGGACAAGCGCAAGTGCTACCGGGCGGGCTTCCGTTTCGGGCTGACCTCCGACACTCAGGACATCACCGGCAGGGTGCTGTCGCAGAGTGATGAGGAGGTGAGCCGTGAGGATATAGAGAGGCTGCTGCCGGATTTCACCGGCGATATCATGCAGCTGCCGCCTATGTATTCGGCGGTGAAGATCGGCGGCAAAAAGCTGGTAGACCTCGCCCGCGAGGGCAGGGAAGTGGAGCGCAGACCAAGACCTGTGACGGTCACAGGTCTGACGCTGACAGAGTACGATCCCGAGACCCGCGAGGGTATTCTTGAGATAGACTGTATGCAGGGGACTTATGTCCGCACGATAATAGACGACATCGGCGGCAGGCTGGGCTGCGGCGGGGTCATGACCTCGCTGATACGCACCCGCTCCGGCGGCTTTGAGCTTTCCGACTGCCATACGATAGAGGAGATAGCGGCGGCTGCGGAGAAAGGACAGCTGGAGCAGATAATGCTCCCCACTGACCGCGTTTTCGCGCTGTACCCTCAGTCTGAGCTGGACGGTCACTGCACCGCCATGTACAAAAACGGAGTGAAGCTAAGACGCGATCAGGCGGGCTTTGAGGAGAGCGGCGTACACCGCATCTACGGCTCGGACGGCGGGTTTCTCGGGCTTGCAGAGCTGAGAGACGGAGAGCTTCGGGCAGTAAAGAATTTTTATTAGTTTCTAAAAGGGAACGATAGAATTGACAGAGATAAATATTAATGAAAGGCTTACCGTACCCACGGCGGCGGCGCTGGGCATATTCGACGGTGTACATCTGGGACACCGCAGAGTCATTGCGGCGGCATTGGAGAGTGCGGCAGAAACGGGCTACCACCCGGCGGTGTTCACATTCAACACCGCAAGCGTTACCACCAAGGGCAGGCTGGAAACGCTTATGACCGACGGGCAGAAGAAAAACGTTCTCTCGCGGCTGGGGATAGAGTATGTCCTGGCGGCGGATTTCCCGGATCTTAGGGATATGACCGCCGAGCAGTTTGTAAGCGAGATACTTGCGGGCTGCATGAATGTGAAATGCGCTGTCTGCGGCGACGATTTCCGGTTCGGAAAGGGCGGCACGGCAGACCACCGGGAGCTGGCGAGGATATGCGCTCTGCACGGGATAGAGACTGTCACCGTGCCTCAGCTGGAGATAGGCGGCGAGCCGGTCTCCTCCACACGTATCCGGGAGCTGATAAAGTCCGGCGGTATCGCAAGAGCGGGAGCGCTCTTGGGCGGCAGGTTCGGCTTTGAGCTGCCGGTCATACACGGATTCTCACGGGGACACACCTGGGGCTTCCCGACGATAAACCAGGAGCTTCCCGAGAATGTGGTGAAGCCGCGCTTCGGGGTGTACTGCTCCAAGGCGCTGGTGGACGGCGAGTGGCTGCCGGGAGTCACAAACATTGGCGTAAAGCCCACGGTAGAGGATCGCTCGCCGCCGCTGGCGGAGACCTTCCTTATAGGCTACCGGGGCGATCTTTACGGCAAGGTTGTGCCGGTGGAGCTTTATGAGTTCATTCGTCCCGAGATGAAGTTTAGGGATTTCGAGGAACTCAAAGCGGAGATCGGGCGCAACACCGATTTTGCCAAGAGATACTTTGGAGTTGAGTGATAATGGCACTGTACAGATCCTTTGAGGAGCTTGTGAAACAACAGTCGGAAGAGACAAAGTCAAAGCTCGAAAATCTGGGACACGCCCTTGACGGCGAGGATCTAAGCAGCACAGAGTTTGTTGTCAAGGCTAAAAGGGAAAGCTATTACATGGCGCTGGGGATCACCGGGATGATGATATTGTTCGGGATGAGGGTCTCCGTCCGTGAGGCAGCACACATGGCTCTGGACATGGACTACAATATAAGGCAGATATATGTGGGCGGCGCTGTAATGGCTGCTGCGGTGCTGTTTACCATATTCTTTTTCGTAAGCCTTAGCAGAAAGAAGATACAGGTAAAAGGCAGCGAGATGACCTTTCGCAAAAAGACATACCACTGCTCCGACATAACCTCGGCTAAAATGGAGATACTGAACAACATTGTGATCTACACGGGCAACAGGAAGAAGCTGCTGAGATTTTCGCTGGGCGAGTTCGATAACTCTGAAAAGCTGGCGGCGTGGCTCGAAAGATGCAATATCCCCATTGAGCGGGATGAGAAAAAGCTTTCATCCAATGAGACGGTATTCAAGATCTTCATGATCTTTGCCGGCATAGGTCTTGGTCTGGCGCTCTGCATCGCCATGGGGATCATGTAAGTTATCTTTCGCTATATTTTCATTTTTCTGTCACAGCAGCGTATTACAATAAATAAGGTCTATATATTGCTCCCCCAACTAAACCTTGCCAAAAATACTTGACATAAATAAAAAATCTCTGCGTTACAAAAGCTTGAAGGGCGCCAGCC
>CACXDI010000085.1 GCA_902766335.1 uncultured Ruminococcus sp. | reverse complement strand
TAACTCACGTTTGTCCGTACTGGATAGGATACTGCGCTTTGGTGGCAGTTAGCTGTTGAGCCTTGAATTAAAATCGGCATAAAAATTATCACAACTGCCTAAAGGGATTATCTGGGGGTTAGCACTATCGTCCGTGAACCCCACCAGTGCCGATTTTAAATTTCCCGATGCGAAGCGAGGGAAATGTCCTTAATTCGCCGTAAGGCGAATCCCACCTCCCGCACTCGTGACGTTGCCGCATACAAAAAGGCGATACCCTATCGGGTATCGCCGATTTTATTGCGAGACAGAGCGAAGCGATCGCCGTGCAACCCCAGCACCGCACCAAAAATCCGGCGCTGTTGGGAATTATCCCTCTGAGAATTCTGTTCTTGGAGCGGGATCATTCACTCGCCTGTCAATTGTAATAAAATTTTAAAAACTGTAAACGTTTTACGGCATTGACAACCTCCGCCCAATATGTTAGAATGACGGTATACGGTACAAAACCTGTTTGTCATGACCTATTCGGGAGGTTTAAGGAATATGAAGACATACAAGAGATTCGTCTGCGGCGCTGTGTCACTTTGTATGCTGGCTTCTGTCAGCTCATGCGGTAAGCAGGCAAAGGACGGCGACAGCAAAACCGACGGCGGTGAGACTACTACTACCCGCCAAAGCATACCCACCGATCCGGTGAACGAGACACTCAGCGGCTTTGATCTGTCGGTAGTCGAGGGCGGCGACGCGGCTATCCCCGATGACTTCAAGTTCGAGTGCGAGGCTGAGAAGGGCAAGCTGGAAGGCGGCGGCGTTATGGACAAGGCTTTCGTGGGCGAGTTCACCGGCGAGGGCTTTGCTGCTCTGCCTAACGAGAAGTCGGTGAGCTTTGAGATAGACTTCCCTGCCGAGGGCAGCTATGACATAAAGCTCCGCTCGGCGGCGGACGCTGAGAATACCAATGCGTCCATAACTATCGACGGCGATTCCCTCACCACATTTGCCATAGCCGGCACCGAGTTCGGCGACAACACCGCCGAGAAGGTGCTGATAGGCGAGGGTAAGCACACTATCGGCATAAAGGCGCAGAACACGCCGATCTACATCGACAACATACTGATAACTCCGGCGGCGAGCATAGACCCGGCACAGTACGAGGTCAAGCGCACCCTCTGCAACCCCAACGCTTCCGAGGAGACCCGCCGGCTCTACAACTTCCTCTGCGACAGCTACGGAAAGTACATCATCTCAGGACAGTATGCTTCGGACAACATGGGGCTTGAAAGCCGCGAGTTCATCGAGATAGAAAAGCACCTGGGCGACTACCCCGCCATTATGGGACTTGACCTTATCGAGCTGTCTCCCAGCCGTGTGGCTCACGGCTCCGGCGGCGGCATAAACGCCATAATCAACGCCAAGGACTGGTGGCTCAACCAGGGTGGCATAGTGACCCTCACCTGGCACTGGAACGCTCCCGAGCCCTACATCATGAAGAACGGCGGCGCTTGGTGGCAGGGCTTCTACACCGAGTACACCCAGATAGACCTCGCCAAGATAATGCGGGGCGAGGATCAGGAGGGCTACGATCTTATCGTCAGCGACATAGATGCTATCGCCGAGTACCTGAAAGACCTGGACGACTATCACGTACCGATACTCTGGAGACCGCTCCACGAGGGCGGCGGCGATCCAAAGTGGAACAATCCCTGGTTCTGGTGGGGCTCTTCCGGCTCGGAAGCCTACAAGGAGCTGTGGAAGCTGATGTATGACCGCCTGACCAACTACCACAACATCAACAATCTGATCTGGGTATGGGACGGTCAGAGCGCCGACTACTATCCCGGCGACGAGTACGTTGACATACTGGGCTACGACGTCTATGCCGACGCGGGGGACTATTCCTCCAAGAAGTGGTACTACGACTTCACCCGCGACTGTGCCGGCGAGAACAAGATAACAGCCATGACCGAGAACGGCACGCTGTTCGATCCCGACGCCGCCATGAACGACGGCACCCGCTGGGGCTGGTTCGCCACCTGGAACGGCGAGTTCACCCTGAAGGATATGCAGCTGCCCGGCGAGTACACCTCAATGGAGATGTGGGAGAAGATCTATTCCAACGATCATGTCCTCACCCTGAAGGAGCTTCCGGATCTGAAGAATTATCCCCTTGACACGGAGAAGTATCTGGAGGAGCACCCGGAGGAAGCACCGAAATAAAAAAGCAAAGACCGCACCCTGAAAAGTGCGGTCTTATACTAATCCCTAAAAGATTTGTCTGCTGTTCTTTTAGAGATTATTATTATAATTTGACCCCCGACAAACGCAAAGGGCGGACTCGCTGCCCGCCCTCTGCTGATAGGAAAAGTAAGGAAAGTAAAATGAAAAAGTAGAAAAGTTCTTTTTTAGTCCGGCTTGCTCTCTTTCAGCTCTACGAACTGGGAGATCAGCTTGACTGCGCCCTCGATGCCGACTAGTGAGGAATTGAGCGTCAGATGATAGTTCGCTGCTGCGCCCCACTTGTTGTCGGTGTAGTACTCGTAATAATTCGCACGGCGTTTGTCCGTCTTTTTGATGAAATCCTCGAGCTTGTTTTTCTCGATGTCATAGCGCTCACCGATGCGGCGCTTTTTCTCGAACATATTGCCGGTGATGAAAACCGACACCCGGTTCTCGCAGTCGGAGAGAACGTAGTCCGCGCACCTGCCGACGATAACGCAGGGCTGCTTGCCCAGCTTGCGGATAGTATCGAACTGCGCCAGGAAGATACGCTGGTTCAGCGGTATCTCGGGATTTATCCTGCCGTCGGACGACAGCGGATAGGTACCCATTACAAGCGAGAACAGTATGCTGTTGGTAACGCTCTCGTCATGCCGGACGATCAGCTCCTCGCATATCCCGCTGTCCTTTGCAGCCTGCTCCAGCAATTCCTTGTCATAGAAGGGTATGCCGTACTGCTCTGCCAGCCGCTTGCCGATCTCTCTGCCGCCGCTGCCGAACTCTCTTCCGATAGTGATAACGCTTTTCATAGGGCACCCCTCCTTTTCGGGAAAATGGAATATGTGTTCTCTTACATTAAGTATTATAACACATTTTTTGTATTTTGTACACATATTTTTTCAAAAAAGTTGCACGAATTTCAGGCAATATAATTGTTGATTTTGACACATATAAAAATATTGTCCGGCACAAAATATCTCCGCTATATGGCTTATGTCAAAATGCACATAAAGTCTGAATAAAATTTACATATACGCATATTGCAAAACGGCGGGAGATTTGCTATAATTATTATATATGTATTCGCGTACAAAAACGTCAGTTATTTTTATACAGGAGAACGAAATATGAAGAAATTAACAAGAACGATAGCCGCGGCGGTCTGCACAGCCTTAGCCATGACAACATTCAGCGGCTGCTATCTGCTCCCCGACGAGGAAGAGGTTCTGCCCGCACCTACAGTAAAGGCGAGCGAGGTCACCTACACCACCGTCACCGCCAAGCGCAAGACGCTGGAAAAGAAGATAGTCAACAGCGGCACTATCCAGAGCGAGCAGCAGTACAACCTCTCCTACGAAAAGGAAGGCGGCACTATCAAGGAGTTCTATGTCACCGCGGGGCAGACCGTCAAGAAGGACGAGCCTATCTGCGAGATAGACACCGATGACATTGAGTATCAGATAAAGGTAAAGGAGCTTGACCGCAAGCGTGCGTGGCTCAACACCGAGATACTTTACGATCGCGGCTGCACCCAGTCGGAGTATGACGAAGCGTATGTCGCGGTAGACCTGCTGGACATCGAGCTGGAAAAGCTATACTCCCAGCGGGACAACGCGGTGCTGAAATCCCCCTGCGACGGAACTATCTCTGCACTTGCAGATGTGCGCGTCGGGGACTATGCTTCTCCCGGGCAGACTATCGCCACCATAATGCAGACAGACAAGCTGTACCTTGCGATAAAGCCGAATGATCTTACGGTGTTCGACATCGGCACCAAGGTGCAGATAAGGATAAACGAGGAATACTATGACGGCAAGGTATTCATGAATCCCGAAAAGCTGGTCAAGTACAAGAAAAAGCAGGACGAGAGCCACGACAAGAAAAAGGAAGGCGGCATAGCCTACTCCACCGACATGATATACATACGCTTCTCCGGCGACGCCCCCGCGGACGCCGTGGGACAGCTTGCGGACAGCATACTTGTCTTGGACAAGGTAGAGGACTGCATAGCCATATCCAACAACCTTATCAAGACAGTTGACGGCGAAAAGGTGGTATATGTCCTGAAGGACGGCGAAAAGACCGCCGTCAAGGTAGAGACAGGGCTAAAGACCGGCTCCCAGACGGAGATAATCTCCGGTATAAACGAGGGCGACGAGCTGGTAATAAGATAACAGGGCACAAAGGAGAATACTATGTTCACATTACTTCTGCGCAAGATGCGCAATACGAAGTGGATGGTGCTGTGCCTGCTTATCGGATTCATAATGGCGGCTGCCATGACCAGTACCATACCTATATACATGAACGCCTCGCTGCAAAGGATGCTCGTCAAGGATATGGAGATATTCCAGAACGAGAACGATATCTACCCGGGCATTTACAGCACCGAGCACGATCTTAAAATGGACATTCCCGCCGACAAGCAGCGGCAGGAGATATCAGACGTCACGACTATCGTGGAAAGCGGATTTGATTCGCTGGAC
>CACXDI010000084.1 GCA_902766335.1 uncultured Ruminococcus sp. | reverse complement strand
GCGACCGCAGTTGGGCTGTCGCCCTGCAAGGGAGCTTGACGACGAGTGATGAGCCGTCAGTGCCGAGATTTGTCTGCTGTTCTTTTATGGATTAGTATAAGTAATCATTCATGCTCCACACCGCTATCGCAAGCGTCGAGGAGTTGTGCAGCAGCGCCGATGTCGTGGGGGCGATCACGCCCGCTGCGCCCAACACCATAAGCCCCAGATTGAAGCCGATTATCCTGCGGTAGTTGCCGTTTATACGCTTCATCAGAGCCATGCTGAGCTCCCTGAGCGTCACGATACAGCTGAGATCCTCCGCCGAAATGGTGATATCCGCTACCTCACGGGCTATCGCCGCACCGCTGCTTATGGCTATGCCGGCGTCGGATTCCGAAAGGGCGGGAGAATCGTTCACGCCGTCGCCTATCATGATGACCTTTCTTCCCTGACGCTTTTCGCGGCGGACGAACTCCGCCTTGTCCTCCGGCAGCACCTCGGCGTAGAACTCGTCCACGCCTACCTTTTCTGCCACAGCGCGGGCGGTGCGCTCGCTGTCGCCGGTCATCATGACTATCTTGCTGACGCCCAGCTCTTTGAGCCTTGAAAGCACCGCCTTCGCTTCGTCACGTATGGGGTCTTCGATGCAGATGACCGCCGCCAGCACTCCGCCTACCGCTAAGAACAGGTGAGAATACTCGTCGGGGAGACTGTCGAACTTATCCCGGTCATTTTCGGGAAGGGTGCAGCCCTCGTCCTCGAATACGAAATGGTAGCTGCCCAGCACCACCTTGACGCCCTGTATCGAGCTTGCGATGCCGTGTGCCACAACGTACTCCACCTCTGAGTGCAGTTCCTCGTGGACGAGACCTCTGTCGCTTGCCGCCCTGACCACCGCGTTGGCTATCGAGTGGGGGTAATGCTCCTCCAGGCAGGCTGCAAGCCGCAGCGCCTCCGACTCGTCGTTCTCGCCGAAGGTGATTATCTTAGCCACCTTAGGCTCGGAGTGGGTGAGGGTGCCGGTCTTGTCGAAAATTATCGTGTCGGCGTCGGCAACGGCTTCGAGGAACTTGCCGCCCTTGACCGTTATGCCGCGGCTCTGACCCTCACGCATAGCCGAGATCACCGCAATTGGCATGGCAAGCTTCAGCGCACAGGAGAAGTCCACCATAAGGATAGACACCGCCTTTGTGGCGTTGCGGGTGAGCAGATAGGTGAGCAGCGTGCCGCCGAGACAGTAAGGCACCAGCTTGTCCGCTAAGTGCGCCGCCCGGCTCTCCACCTCTGATTTCAGCTTCTCGCTCTCCTCTATCATCTTCACTATGCGGTCATACTCGCCGCTGCCGGTGATCTTGTCCACGCTGATGATACAGCTTCCCTGCTCCACAACCGTGCCGGCATAGACATAGCTGCCCGCCGACTTGCGGACAGCAAGTGCCTCGCCGGTGAGAGTCGCCTGATTCACCTCAGCCTCTCCGGATACCACCCTGCCGTCCAGGGGGATCATGCTGCCGGTGCGGACTACTATCTCGTCGCCCTCCCGGACATCGCGTATCGGCACCAGCATATCAGACTCACCGGTGTGCAGCCATACCTTTTCCACGCCGAGAGACATGGTGCGGGCAAGATCGTCCACCGACTTTTTGTGCGTCCAATCCTCTAAAAGCTCGCCCAGACCCAGCATGAACATCACGCTCGAGGCAGTCTTGTGATCGCCTCGGACAAGCGAGACGGTTATCGCCACGGCGTCAAGCAGGCTGACCTCGATCCTTCCCTCTGAAAGCGCCTTCAGCGCCTCGCGGTTATGCCTTGACGCCTTT
The DNA here is from genome assembly GCA_902766335.1 of uncultured Ruminococcus sp. Lineage (GTDB taxonomy): Bacteria > Bacillota > Clostridia > Oscillospirales > Ruminococcaceae > YE71. The sequence goes on along the minus strand of CACXDI010000084.1, from coordinate 808 downwards.
ATCACCGATATCACAAGGCGCAGCGGCTGAGGTATCAGCCGGCGGAAGATATAGCGTCTTGCAAGCATGAAGAACAGCCTGTCCTCAAACTCGCGGTCAAGCGCTCTGCCGGTGTGCTCGGGTACAAGGGCGGCGGTCTTTTTGTCCTCGTAGGAGAACGCCGCCAAAGCCCTTATCACCTGTGCCCTGTCAGTGAAGATTATCACCGCGTCGCCCGTTCTGTCATAGACCTTGACGTCCGTCACAAAGGGCTTGGACCTGAGATAGTATTCCAGCACATCCGCCTGCCGGAGCGTCATGCGAGAACGCGCGATATGTACCCTCAGCCGGCTCCGGGAGCTGTGAAGTATCACGCATTTCATTCGCTGTCGGTCTCCCCGGCAGCTTCTTCCTCATACTCAGAGATATCCTCTATCACCTCTGCCTGCTCTGCCGCCATTTTCTCGTTTTTATCCTTGGCGTCCGCAAGGATATCGCCGCAGCCCTCGCGCACCTTGGTGACGCCTTCCATTACCGCGTCCTTGCCGCGCAGCGCTGCCGCTGTCGTCTCGGTGTAGACCTTCTTCGCGGTCTTGCTTGTGAGCAGCTTGACGCCGATAGTGCTTGCCGCCATGCCCCCCACGAATAATACTGCCTTTGCCCAGATTGCCATAATAATACGTCCTTTCTATATTAGATCATATGATGAACGGGGGAATCACTTCCCCCGAACATTGCCTTTAGGCAACACCGCACAATCATTGTGCGTCAGAAACGGGCATTAGCAAAGCTAATGGGTCAGATTTTTCGTCTTGGAACAGCTTGCTGT
>CACXDI010000083.1 GCA_902766335.1 uncultured Ruminococcus sp. | reverse complement strand
GCTAGGAAACTTTGTGTGATATGACGGAAAATATGCAAGTTTATGACGTGCAAAGGCGTTAGCCGGTGGTTGTGCGGTGTTGCCTATATATATACAAATGCCGCGCATATTATTTGTGAGCACATAAGGCGGGAAATTTCCTGACAGGATTGAAAAACTCGGCGGGATATGTTATAATCATATTTAAGATGATCCGTAAAGGAGGGTGAAGCATGGACAAGGTATATGTAGCTATCGACTTGAAGTCATTCTACGCTTCCTGCGAATGTGTGGAGCGCGGACTTGACCCGCTCGACACCAATCTGGTGGTGGCGGACGTCAGCCGCACCGAAAAGACAATATGCCTTGCCGTTTCACCCAGCCTTAAAAGCTACGGCATACCCGGCAGAGCAAGGCTGTTCGAGGTCATACAGCGGGTGGAGCAGGTCAACCGGGAGCGCGAGAGATGTGCGCCCGGGAACAAGCTCACCGGAAAGAGCTGTATCTTTTCTGAGCTTCAGGCAGACCCGTCCCTTGCGCTTGATTACATCGCGGCGACGCCTAAAATGGCTCACTACATGAAGACCAGCGCACAGATATACGGGATATACCTCAGATACGTGGCGCCGGAGGATATCTTTGCCTACTCGGTGGACGAGGTGTTTATCGACGCTACGGGATATCTCAGCACCTACGGCACCGACGCATACGGCTTTACACGTATGCTGATACAGGACGTCCTGAACACCACCGGGATAACCGCCACGGCGGGCATCGGCACCAATATGTATCTCTGCAAGGTGGCTATGGACATAGTGGCAAAGCACATTCCCGCCGACAGCGACGGAGTACGCATAGCCTACCTGAACGAGCAGCTTTACAAGGAAAACTGGTGGTCACACACGCCTATAACCGATTTCTGGAGAGTCGGCAGGGGCATCGCCGCCCGGCTTGAACGGCTGGGGATATACACCATGGGGGACATAGCAAGACATTCTCTCGACAGATATCACATCGGGCGAATATACAGCGTGCTCGGCAAGAACGCGGAGCTGCTGATAGACCACGCCTGGGGCATAGAGCCGACTTCCGTCGCCGATGTAAAAGCCTACAGACCGCAAAACAGCAGCGTAACATCGGGGCAGGTATTGCAGGAGCCCTGCGGCTATGAACGCACACGGCTGATATGCTGGGAAATGGCGGATATGCTGTCCCTTGACCTGGTGGACAAGGGGCTCGTCACCGATCAGATAGTGCTGACGGTAGGCTATGACCGATCAAGTCTTTACAGCGGGGAATACAGCGGAGATGTGGTGACAGACCTGTACGGCAGAAAGATACCGAAGCACGCCCACGGCACCGTGAACCTTAACAGGCACACCTCCTCTACGAAGAAGATATGCGGCGCTGCCATGGAGCTTTTTGACCGCATAATCGACAAGGCGCTGTTTGCACGGCGCATAACCCTTGTCGCATGCAACGTGCTGCGGGAGGAGGATATCCCCGACAGCGAAAGATACGAGCAGCTGGACTTTTTCTCGCTCGGCGACGACAGCTCTGACGAGGAAGAAAAAGAAAGAGCATTGCAGCAGGCAATGCTCACGATCAAGCACAAATACGGCAAGAACGCCGTCCTGAAGGGCACCAATTACACCGAAGGCGCTACCGCCAAGGATCGCAACCGACAGATAGGCGGGCACAAGGCGTGACCCTAAAGGACAAGAAAGGTATGCACATGAATGACAAATACAGCGATATCCGGCAGCTGAGCCGTCCGCAGTATGACGATCTGCCGCCCATGTCCATGGCAGACAGGGCGGCGCAGTTCTCTCCCTTTGCGGCACTTACAGGCTACGGCGACGCCGTGAGCGAAACCGCAAGGCTGGTGGACAGCCGCTGCGAGCTGACCGATGACTAGGCCGACAGGCTCAACGCCCAGTTCAGCCGTCTGCTGGAGTCGCTCGGAGATCAGCCGGAGATAAGGGTGACATATTTTCTCCCCGACAAGCTAAAGGAAGGCGGCAGGTACGTATCAAAGACCGGCACCGTGCGGATATTCGACAGCTATGCCGGCGAGCTTGTCTTTACCGACGGGGAAAGGATATCAGCCGCCGACATATCAGATATAACATTTTGCGAAAATGCGGATCAGCCGAGCGATCTTACCAGCTGCTCCACGCCCTCGGATATCACCTCAAAGCCCATGATGTGACCTATTGAGATTATAGCCGCCACGTACTGCTTTGAGGAATAGCCTGTGCCGAAATCGTCTATCGCTATCTTTATACCCATTTTATGTATCTCGTCTATACAATTGAGAGCCTTATCGACGGAGTCTATCATTATGGACTCCGTTATCTCTATCTCCAGGCGGTCGGCGGGAATGCCGCTTGTGCTTATGATATCCCGCACCTCGTCAAGGAAATCGTTCTTCATAAGATGCCGCACCGAAACGTTGACGCTGAGGGTAATATTGCTCCCCAAACTAAACCTTGCCGGAAAGGCGCAGGCAAGGTTTAGTTTTGGGGGAACAATATTAACAAATATATAACTAAATGTAAAAATTTTGCGTTAAAGAAAGTAATACTATACAAAAATATTGCTTTTTAACTGGATTTATGGTACAATATATTTATAATGCTTGACAAAAGACATAAAGGTGGTGAGCCAACGTGGACGACCGCATGACACAACTGCTGGACGAATACATAAGAAAAGCCATATTAATGGAAAAACAGAGCGAGCTGTCTGCGCTTGACAAACAGTACAGCAAGCTGCTGTCAGAGCTTACTGAGCCCGGTGATATCAGGCTCAGGAACGATATCTTCGACATGGCGCTGCTGCTGGTATCCGACAGAGAGGAGCTGCTCAAGACCGCTTCAAAGAGGACTTCCCTTTCAAGAGCGGAGAAGGCAGAGAACACGCTTATACAGCGCCTGCTGGACGAGAATCTCTTCGCTTATCATTTCCAGCCTATAATCAGGGCGTCGGACGGAGAGATCTACGGCTACGAGGCGCTGATGAGGGCAAACGGGCTGCAAGGCATAACGCCATTCCATATACTCAAATATGCCGAGATGACCGATCGTCTGGCTGAGGTGGAGCAGTACACCTTCATCAACGTTCTGAAGATAATCGAATCGAAAAAGGATATCCTCGCCGGCAAGCCTGTTTTCATAAACAGTATGCCAAACGTGCATATCATGCCGCAGAAGGCAGACGAGATCGACCATATGCTCGAAAAGAGCTCGGACAACATCGTTGTGGAGATGATAGAGAACACCCAGTTCAAGGACAACGAGCTGAACGAGATAAAGGAAAAATACAGAAAGCTTGGCATACAGATAGCCATTGACGATTTCGGCACGGGATATTCAAACATCAGCAACCTGCTCAGGTATACTCCCAACTTTGTAAAGATAGACCGCTCGCTGCTGAGCGGTATCGAGAACAATCACAACAAGAAGCACTTTGTAAGAGAGATAATCGACTTCTGCCACGACAATGGTATCATGGCGCTTGCGGAGGGCGTAGAAAACTCCGAGGAGTTGCGAACCGTCATACTGCTGGGCGCAGATCTGATACAGGGCTACTACACGGCGAGACCTTCGCCGGAGATCCTGCCGGAGATACCCTATGAGATACGCACGGAGATACGTTCTCACCGGCTGGAGTACGAAAACGGCAGAAGGCTCAGGATATACAATGCCGAAAACGGCGAGAAGATATCCCTCGAAAGGCTCTCAAAGGAAGGCTACAGCTGCATACAGATCGGCATAGGCTACAGCGAAGGCTCGGTCACCATTTCCGGGACACAGCATTTTGACTCGGGGGTACATTTCCAGACCGCCGACGGATTCAGCGGAGACATCACCCTTGAAAACGCAAGGCTTTCAAACACCGCTGAAAGACCTACCATAGATCTGGGCAAGAACAATAATATCAGGCTGATGCTCAAGGGCGTGAACCGGCTGACCGGCAGCGGCATAAAAGTCCCCGAAAGCTCGGCGCTTGATCTTGAGGGCGACGGAAATCTTGACATAAAGCTCAGCCGGGCGGATTACTACGGCATCGGCAACGATCTCCAGTCTGCTCACGGCAAGCTGTCCTTTGACCAGGACGGTACTGTAAGCATCACGGCTGAAAGCCATGCCGGGGTCTGCATAGGCTCGGGACTGGGCGGAGAGATAAGCATTAACAGAGGGCGCTATGTCCTGAACGCCACCGGAAGCATGAGCGTGGGCGTAGGCTCGGTGGACGGCGCCACAAAGATATCAATGGTGGGCTGCGATTTTGAGGCTACCGCTTCGGGCGCCTACAGCACCGTTATCGGCTCTATGTATGCCGATACCGACGTCAGCATCATGTACTCCAGCGTCAAGTGTACGTCAGACAGTATGCTTGCGGCGGGCATAGGCTCTATAAACGGAAACAATACTCACATACACGCGGAGAGCGTCAACATCACGCTTCTGCTGAGTGCTGACGCCGTCACCGGATTTGGCTCGCTCAACGGCGCTTCCGATATAAAGATCGAGCGGTCATCGCTCAAGCTGAACGCGGACGGCACGGGTGCGCTTGCATTCGGCGGTGACAGCGGAAACACAAGACTTGATCTGCACGACATCGACGTTACGGCAGAGCTTTCCACAAGTCTTGACGCCTGCGTAAAGACCGACAGCAAGAACATAAACATCGTCGGCGGGCGCTACAGGATAACACTCAACGGAAGGAAAATGGATATGATCTGATAAGCTGCAGGACCAAAGGGGCTGATAATATGAACGAGGAGTTTTACACAGCAAGCATGGGCGGGATGATCCCTACAGGTCTGCCCGGCGGGTTCTTTATCTACGAGGCTGACGATGACGAGAAGATACTCTTTGCCGAGATAAACGTCATAAAGATATTCGGCTGTGATACCTTCGAGGAGTTTATCGAATACACCGGCGGCTCCTTCAAGGGCATGGTACACCCGGAGGATCTTGACAAGATAGAGAACCAGATACAGGCGCAGACCGTTTTCGGGGAAAAACGTCACGACTATGTCAGATACCGGATAATCACCAAGCAGGGGCAGACCCGGTATATCGAGGACTTCGGACACCTGCTCCACTGGATGAACGGCAAGAGCTTTTTCTACGTTTTCATAGTGGACGTCGATCAGAACGAATTTCTCAACCGGAACAGGAACTCCTTTGCGGAAGCGGAGATACTTTCGCAAAACAACGACATCGACGAGCTCACCGGGCTTTTCAATATGTCCTTCTTCTACCACAAGGCTCAGATGCTGCTCGCCTCGCCCGAGAGCAGAAGGCAGGAGGTTGCGTTCATACACTTTAACGTGCCGAACTTCAAGCTGTACAACGAGCGTCACGGGTTCAGCAAGGGCGACGAGTTGCTCTGCTATCTTGCTTCGCTGATACGGGACACCTTCAAGGGCGGCACGGCGGCGAGGTTCTCGGACGATCATTTCTTTGTGCTGACTTTTGGCAGCAAGGACGATGTGATCGCTAAAGTGGAGAAGGTCTGCCGCAGTATGCTTCTTTCCGAGGACATCAACAAAAAGCTGCGCATAAAGTCCGGAATATACTTCTTAGACGACAGACGCGCCGAGATAGGGCTCGCCTGTGACCACGCAAGGCTTGCCACCGACAGCATAAAGGGCAGGCACGACGTTTGGTACTGCATATACGACGATATGATAAGAGACCGGCTGCGCAAGCAGCAGTACGTAGTAGATCACATTGAGGAAGCGGTGAAGAAAGGCTACATCAAGGTCTACTACCAGCCTGTCATAAGAGTCAAGACCGGCGAGATCTGCGGCTACGAAGCGCTGGTGCGCTGGCAGGATCCCACCATAGGACTGCTCTCCCCTACCGACTTCATCGAGACGCTGGAGCACTACCACCTTATCCATGTGGTAGATCAGTATGTGATCTGGCAGGTCTGCGAGGACTACAAGAAGCTGCGGGACAAGGGCGAGCCGCTAGTGCCGATCTCCATAAACATTTCCCGGCTGGACTTTGAGCTTTGCGACATCTTTGACATAATCGAGCAGACGCGGAGCAAGTTCGACGTCCCCCGAGAGATGCTGGACATTGAGATAACCGAAAGTGCGCTCAATGACAACGTAGGCTACATACGTTCCGAGTGCGACAAGATGAAAAAGCTGGGCTACAAGATATGGCTGGACGATTTCGGCAGCGGGTACTCCTCGCTCAACACCATGGTGGAGTACGACTTTGACGTTATCAAGCTTGACCTGGTATTCTTAAAGAGCCTGGACACCAATCCCAAGACAAAGACGCTCATGACCTACATCATCAAGGGCTCGAAGGACATGGTGCTGTCGCCGCTCTGCGAGGGTGTGGAGACAGAGGATCAGCTTATATTCCTGAAGGAGGCGGGCTGTGACAGAGCGCAGGGCTTTTACTTTGGCAAGGCTATGCCTATGGACGAATCGAGGGCTTTCACCGCCGCCAAGGGGCTCAAGTGGGAGAAATTCACCGGGGCGTGAGGCATATTTACATGACGCAAAAAGGGCTGCACGGATGCAGCCCTTTACTTTTATACTAATCCCTAAAAGGTTAGGGCAATACCGCACAACTATTGTGCGTCAGATTGCCGCACGAGCAAGCTCGCGCTAGCAGATTTTTCGTCAGATTGGCTAAATGAGTC
>CACXDI010000082.1 GCA_902766335.1 uncultured Ruminococcus sp. | reverse complement strand
TGAACTCATCGCCGCCGTCGAATGCCATAGAAAGCTCGATAGCTCTGTCGCCGCGGAAGTTGAAGAGGATAACGCTGTCGCCGTCCTCGACCTTGCCTACAGGCTTGCCGTCCTTAGCGATAACGAACTCAGGCAGATCCTGGTCGATAGCGCCTGTCTCGTCGCGGAGAGTCTCAACAGCAGCAAGAGCGTTGTCGAACTGTCTTGCGGTGCCGTGAACGTGGGTGTTCCAGCCGCGCTCTACCATGCCCCAGTCAGCCTGGTATCTGTCCATGGTGATCTTCATTCTGCCGCCGCCGGAAGCGATCTGAGCGTCGAAGGTATCGTCATTGAGCGCTGCGATGCAGTCCTCCAGCTCCTTGATGTAGATAGGAGCAGAGGTAGCGGGAACATCACGTCCGTCCAGCAGGATATGGCAGCGGACGGTCTTAACGCCCTCTTCCTTAGCCTGAGCCAGCATCTTCTCCAGGTGGTGGATGTTGGAGTGAACGTTGCCGTCGGAAAGCAGACCCAGGAAATGCAGGGTGCTGTTCTTCTCCTTAACGTTGCTGACAAGCAGCTTCCAGGTATCTGAGCCGAACATCTTTCCGCTCTCGATAGACTCGTTCACCAGCTTTGCGCCCTGAGAATAGATCTGACCGCAGCCCAGTGCGTTGTGACCTACCTCGGAGTTACCCATGTCGTCGTCAGAAGGCAGACCTACGGCGTCGCCGTGAGCCTTCAGAGAGGTGTTGGGATAGTTCTTGAGGAGCATATCCAGTGTAGGAGTGTTAGCCTCGGTAACAGCGTCACCGAGACCGGTAACGGAAAAGCCTACGCCGTCCATTACTACTAATACTACAGTTTTTTTCTTAGACATTGTTTTTGTCCTTTCTATTTTAAAAGTGTTTAATAATAAACATTTTTAAGGGGATACATCACCACTCGGTATACATATCTCCGTAATCGTCAACGAACGTGAAGCCCTGCTCGGTAAGAGCGGAGCCGCCGCCCATTGCAAGCTCGAAATTCACGGTGTTGACCGCCGCAAAGGTGACGCGCACCTTGTAGACGCTCCCCGCTAAGTAGACTATGCCGTGATCGCTGTCGTTCCAGGAATTGTTGGCATAGCTGTCGGAGTTGCGGTTGAACATCAGCCGCCCTATCGAATAGGAGCCGCTGTCGTCATAGTTGAAATACCCGAAGCGGTTGGCGTCGATGTCGAATATGATATTGGGACCAGTCTGCTTTTCCTCGTAATCCTTACCGTCCAGATTCCAGAAGCCTCTCAGCGGAGTGCTTCCCGACACCCAGTTGTCATACATACTGACGTCGATAGGCGCGTCATTCATGGTAGCTTCGCAGGTCGCCGTCTGGAGAACGGATTCCAGTCCGAACATCATGTTGTCATATTCGTCATTCAGCTTAGGCTCGGGGTCATATGTAATGCCGTTTTCGGTACAGGCGAAGTAATAGTCGCCGCCGCTGTCGATACCCAGAAGATACCAGTAGTTGTTGTCCGGCATGGGATCGGAGGTCTGCTCGATATGGAACAGCGCACCCTTGCCGAACTGTTTTTTGTATATCTTCTTCACATACAGCGTGTTATCGACTATCTCGTACCTTCCCGCCCAGTCCGCCGGCAGAGTCAGCGAAACGCCATTGTACTGCCATACGAACTCCTCGTAGGGAGCATAGTTCTCATCATCATCGTCCTCGTCGTCTTTATCCGACTTGGACTTAGATGATTTTGAATCGGTATCGCTCTCAAGCTCGCTGTCAGGCGTCTCCTGAGGGGGGAGCGTGACGGTCTTAGCCGTACCGGTAGGCATCTCTATGCTGTCAAGATCAACATAGCCGCCCTTCTTTTTATCCGACTTGCCGCAGGAAACGAGCATAAGCGCAGCTGCGGCGACCGCAGCCGCACGAAGGAAGCTTTTCATCAGCCCTCAACAGCTGCCTGAACGATGGTGTTGAAGTCAGGAGCCTTCAGAGAAGCGCCGCCGATAAGACCGCCGTCGATGTTGGGCTTAGCCAGCAGCTCAGCAGCGTTGCCGGCGTTCATGGAGCCGCCGTACTGGATAGTAACAGCCTCAGCAGTAGCATCGTCATAAAGCTTAGCCAGCTGAGCACGGATAAATGCGCAAACCTCCTCAGCCTGATCGGGAGTAGCGGTAAGACCGGTGCCGATAGCCCATACAGGCTCGTAAGCGATAACTACGTTCTTTACCTGCTCTGCGGTAAGGCTCCAGAGATCGAGCTTGATCTGACGTGCGATAACTTCCTCGGTGATGTTGCACTCGCGCTCCCACTTGAGCTCGCCTACGCAAACGATAGGCTTGAGACCTGCGTTCAGAGCAGCGATAGTTCTCTTGTTTACAGTCTCGTCGGTCTCGCCGAAGTACTGTCTTCTCTCGCTGTGACCGATAACTACGTACTCTACGCCTACTTCAACCAGCATATCAGCGGAGATCTCGCCGGTGAAAGCGCCGCTCTTCTCAAAGTGAACGTTCTCAGCGCCTACCTTCACGTTGCTGCCTGCGGTAGCTGCAACAGCAGTCTCAAGGTTGGTGAAGGGTACGCAGGCGATGACCTCTACCTTGCCCTCAGCGTTAGCTACCAGGGGCTTGATAGCCTCGAGAAGCTCCTTAGCCTCAGGGCGGGTCTTGTTCATTTTCCAGTTACCGGCAATTATAGCCTTTCTTACGTCTTTTTTCATGATACATTCTCCTTTTCAAAAATTATCTTACAAAATAAAAATCATATAAGAATCCGCAGCCAAGTCCCAGCAGAACGAGGGAAAAGACCAGCATGGCGATAAACGCGATGTTTGCGGGCTTGCTGTCGTCCTTGACCTCTTCGCCGTCCTCGTCAACATCAGCCGCCTGTTCGCCCTCTACCTTATCGGTTATGTAAAAATCGGAAGGATCGTCGGGGTTGTACTCGATGTTCACCCAGTCTGCGAAGCCTAAGTCGGGAGTCCATTTTTCGTAGGTCTCACCGTCCAGCTCGAACAGCAGCTGCACTTCCTTGAAGGTCTTATCGCCGATCTCGACAGAGCGCGTCTCTCCGATCTTTGCAGTAGCGATCTCAAAGTTATTTTCCTTTATCACGGTCTCATGGTTCATCATCTCAACGACAAATCCGCCGAGGTCACGAGCCTTAAAGGAAAAGTAAAGCATTATAAGCCCAAAAACCGCCAGCACAATGCCGATCACATTTCCATGCTTATCAAGTATACCCGTCACGCCGAAGGCATTGCCGTTTTCGGCTGCCTCTGCAAGATACCTGACCGCTTCAATAGTCATTCCTGTCATATCTTTTCAATTTCCTTTTTGTAATGTAAAACAGCTTTACAGACTTTTAAAAATCATTATAACGGAGCGGACTTTTCCCGCCGCGCTCCGTTATAATCGTAAATATCAATTACTTGTCAGCAATAACATCAATGCCGGGAAGAACCTTGCCCTCAAGATACTCAAGAGAAGCGCCGCCGCCGGTGGAGATGTGGCTCATCTTGTCAGCGAAGCCCAGCTGGATAACAGCTGCTGCGGAGTCGCCGCCGCCGATGATAGTGGTAGCGTCGGTCTCAGCGAGAGACTTGGCAACTGCGATAGTACCCTTAGCAAGTACGGGGTTTTCGAACACGCCCATAGGTCCGTTCCAAACAACGGTCTTAGCGGACTTGACAGCCTCAGCATAGAGCTCTGCGGTCTTGGTGCCGATATCCAGACCCATTTTGTCAGCGGGGATCTTATCAGCGTCAACTACCTCAACTGCGATCTCAGCATCAATGGGATCCGGGAAGGAAGCAGCGATAGTGGTATCAACGGGGAGCAGCAGCTTCTTACCTGCGGCAGCTGCCTTCTCGATCATTTCCTTGCAGTAATCTATCTTGGTGTCGTCAACGAGGGAGGTACCAACTTCCTTGCCCTGAGCCTTCAGGAAGGTGTAAGCCATACCGCCGCCGATGATGAGGGTGTCGCACTTTTCGATGAGGTTGTTGATAACGTTCAGCTTATCAGCTACCTTAGC
>CACXDI010000081.1 GCA_902766335.1 uncultured Ruminococcus sp. | reverse complement strand
GGGGCAATTGGGGACTCTGTCCCCAAACCCTTGCTTAGGGCTCCTCGCCCTAAGAACCTCGGCAGCCTCGCGCGGCTGCACCCGCTATTCTTCTGCTTCACCCAGGTATTCAAAGTCCACGTTGCCGGAGCTTACGTCTACCTTTGCTACCTGAATCTTTATCCGCTTGCCTACCGTAAAGACCTCGCCCGAGCCGACGCGCTTTATCGAGAACTTCTCGTCAAAGTAGTAGTCGGGGTAGGGGAGCGAGTCCATGGACACCAAACCCTCGCAGGTGTTGTCAAGCATGACGTACATTCCGTGGGGCACGCAGCTTACGATTATGCCGTCGTAAACGTCGCCCAGGTGGGCTTTCAGATACTCCGCCTTGTAGCAGTCCTCGCAGCCGCGCTCGGTCTGGAGCGCGATGAGCTCGGTGGCAGATGCCTGGTCAGCCGCCTTTGCCGAGAACTTGCCGAACTTCCTGCCCGCTTCGTCAGCATCGCCGGTGGTCAGAAATTCGGTCATTATGCGGTGTATCGCAAGGTCAGGATAGCGGCGTATCGGCGAGGTGAAGTGGGCGTAGTCGGAGAGCACCAGCCCGAAGTGTCCCAGCGGCTCGGCGGAGTACTTTGCCTTCGCCATGCTCCTGAGGACAAGATTGTTCACCACCGGGAAGCGATCGGTGCCGCGCTCCCATTCAAGTATCTCCGACAAGGCTTTCGGCTTTACACCCTTGTCGAAGTTGAATGGTATCTTCAGCTCGGTGAGCCCGGTTTTCAGGTATTCCAGCTTGTCCTCCGGCGGATCCTCGTGGACGCGGTAGACGAAGGGCAGACCGTTCTCGGTGCCGAACCTCGCCGCGCAGCAGTTGGCGCAGAGCATGAAGTCCTCTATCATTTCCTGAGTGAGCCCGCTCTCGTGTGGGCGGACGTCTATGCAGTAGTCGTTCTCGTCGATGACAAGCTCGCTCTCGGTGGTGGAGAGCTGGGGAGCGCCGCGGTGTATGCGGTTGCCTTTAAGCTTGTCGGCGAGTTCTTTCATAAGCGGCAGGCAGTCCATGACCTCGGCGTACTTTTCGCAGAGAGCCTTGGCGTTGTAGCCCTCCAGCAGCTCGTTCAGCTCGCTGTAGACGCCCTTCACCCGGGAGCGTATCACCGACTTGGCGAATTTGTAGTCGGTTATCTCGGCGTCCTTGTCAAGCTCCATTATGCAGGAGAAGGCAAGCCTGTCCTCGCCGGGGTTGAGGGAGCAGATACCGTTGGAAAGCTCGGTGGGGAGCATGGGTATCACCCTGTTGGCGTAGTAAACGCTTGTTCCGCGGGAGAAGGCTTCGCTGTCCAGGCGCGAGCCGGGGGTAACGTAGTGCGACACGTCGGCGATATGCACACCCAGCAGGTAGCCGCCGCTGTCGGTGCGCTGTACCGATATGGCGTCGTCTATGTCCTTAGTGGAAGCGCTGTCTATGGTGAATATCGGCAGACCGCGCAGGTCAAGGCGCTTGGGAGCCTGCCGTGATATCTCGCGGTAATCGGAGACGGCACGCGCTTCGGCGATGACCTCGGGCGGGAATATGGGCGTCAGACCGTTGAGTCCCAGCACGCTCATAGCGCAGACGGAAGCCTTCAGCGAGCTGCCGTAGGACATTACTATCCGGCACTTATGCTCGGCGTGAGTAGTGCCCCGGTGGGAGACCTCAGCGAGCACCTTGTCGCCCTCCCGCAGTTCAAAGCTGTTCTCCTCTATCCGCATGGCGTACTTGGAGAGGGTATCGGGCACGACTTTAAGCTCGCCGAACTCATTGACGATATTGCCGGTGAAGCGTGAGAAGCTTTCCTCGGTGATGTCTATGACCATGCCCTCAGGCTTGCCCTCGCGTCCGGGGTAGAGCTGCACGGTGACGTGATCGCCGGGGAGAGCGCCGTTTAGGTACCGTCCGGCAACGAAGTATTCCGCGCCGTCCGAGTCGGATTTTACGAACCCGAAGGTCTTTTTCACCCTCGACACGGTACATTCCACCCTGTCGCCCTTAGACGCGAGTATGTAGACTCTCCCGGTGTTTATCACCTTGCCGCGCCTGCCCAGCGCCTCCAGACCCTTGTCCAGGTCTTTCTTGCTGAGCTGGTGGCTGAGCGGCTTATAAAGCTCATTAAAACTAAGTCCCTCTTTATTCTTCTTTAGTCTGTTCAGTATAAATTCTTCGTATTCTTTTCTCATTTATTCTTCTCCTTTTTTCTTTCTTTGTCCGTGCAGTCGCTCCGCTGCGCGGAGACTCGCAAGTGATCTTCGCCTATTTTGAGCCGCGGGGAAGTTGGCGTAGTAAACTTCTTGTTAATAGTATCTCTTGTCGCGTTTTTTAGGATCTCATGGCGTTTGCTTTTTTCGCTATCCGTACCTTTTATTATAGCACATATCCAAAAAATAATCAACCCCTGTGCCCTCTTGCATTTTTTGACAAAATGTGATATACTTATAAAAAAGCACCTGGGGGGAGAAATTTGTTAGCCTGGATAGTCATGCTGAGTTCGATGATAGCCGTTGGCGGGGCGGCGGCTGTCTGTATGTATTACGTGGTCAAGCGCACTCACCGGTTCTACCCGGTGCGGCAGTTCGCCAAAAAGCACCGCTGGCTGTCCTGGGCGGTGTCGCTGACGCCGGTGCTGGTCTGCGCGGCGTTTGCCTCCATTCGGATCGTCGCCATGTACGTGGTGATGTTCCACCTGACGCTTTTCTGGATAGTCTGCGATATCGTTAGTATTCTGGTGATGAAGTTCCGCAAGCGGCTGCGCATGAAGGCGCGGCGGAGAGGGGACTACACCCCGCGCAGGCGCATCAGGCGGCGGTATACGGCGGGATATGTGGCTATAGTCATGACTGTTGTGTACCTGAGCTACGGCTGGTACATGGCACATCATATCGTCACCACCCGCTACAAGATAGATACAGACAAGCCGGTGCGCAGCGGGATACACGCGGTGATGATCGCCGACTGCCATATCGGCATTACTATGGACGGCGAGCAGTTCGCCGAAGAGATGCGCAAGATCAGCGCCATGCAGCCTGATATCGTTTTGCTCCCGGGGGATTTCGTGGACGATGACACCTCGCTGAAGGATATGCGCCGCGCCTGCAAGGCTCTGGGCGAGATCAATTCAAAGTACGGCGTGTACGTCAGCCACGGCAACCACGATCCGGGATTCTTCGGCTACCGCAGCTTCACGCTGGACGATCTTGACGCTGAACTCAAAGCGGACGGAGTACACGTACTCGCCGACGAGACGAAGCTTATAGACGGCAGGTTCTACGTCATCGGGCGTGAGGACAAGAGCGACCGCGAGCGCCTCACTATGGACGAACTGTCCGAAGGATTGGACAGCAACATCTATAAAATAGTCCTCGACCACCAGCCCAACGACTTTGCGGCGGAGAACCGGGCGGGCGCCGATCTGGTAGTATCGGGGCACACCCACGGCGGGCACATTTTCCCCTCGGGGCAGGTGGGCAGGCTGCTGGGCTTCAACGACTGCATCTACGGCATGGAGCGCCGGGGCAGCACCGTCTACATCGTGACCTCCGGCATCTCCGGCTGGGCGATCCCTTTCAAGACCGGCTGCTGCTCGGAAGTGGTGGATATCTACATAAACTGACAGGGCGGGCACTGCTCGCCCTTTTTTGCGTTCCTGTGGTCTGAAAAAATTTTAAAAAACCTGTAAGGAAAAGCATTTTCATTCGTCTAAGTAAATGAGGAGGTGAGAAAGTGAACAGCGACTTCCATAAGATATACGAAGAATACAGCAAGCCTTTGTATCTGTTCATACTGCGAATGTGCGGGAACGAACAGCTGGCAAAGGACATTTTGCAGGACACTATGCTTAAAGCTATGACATCAGCCGAGGATTTCAGGGGCGGCTGCTCGGTCAAGACCTGGCTTTGTACTATCGCCAGGAATCTGTACTACGATCATCTGAAAAAGGCAGACAACAATAATCTCCTGCTGGAGTCGGCAGGAGAGACAGCGGACAGCGATGATATAGAAAAGCGTTTCGCAGACAGAGATATGGCGCTTCGTATACACAGCGTCCTTCACAAGCTCGACGAGCCCTACCGTGAGGTCTTCACCCTGCGGGTCTTTGCGGAGCTTAAATATTCCGACATAGCGAGGGTGTTCGGCAAAAGTGAAAACTGGGCGGGAGTCACGTTCTACCGTGCAAAGCAGATACTTATAAAAATGCTGAAGGAGGAGGGGCAATTATGAAACAAAACGAGATCACCTGTAATGTTATAGCAGACTTGCTGCCGCTTTACAAGGAGGGCATATGCTCTGATGACAGTCTGGCGCTGGTGGAGAGCCATCTTGAAGTCTGCGATGAATGCCGCAGACTGGCGGGGGATATAGAGCTTCCCCCGGCAGACGAGACAAGCAGACCTGATGAGATAGAGACATTTCGCAAGATAGGCAGAAAGCTGAGATTCAATCGCTTTACTAAGGCTATGGCGGCGGTCTTCTGTGTTATGCTTGTGTTGTTCGGGATATGGAATGGGGCGTGGCTTGTCATGAAATATCTGCCATACCGCAGACTTGCAGAGGGAATGGATAAGCCGAAGTTCGGCAAGGGCAGCGGACGTGAATACAGCGACGGCGAATACAGCTACTGCGTCAAGTTTCCCGGATATCTGAGCTTTGAGGGCGGTTTTCTAAGGGTAGAGCCGGTTGAAGACCACGAACAGGAATGGACGGATAACGGCGGATCGGTGCACGATCATTCCTGCACTTTGTTCATATGGAACGCAGGGGAAAGCCGCAGGGAAACGGAATACGGTATTTTTATCGACATTCCGACAGACGGCGGTATACGTGAGGAGAATTATCAGCTGATGGTCGACAGCTCGCTGAACTATATCCCTTTCGAAAATGATAGACCCGAAGATATAGCCGAGTATGAAAAAATGATAGAGAATTACCGTCCCGAGCTTGAAGCTGTGATGAAGGCGGCTCAGGAAAAATGGGGAAAATATCTTTGATATAAGGCAGCATCGTTATGAAAAGCGGTGCTGCTTTTTATGCTGTCACACATTTTTCACACTTGCACTGTTGCATTTCCCCGCAGAATGTGCTATAATAATAAAGTATGGATAGACGGCGGGAAAATCTCCGCCGGACTTGTAAAGTATATGGAAAGAAGTGTTTTGAAATGGCAACAAAAATAACAATTTTCTCCGGCTTCCTCGGAGCCGGAAAGACTACCCTTATCAAGAAGCTTATCGCCGACGGATACAACGGCGAGAAGCTGGTGCTTATCGAGAACGAGTTCGGACAGATCGGCATTGACGGCGGATTTTTGCAGGACGCGGGCGTTCAGATCACCGAGATGAACTCCGGCTGTATCTGCTGCTCGCTGGTGGGCGACTTCGGCAAGTCGCTGAGACAGGTGCTTGAGACCTACCACCCTGACCGCATACTCATCGAGCCTTCGGGCGTGGGCAAGCTGTCGGACGTTATCCGCGCGGTGCAGGATCTCCACATGGAGGACGTGGAGCTGGACGGCTTCACCACCATAGTTGACGCCAAGAAGGCAAAGATGTACCAGAAGAACTTCGGCGAGTTCTTCGACAACCAGATCACCTACGCAAGCTGCCTGATACTCAGCCACACCACCGGGCTGTCCCAGCAGAAGCTTGACGAGGCGGTAGCGCTGCTGCGCTCGCTGAATCCCGCCGCCACCGTGGTGACTACCGAGTGGGACAAGCTGACCGGCGCTCAGATCACCGACGCTATGACTCAGAAGAACACGATAGATGACGAGCTGAAAGCGCTCCTCGAGGAAGCCGCCAAGCACGATCATCACCACCACGATCATGAGCACGAGCACGATCATGAGCACGAGCATCACCACCATGACCATGACGAGCATGAGCATCACCACGATCATGAGCATGAGCATCACCATGACCATGATCATGAGCACCACCACGAGCACGGTGAGAACTGCACCTGCGGCTGCCACGATCATGACCACCACGATCATCACCACCACCACGCCGACGAGGTGTTCACAAGCTGGGGCAGAGAGACCTCCCGCAGCTTCACCAAGGAGCAGATAGAGTCGGCGCTGAAGGCTCTCGCGGACGAGGAGAAGTACGGCATCATCCTCCGCGCCAAGGGCATAGTGGCAGGACAGGACGGCGAGTGGATACACTTCGACTACGTGCCCGGCGTGCCCGACGTCCGCACCGGCTGCGCCTCCACTATCGGCAGGCTGTGCGTGATAGGCTCACAGCTGAACGAATCGGCTGTAGCTGAGCTTTTCGGCGAAAACTGAGCGGCGCGTTATCTCTCCCGGAAGGGGGAGCAGAGGTCAGATGCTTACAGGATAAAAGCTATAGGTCATCAATTGACCGTTTATTTACAGGAGGGAATTGACATGAGCGTAAAGAGGTTTGCAACAGGAGCTATGGCGCTTGCCATGCTGGCGGGAGCAGCGGCACCTCAGGCAGCGGTACTGCCATATGCCGCCGATACTGCGGTGACTGCATCTGCCGCAAGTCTTACCGAAAGGGATATGAACACCCGTCTGTTCGTAGTGACTACCAACGGCAAAATGGAGCTGGGTCTGGGACAGGGGCCTACCTTTAACCTGAACATCAGAGACCTGACTATCTACGGCGTGACCGACACCAATCTGAAAGGGTTCTATGTCGAGAGCACCCTTCCCGAGCTTCCCGACAACAAGAATGCCACCGTTGACATAAGCGGCAGCTACAATATCGCAAAAGGCGACAACGTTTTTACCTGTTCCTTTGACAGCAAGTCGGTCAAGATCGAGGGCGGCAGCAAGCTTTACACTACCATGATAGAAGAGAAACACAGCGGCACCAGCCTGCGCTTCTATCTGGAGTACAACAATCTTAAGGTAGACGGTGAGAACACCGATCCCTCGCCGGATCCCCAGATCGATCCTCAGCCTGATCCTGACCCTCAGCCGGATCCCCAGCCGGATCCTCAGCCCAAACCTGAGAAAAAGAGCATAAAAGACGCCAAGGTCAAGGTGGCGGACGCTGTATACACCGGCAAAAAGCTGGAGCCCAAGGTGACGGTGACGCTGAACGGCAAGACTCTGAAAAAGGGCACCGACTTCGCAGCGGTCTACGCCAATAATGCAGAGCCCGGCTTCGGCAAGGTGATCGTGAGCGGCAAGGGCAACTACAATGGCATTGTCATAAAGTATTTCAGGATAAAGCCCAAGGCTGTTACATTAAAGAGCGTCAAGTCTCCCAAAAAGAAGTGCATAAAGGCAGTCTGGAAGAAGGACAAGACAGTCACCGGCTATCAGATACTTATATCCACCGACAAGAATTTCAAGAAGGGCAGAAAGAAGATCACTTTAGCCAAGCCTGCCGCCGGCAAGACGGTAAAGGGACTCAAGTCCAGGAAGAAGTATTACGTAAAGGTACGCGCCTACAAGAAGGACCGCGGCAATATGATATTCGGAAGCTTCAGCAAGGTAAAGGCTGTAAAGGTAAAATAAGGAAAGTTTATATCAGGGAGAAATTTTAACATGAAAGCTAAGAGATTTGTAACAGGAGTTATGGCACTCGCCATTATGGCGGGTACGGCTGCACCTGCAGCGGCGGTACTGCCTTTTTCGGCTGACACCGCGGTGACTGCAAGCGCCGACAGCCTTCAGCTCACCGCCAAGGACATCGACACCAAGCTGTATGCTAAGCTCAACGACGGCAAGACCGTCTATCTGGGAGCGGGTCACGGCGACAGCTTCTCCGTCAAGGAAATAAACACAGCATCCTGCGGTGTGGACAAAGATAACATGAAAGGTTTTCTGCTTGAGGTGACTCTCCGCGAGCTTCCCGATGACAAGGACGCCACCGTGACTATCGGCGGCAACTACAACCTCTATGACTCCAACGGCAAGAATGAGTTCGGATTCTTTGCCAGGGGCGGAGCTGTCATAAAGGGCGGCGTAAGGGTCTACAACT
>CACXDI010000080.1 GCA_902766335.1 uncultured Ruminococcus sp. | reverse complement strand
TTGTTTCATTTCGCCTCGGACTCCTTGCAAGCAAAGCCGCTCGGCTTCATGAAATAATAAAACCATAGCCCACGCTTCACATGGACTGCCGGGCTCACGCCCGGATCACTAAGGTACTAACGGATCGAGGTGTCACATCAATGTTTTCGGATATCACACCATTTCAGCAGCACGGGAAGCTGTCGGTAATGGACGGCAGGCTTACGGGCAAAGACGGCGAGCCTGTTCGGCTTTTCGGCATGAGCTCCCACGGTATCGCATGGTACCCGCAATTCGTGAGCCTTGAGTCCATAAGGACGCTCCGGGACGAGTGGCACTGCAACTGCTTCCGCATAGCGCTGTACACCCACGAGTACGGCGGCTACTGCTCCGGCGGTGACCGCGACGAGCTGAAAGCGCTGGTGCAAAAGACCGCCGAATGGACGAAAAAGCTGGGAATGTACCTTATCATAGACTGGCACGTACTGGGCGAGCACAGCCCTAACGTATACAAATACGAGGCTATGGACTTTTTCGAGGAGATCTGCTCGCTGTATGCGGAGCGTGAGGACATACTCTACGAGATATGCAACGAGCCGAACCGCTCTGCCGACTGGCCGGATATCTGCCTCTACGCCGAGGACATAGTGCCGCTGATACGCCGGTACACCGACGCTGTGGTGATAGTCGGCACTCCCGTCTGGAGTCAGGAGATAGAACGCGCCATGGAAATGCCTCTGCGCGAGGAGAACATAATGTACGCCTTCCATTTCTACTCCACTACCCACAAGCAGCCGCTGCGCGACAAGCTGGAGAGCTGTGTGAACGCGGGTCTGCCGGTGTTCATCAGCGAGTTCGGAGTCACCGACGCGGCGGGCGGCGGTTACATCGACTTTGAGGAAACAGAGCAGTGGTTTGACCTTATCGAAAGGCTGGGGCTCAGCTGTATCAACTGGAACCTGAGCAACTGCGGACAGCTCTGCGGAGCCATAGACCCGGACTGCACCCGGCTCTCCCACTGGATCGAATCAGACCTCACCGAGAGCGGACGGCTCGCCAAAGAGCTGTTTGAACGGCTGGACAGCAGATAAAATAACACAGAGGGACGAAGTCTCGCTCTCCCCCGCAATATACCCCGGCGGTAGTTCCGACACCGCCGGGGTAGTTTTATGGGGTTACCCCTCCGAGCGCTCCGCGCCCACTCTCACCTGGAAAACACGCCTGCAGCGCTTATTTCCCGACAACCACGCCAAAGAGTGCGAAGCCGGGAAGATAGCGTGCTGCTGCCGCGGCTGAAGATAGGCGAAGATCTCCTGCGAAGCGCCGCCTAGTAGCGCGACGACGCGGACAAAGAAAAAAACTTGACAATGGGTCGGGGGATATGTTATAATAGTTTGATAGGCATAACACGAAAGGAAAGATATCTATGTCGATAAGAGTTGGTATGGTGTCGCTGGGGTGTCCCAAGAACCAGGTGGACGCCGAGCGTATGATGTTCAGCCTGCGGGACTTCGGCTTTCAGCTGATAGAGGACGCCGCCCTCGCTGATGTGGCGGTGATAAATACCTGCGGGTTTATACAGTCCGCTAAGGAAGAGGCTATCGAGACTATCCTTGAATTCCTCGAACTGAAAAAAGAGGGCAGGATAAAGGGCGTGGTGGTCACAGGCTGTCTCGCCGAGAGATACCGGGAACAGATACTCGAACAGCTCCCCGGGTTGGACGCGGTGGTGACGCTGGGCAAGGACGGCGAGATCGCCGCCGTTATAGAGGATATAGTCCGGGGTCAGACGTCGGGGCTTGTAGCCGCCGACAAGTGCAGTCTCCCGCTGGAGGGCGGGCGCATACTCTCCACCCAGCCCTTCTACGCTTACCTTAAAATAGCCGAGGGCTGTTCCAACTGCTGTACCTACTGCGCTATCCCCGCCATACGCGGAGGGTTCCGGAGCAGGACTATAGAGAACATTCTGGAGGAAGCGAGAGACCTCGCCGGCAAGGGCGTTACCGAGCTGGTGGTGGTGGCTCAGGACACTTCCCGCTACGGCGAGGATATATACGGCGAGAGCCGTCTGCCGGAGCTTCTCACCGAGCTGTGCAGGATAGAGGGCTTTAAGTGGATACGCACCCTCTACCTCTACCCCGAGCGTATCACCGACCGTCTGATAGACGTCATCGCCCGGGAGGATAAGCTGGTGAAATACCTGGACATCCCCATACAGCACTGCAACGGCGACATACTAAAGCGCATGAACCGCCACGGCGACCGTGAGTCTCTCACCGCACTTATGGCGAAGCTGAGAGACCGCATACCGGGAGTAACGCTCCGCACCACCCTCATCACCGGCTTCCCCGGCGAGACGGAGGAGCAGTTCAACGAGCTTGCGGAGTTCGTGGCTGAGGTGAAGTTTGACCGTCTGGGCTGTTTTGCATACTCCCCGGAGGAAGGCACTCCGGCGGCGTCCTTCCCCGATCAGGTACCCGAGGAGGAGAAACAGCGCCGCGCCGACATCATCATGGAGCAGCAGATGTTCATAAACGACGCGCTGAACGAGCAGAAGCTTGGCAGCAAAGTAGAGCTGGTAGTAGAGGGCTTTGACCGCTACGCCGAGTGCTGTTTCGGCAGGAGCGCCGCCGACGCACCTGAGATAGACGGCAAGATATTCTTCACCACCCCCCGCAAGCTGACAGCAGGCGACTACGTGCAGGTGGAGATAACAGATATGCTGGACTGCGACTTATTAGGGGAAGTAGCAGAGTAGCGGGTGCAGCCGCGCGAGGCTGCCGAGGTTCTTAGGGCGAGGAGCCCTAAGCAGAGGTTTGGGGACAGAGTCCCCAATTGCCCC
>CACXDI010000079.1 GCA_902766335.1 uncultured Ruminococcus sp. | reverse complement strand
GGCTTGCGGACTAGCGTCCGCGGCTTTATTGTTTCAATCGCAAAAATGCCCTTGCAAGCAAGCATTTTTGCTTCATGATATAATAAAGAAGTAACATTGTTAAGAGACAGATTTGGGGTGAAGCCTATGAGTATTAATAAAGAGCTTTCCGACAGAGAGTTCAGGCAGCGCGAGACCGGGCTGCTTCATTCTCCTTATGAAAAAGAGCTTGAGTTTTACTCGGCTGTAAGCTCGGGCAACATCGAGCGGGTAAAGGAGCTTTACACTCCGCTTGCTGTAGAGGGCTACGGCAAGCTGAGTCAGGATCCCGTCCGCAATATCAAGTACCACCTTATAATAACGATAGCGCTGATCGCACGCTTCTGTATCGAGGCGGGTATGCCTATGGAGACCTCGTATACCATAAGCGATATCTACATCAACCGCCTTGACGTCAGCACCACCGAGCAGGAGCTTTCGGATATCCACCGCGAGGTGTTCTTAGAGTACACCAAGCGTATGCAGAAGGTAAACTCCGGCGAGGCGTACTCGAAGCACGTTCTGATGTGCCTTGACCTTATCTATAACAACATCTACAACGGCATACGTGTTCAGGAGCTTGCCGACAAGCTGGGACTTACGCCGCAGTACCTTTCCAAGCTGTTCAAGCAGGAGGTGGGCGTCACAATCTCCGACTACATCATGTCGAGGCGTATCCAGGCGGCTAAGAATATGCTGAAGTTTTCCGAATACACGCCGCTGGATATCGGCAACTACCTTAATTTCAGTTCCCACAGCCACTTTATTTCCTGCTTCCGCAAGCACACGGGAATGACCCCGCGGCAGTACCGCGAGAGCTACTTCCGTCTCAGCTGGGAAGGCAAGAAGTTTGACGATGAAGACGAATAACGAAAATGATCCCCTCGTCCGTATTACGCGGACGAGGGGTCTTTGTTATTTAAGCTTGTTTTTGCTCTTTGAGCGTATCCAGAATATCAGTATCACAATGGCGAGGATTATCACAGCCATGGCGACGATCAGCGCGGGCATGAGCTTGTCTCTTAGCTCCTCGACGCCGGTCTTTTCGTCTCTCGGAGACGCGGGCTTGGTCGGGGTCTTTCCGGGCAGGCTGGTGATCGCCTCGCTGTCGGTGTAGGCTTCGTCGCCGGGGATAACGAACTCGTCATCGCCGCTGTTCTCGGCAGCCTCGCTCTCGCCGTCGCCCAGACGCAGCACGCTTATGGTGTAGACGTTCACCACGCTGCCGTCGGGAGAGGTCACGGTAATGGTGCGCGGCACTATGCCGTCCGCTAAATACTCCGAGCCTTCAAACCAGATCCCCGCATTGGGGTCAGAGGTCTCAGCGTCTATAGAAAGGTACTCCACATCGTGGGGGAGTGTCACCTTGTAGTCGTAAACATCGGGGGAGAAGGCGGGGACAAGCTGTCCGGCGCTGAGGGTTATGGACTTGAGCTGTGCCGCCGAGCTGTCTCTGCTGTCGGGAACAGAGGGGGTCTGCGCGTCCTCTGATGATGTGCTGTCGGCAGTGCTGCTGTCATCCGAAGCCGTATCCGATTCGCTCACCGTCACCGACGCATAGGCGCTTATACCATTAGAAAGCATAACGCCGTCGGGGGACATCACCGAGCCGCTGATAAGGTCAAGCTGTGAGCTTCCGGGTGCAAGGGCACGGAAGGTCATGCTTATCATCATGGTCTGCGACACGCTGTCGGGGAAGCCCATGAGGTTTATGAGCCCGCCGCCGCCGTTGCCGAAGTCGGAGCTGATAAACTCCAGCGCCGATTCGTCATAGGATATCTGCGCCTGAACGGTGCCGATGTTCTGGTCTGCGGTGAACTCCACCGATACCGTGAACTGCGAGCCCTGGGGTACTGCGCTGTTGGGGATATAAAACTGCGCCTGGGCGTCGGCAAACGCTGTGACGGGCAGCAGCATAAGCATGAGCAGCGTCAGCGTGACGCAAAGAAGCGTCCGTCTCGCCGCGTTTTTCAAAGCTGTCATAGTGAAAACCTCTCTGATGTTGTCTCTCAATGGTGCGAAAAAGTGCGCACCTGCGCCTATTTTTCTATCCTACAATTATAATATATTTTGCCCGATAAGTCAATATATGCCACCTATTTTTCACATTTGTGCAATATCTGTTTGTGAAATTTTGACGTTTTGAGAAGAAATTTTTGTTACTTTCGCTGAAATTCAAAAACACCTATTGACAAATCAATAGGTGTATTATATAATCTAAGTGTACTACAACACATAGTACACTTGATACACACGGTACACTCCCGAAAAGGAGGGCAGAGAATGAAGAAAGAGAACGGAAATAACAAGCTGAAAATAGCTGCAGCGGTGCTTGTTACGGCGATCTCTGGTGCGCTGCTCCTGGTGTACGGCGGGACGTTCAATAAGGCTGTCGCGGACAAAAGAGAAAAATATATAGATCAGGCGATAGCAAGACGGTACATAAAAATGAGACAGAACAGTGACCGCGAAATAGAAGTTCCCGACGTGATACACTCGCCGCTGATACCTCCCGAGTCGGGCGTGAGCGGCAATAACGGAGCTCCGCAGCAGCACGAGCCAAGGTCATTTACAGACAGAATGCAGACCGGCAACTCCCCGCTGCTGCCCTGAGTGGATGTGTGTGGGACAAAAGAAAAGAGACAAACTTGTGTAGAACAAAAGAAAGACGACAACAAAACGAAATTAAGGAGGAAAATAAGATGTCTGACCACGAAACAGATAGGAGAATGATAAGGCTGGTGCTTACGGTGCTTGCCGTGACCACATTAGCGGCGCTGATCGCGGTCAGCGGAACGATAGTATAAAGGTGAAACAGATCAGACAACAAACGAAATACTTAAGGAACAGGTGAAAGACGGCATGAAGGTACACGCCAGAGGTCACAAAGACCGGGAAGACAGCGATCAGATGCCGCGGCTGAAGAAAGGCGAAGATCACCTGCGAAGCGCCGCGACGACGCGGACAAGAAGAAAAGGAGGTAAGTGATGATTACAATAGATGTAACGGGCAGAAGCCCGATATATGAGCAGATATGTCACGGTATCTGCGCCGAGATATCCCGAGGGGTCTATAAAGAGAATGACAGGATCCCGGCGGCAAGAGCTTTGGCAAAGGAGCTGGGGCTCAATCCGAATACGGTGGCGAAAGCTTACGGTATGCTGGAACGCGACGGGATAATCTATTCGGTGTCTGGTAAGGGCTGCTTCGTGGCTAAGCATGACGGAAAGGCGGACAAACGTATGACAGGGGACTTCGAGCAAAAGACCCGCGAGCTTCTCGCGGCAGGGATAACGGCTGACGCGCTTATCGAGATAGTGCGGGAGGCGGAAAAAGAACTTAAAGGAGGCGCGTCGTAATGATAGAGATACAGAACGTATCAATGGTATTCAAGCAGAAGGGTCTGGCAGAGGGCGAGGGCTTCAAGGCTGTCGATGATATCAGCATCACGATACCCGAGGGCTGTATATACGGATTTCTCGGCTCGAACGGTGCAGGTAAGTCCACTCTTATGCGTATGCTCTGCGGCGTCTACAAGACCGAGCAGGGAAGCATCAGGATCGACGGCAGAGAGGTCTATGACGATCCCGCCGCCAAGGGCGATATCTTCTTTGTAAACGATGAGACGGTGCAGTTCACTGCCTTCACGCTGGACGGGCTGCGCAAGTACTACAAGAGCTACTACCCCACCTTCTCGGACGAGACCTTCGACAGACTCACCAAGAAGCTGAACCTTCCCACCGACAAGCGGCTGGCAGAGTTCTCAAAGGGTATGAAAAGACAGTCGATAGTAATTATCGGACTCAGCTGCATGACAAAGTACATCATGCTGGACGAGGCTTTTGACGGACTTGACCCGGCTATGCGCAAGGTGGTCAAGAACATGATCGTGGACGAGATGATAGACCGTCAGGCGACGCTTATCGTTTCGAGCCACAACGTGGCAGAGATAAACGAGCTCTGCGACAGGGCTATGCTTATCCACAAGGGCAAGCTTGTTTTCTCCGGCGAGATCGACGAGATACAGAGCGGATTCAGAAAGATACAGCTTGCACGCGCAGGCTTGCCGGTATCCCGCGAGGAGCTTGAGGAACAGGGTCTTGAGATAATGCAGTACAGCTCGCTGGGCAGCGTTATCCAGGCTGTGGTAAGAGGAACAGAGGACGACATAATGCGTAAGCTGTCGGCGATAAAGACAGACATAACCGAACTTATACCGCTTACGCTTGAGGAGATTTTCATTTACGAACTGGAGGCGAGAGGCTATGGCATCACTGAGCTTAAGTAAGATAAACAAGACGGCTTTAGCCGAAAGACGTACACACAAAAAGATATCGATGATAATGAACATCATGCTGGCGGTGGCGGCGCTGCTGCTCTGGCTGGTGGGCAGCAACGGCTTGCAGATCCTGGGCATTTTCCTGTTCTGCGTAGGAATGGGTATAGGCGTTATAGCAAGCGTCAGCGTGTTCAGAGAGCTCACCAACTCGCAGCTGTGCGACGTTAAGATGTCGCTGCCGATGAGCAATCTGGAGAGATACCTCTCCCGCCTGCTGACCCTTTGCTATATCCACGTATTCCCCCTTATGGCATACGGTATCGTAGGTCTGGGCGGAATGTATTTCTTTGACAAATTGTCCGACGGCGCTATACTGGGCTCCACGTTTGTCGATCTGGTGACGGTCTACCTCGTCATGCTGGCTATGACCTTATTCATCGACGGTATCACCGTGTTCTGCACCACCTGCTGCGGTGCGCTGGCAGAGAGCGTTTACTTCTCGATAATCGCTATGGGCTGTCTCTCTGTAGCACCCGGCGTTATGTACTACCGCATAGCCAACGCCTTCGGCGGTATGAGCAACGTGCCCGAGTTCATCAAATACTGGACATTCTCGGCGGTGCTCGCGGCAGAGGACTCTATGTCCGACTGGGAGATCATTTATCATCAGCTTATAAGCATACTGATCTCCTGCCTGCTGCTCGCAGTTGCCTACCTTATCTTCAAGCGCCGCGACGCCTCTTCGGTAGGCGATCCCATAGCCTTCAAGCTGTTCTTTGAGCTTATCATGGCGCTGGGCGTGTTCACCGTTTACTCCGCATTCATCTGCACCAGCGAGATGAAGATAGGCGTTATCCTCACCACCGTGATCTACCTTGTGATAAACATTATCGTTATCCGTGCGAAGATCAGCATAAAGAGGGTAGCCGTATGGCTGCTCAAGCTGGCTGCTACTTCGGCGGCGTTCATGGTGATAGTTTTTGCAGGCTTCATGACCGACGGCTTCGGCATCTACAATTATATGCCTATCCGCAGCATGAACGGCAACAGCATCGAGATACAGTGTACTCTTTCCGGTGAAGACAAGAGCACATACTATTCCACCTACAACGGAATAGGTGACGGAGTGAACGAAGAACTTTCCGACGAGCAGATACGCGAAGCTCTGAGGATCGTTCGCAAGTACGGCATCACCGACAAGACCTCTGACCGCTTCTTCGGCAAGGTAAGCGGCAACGACGACTGGGGATCCTCCTATGAGTATAACTGCTATGTAAACGTGGAGATCTACAAGCACGTTAAAAAGAACGCCAAAGAATATGGCGCATACGTAAGCGATCACCAGATCCTGGATCAGAGTATCATCGTAAAGTCGACTGATCTGGATCAGATGTATGACGAGATCGAGGCGGCAGGTATCGAAGTGAACAGAGAGGTGAACAACTGGACTGATTACAGCGACGATTACGGCGAAGTGGTATATTGACGGTTGGAATAAATGAAATAGAATTATACAGTAGATATGGTAGAGTTTAGATAGAGAAAGAGAAACAACAGAACAAAGAAATATCCCGTCCGGGAGCGTTAAGCCCGGGCGGGATATTTCTTTATGGTAATAGATATGAGGAAAAACCTTATCTCAGCGGCTCTTTAAGAGCGGCTACGAACTCGCCTACAGCGGGGACGGAATCCTTTCCGCCTTCTGCTACCCGGTTGACTATGGCGCTGCCGACTATAACGCCGTCGCAGAAGGCGGACATCTTCTCCGCAAGCTCGGGGCTGGAAATGCCGAAGCCTATGCAGCAGGGAACGTCGAAATCCTTCATAGGTGCAAGCAGCTTGTCGAAGTCGGTGGTGATATCGCTTCTTGTGCCGGTAACGCCCAGCGAGGATACCACATAGAGGAAGCCCTTGGACTCGGCGGCGATCATGCTCACGCGGTCTGCCGATGTCGGGGATACCAGATTGATGTTGTATACGCCGTACTTGTCGGCGGTGGGCTGTATCTCATCACGCTCCTCAAAGGGCAGATCGGGGACGA
The DNA here is from genome assembly GCA_902766335.1 of uncultured Ruminococcus sp. Taxonomy (GTDB): domain Bacteria; phylum Bacillota; class Clostridia; order Oscillospirales; family Ruminococcaceae; genus YE71. The sequence continues at coordinate 5,239 of CACXDI010000079.1, read as the reverse complement.
TAACGCCGTCTATCTGGTACTCGGCGCAGTTTTTAAAGAAACGCTCGGTGCCGTACTTGAATATGGTGTTGACATACATCATGAGCAGCAGCGGCTTGTCGGTCTTGGTGCGCAGGCTCTTTACAACGTCGAATATCTTGTCGAGAGTCGTACCGCCTTTAAGGGAGCGCTGAGAAGCAAGCTGTATCGTCTTGCCCTCGGCGATAGGATCGGAGAAGGGAACTCCCAGTTCTATTATGTCCGCGCCCTTGTCGAACATCTCGAGCACCAGCTTTTCGGTGGTCTCCATGTCGGGGTCACCTGCTGTTATGAAGGTTATCAGTGCCTTTTCATTGTTTGCCTTTAGCTGCTCGAAGCAGCTGTCTATCCTATTCTTCAACGAGATCTACCCCCCTGTATCTTGCTATGGAATAAACGTCCTTGTCTCCGCGTCCCGAAAGGTTGATGACCAGTATCTGATCCTTGCCCATTTCGGGAGCGATCTTCAGCGCCGCTGCAACAGCGTGGCTTGATTCTATCGCAGGGATGATGCCCTCCGTCTTTGAGAGATACTCAAATGCGCAGACAGCCTCCTCGTCGGTGACGGGAACATACTCAGCCCTGCCGGTGTCTCTCAGATATGTGTGCTCGGGACCCACGCCGGGGTAGTCAAGACCCGCGGAAATGGAATACACCGGAGCGATCTGTCCGTATTCGTCCTGTAAGAAAATGCTCTTCATGCCGTGGAATATTCCGGGAGTTCCCAGAGCCATGGTAGCGGCGGTGTCGGGAGTGTCGATACCTCTGCCGGCAGCCTCGGCGCCAACCAGACGCACGCTCTTGTCCTCGATGAAGTTGTAGAAAGCGCCCATGGCATTTGAGCCGCCGCCCACGCAGGCTACCACGCAGTCGGGGAGCTTGCCCTCGCGCTCACGGAGCTGATCCTTTATTTCCTCGGAAATGATCTTCTGGAAATCGCGCACCATGGCGGGATAGGGGTGCGGCCCCATTACCGAGCCTATGCAGTAGAAGGTGGTGTCGATGTTTGAGCACCAGTCGCGCATAGCCTCGTTTATGGCGTCTTTAAGGGTGGAGGTGCCGCTTGCAACGGGAGTCACCTTCGCGCCCAGCAGGTTCATTCTGTAGACGTTGAGCGACTGACGCTTGCAGTCCTCGGCGCCCATGTACACCTCGCACTCCAGTCCGAACAGAGCGCAGGCGGTAGCGGTAGCAACGCCGTGCTGACCCGCGCCGGTCTCGGCGATTATGCGCTTCTTGCCCATACGCTTGGCAAGAAGTATCTGACCCAGCACGTTGTTTAGCTTGTGCGAGCCGGTGTGGTTGAGATCCTCGCGCTTAATGTAGATCTTTGCGCCGCCAAGATCCTTTGTCATCTTATCGGCGTAGTAGAGCATAGACGGTCTGCCGGCGTAGTCGCGGTAGAGCGCTTTCAGCTCAGCGATGAAGTCGGGATCGTCCTTGTATTTGTCGTAAGCCGCCTCAAGCTCGTGGACGGCATTCATAACGGTCTCGGGGACATACTGTCCGCCGTATTCGCCGTATCTTCCTACCTTACCCATTTATATACCCTCTCTCAGTCTTTGTAATTCTTCGGTTATGCTGTCGGCACGCATCAGCGTCTCGCCGATAAGCACCGCGTCCGCTCCAAGGGAGCGCACCATTTTCATGTCCTCGTTAGTTTTAATGCCGCTTTCGGATACGAACACCGCACCCTCGGGAGCGTAGGGCTTGAGCCTCGCCACCGTATCAAGGCTGACCTCAAATGTCTTCAGGTTGCGGTTGTTGACGCCTATGATCATGCCTTCGCTGTCTTTGGCGTATGCCTGCATTTCCTCTACGGTGTGCATCTCGCCCAGAACACTCAGCCCCAGCTTTCGCGCAAGCCCGAACAGCCTGTCGAAGTCCGGCAGATCAAGCACCGCCGCGATGAGCAGCACCGCGTCCGCGCCCAGCGCCGCCGCTTCAAATATCTGATACTCGTCGAAGATAAAATCCTTGCGGAGTATGGGGATACTTACCTGCTTTCTGATAGCCGCCAGATATTCGGAGCTGCCCTGAAAGTAATGCTCCTCTGTCAGGCAGGAGATAGCGTTTGCGCCCGCCGTCTCGTACTCCTTCGCGAAGTCCACGGGGCGGAAGTCGGGACGTATCAGCCCCTTTGACGGCGAGGCTTTCTTGACCTCGCATATGCAGGAAAGGGTGTCATTTTTCAGCGCCTTTGCCAGCGAAAGGGGAGTGCGTCTTGCAAGCTGCTCTTCCGCACGTTTTTTCATATTCCCGAGCGTGCAGCGGGCAGTCTCTTTTTCAAGCTGTATCCTTCTCTGCTTTACGATCTCATCAAGTATCATACTGCGCGTCCTCTGTTGGTGAACTCGATGAGCTTTTCAAGCTGTCTGTACGCGCTGCCGTCGTCGATAGCGGACTGTGCCAGCTTTACGCCGTCGGCTATGCTCTCTGCCTTGCCGCATATATAGAGCGCCGCACCTGCGTTGAACAGCACGATATCGCGCTTGGCGTCGGTGATAGTGCCCTTTAGGATACCGCGGGTGATATCGGCGTTGAACGCCGCGTTGCCGCCCACGATGTCCTCTTTCTTTCCGCGCTTCAAGCCTACGTCCTCGGGAGCGATGTCAAAGGCTGTTATCTCGCCGTTGTTGATCTCACGTACAGCGGTGGAGTCGGAAATTGAGATCTCGTCCAGCCTGTCGCGTCCGTATACCACCAGCGAGTGCTTTACGCCTAAGTTTTTCAGAACCTCTGCCACGACGTCGAGCAGGCTCTCATCGTAAACGCCGATGACGTTGTATTCGGCATTGGCGGGGTTGGTGAGGGGCCCTAAGATGTTGAACACCGTTCTCACGCCCAGCTGTCCGCGGACAGGCCCTACAAAGCGCATAGCCTTGTGGTAGCTCTGGGCGAACAGGAAGCTCATGCCCACTTCCTTTATGCAGGCGGAAGCTACGTCGGGGGTGGTGGTGATCTTTACGCCCAGGCTCTCCAGCACGTCAGCCGCGCCGCTCAGAGAGGAAACGCTTCTGTTGCCGTGCTTTGCCACAGGCTGTCCCAGCGCCGAGATCACGAAGGTGGATGTGGTGGAGATATTGAAGCTCTGTGCAAGATCGCCGCCGGTGCCGACTATCTCCAGCACCTCCTCGTCGTGGGGGACGGTGGTCATCTTGCCGCGCATACCGAGCGCACAGCCTGTGATCTCCTCAATGGTCTCATGATTCATTCTCATGGCGGAGAGCAAAGCCGCGGTCTGGGCGTTGGTAGCCTTGCCGCTCATGATGATATTTACAGCGTTTCTCGCTTCCTCCTTGGTGAGGTGCTGACCCTCAACTACCTTTGCGATAAGAGGCTTCAGCTCGTTCTTCTCGGCGTCGGGGATAACGGGCACGCCCTTGGGGTCAAGGTCAAGACCGGCGTCAAGCAGGAAAGCCGCAAGTATGCGCTTGCCTACCTCGGTCATTATCGACTCGGGGTGGAACTGCAAGCCGTAGGTGCGCTGTCCCTTTACCCTTACCGCCATTACAGCGTCCTCCTTGTCCTCGGCAATGACCTCCAGAGTGTCGGGAAGAGTCTCGCGCTCGGCGATCAGCGAGTGGTATCTCGCCGCCTCGATGACCTTGGGCAGTCCCGAGAAAACGGGAGCCTTGTTGTCAAGACCGATCTTGGTCTGCTTGCCGTGCAGCTGAGTCTTTGCGCGGATTATCTTTCCGCCGAAGGCTTCACAGATAGCCTGATGTCCCAGGCAGATACCCAGTATCGGAGTCTTGCCGGAAAATTTCTTTACTGCCTCCTCCGAGATACCGGCTCTGTCGGGAGTGCCGGGACCCGGGGAGATTATGATAGCCTGAGGACGGAGCCTTTCTATCTCCTCTATGGTTATCTCATCGTTTCTAGCCACCTTGATATCGTGGTACATCTCGCCGATGTACTGATAAAGGTTGTAGGTGAAGCTGTCATAGTTGTCTATAAGAAGTATCATATATAATCTTCCTTTCCTGATAGTTGTCATTGTCGGTATGCCTGATGCGGAATGACCGAAAGATCAGGCGCCCTTGATCTATCCGGAATCCGTGTTTAAGGCAACACCGCACAAAGACCGCCTGACGGCTTTGCGGCACATCTGCTTGCATTTTTTTCGTCATATCACCCAAATTCGGCTTGACTTGCGCCGGCAAGCCCGCGCCTCATTTAGGCAATCTGACGAAAAAACTGACGGCGCATCTGTACCACAATCTTTGTGCGGTATTGCCTTTACTTTGCGTACTTTTCCAGGAAATCCTTGTCGCTGAAATAGTCTATGCCGATAGCGTTTCTCACCAGCTTCAGAGTCTCGTTGGAGACCTCGACAGCGTGGTCTGTGCCCTTGCGGAGCATATTCAGCAGCTCGCCCTTGTCCTTTTCAAACTCCTCGCGTCTTTCGCGGATAGGCTTGAGCATTTCCTGCATTATGCTGTTGAGCAGCTTCTTGCACTTCATGTCGCCGAGGCCGCCCTTTGTGTAGTGCTCCTTCATATCTGCAAGAGTCTGATACTCGGGGAAGAACGCCGCTACCTGCTCGTCGGTGGCGAAGGCGTCCAGATAGGTGAACACCGCGTTGCCCTCCAGGTGTCCCGGATCGCTCACGTTGATGTGCTCCGGATCGGTGTACATGGACATTATCTTCTGCTTCAAGGTCTTTTCGTCGTCCTTGAGGTAAATGCAGTTGCCGAGAGACTTTGACATCTTGGCGCCGCCGTCGGTGCCTACCAGACGGTTGCAGCTGGAGTTCTCGGGGAGGATAGCCTCAGGCTCAACGAGGATATCGCAGTTGTATATGCGGTTGAAGCTGTTTACTATCTCCCTCGCCTGCTCCAGCATGGGCAGCTGATCCTCGCCTACGGGAACGTACTTTGCTCTGAAAGCGGTGATGTCCGCCGCCTGACTTATGGGGTAGGTCATGAAGCCTACCGGTATCGAGCGCTCAAAGTTGCGCATCTTTATCTCGGATTTAATGGTGGGGTTGCGCTCCAGTCTTGACATGGTGACGAGATTGGAGTAGTACATGGGCAGCTCGGTCAGCGCGGGAATGTGAGACTGCACGAAGATAGTAGTCTTTTCGGGATCGAGACCTGCCGCAAGGTAGTCGAGGGTCACTTCCAGAATGTTCTGTCTGATCTTCTCGGGATTCTCGGCGTTGTCGGTGAGCGCCTGGAGATCTGCTATCATAACGAAGGGCTCATACTTGCCGGTG
>CACXDI010000078.1 GCA_902766335.1 uncultured Ruminococcus sp. | reverse complement strand
CTGAGTATGCTCCTTTCTGCCGTCTGGCGGCGAAAATATTTGTATACAATGTCAATAGACAAAGCTCCCAGAATATGCTATAATAAACTCTGCAGAAGTTGTGCATATAGCATAACTGGGAACGCATGGGCATACTGCTACCAACAGTATATAACCTATGCGTTTCTTCTTTGTCCGACTAAAACAATCATAGGCAACACTCCTTTCCCTACTATACAGCATAGTACAATATACAGTATTTGCAAATATGATTTTACGCTATATATTGTATTAGTACCAACTATTTCTTTTACTCTGCATTTCTTCCTCATACTCATAATCGAAATATGATGACTTTGGACTTATTGAATCTATAAATGCGGAGTATTTTAATAGAATAACATCATCAAACTCTTTTTCTTGCCTTGAGCGCCATGCACTTTCTGTCCTGGCAAGTGTGCTCATTCTTTTCTCAGCAGCCTCTCTTGATACACCAAATTTCTGCTGCAAAAATGAGTAGCTCAATGCGGCACCACGTTTAATACACTCTCTCAATATTTGCTCCGGCATTAAAATTTGAGCCGAAAAGAAATTTGTTTCGATCTCATATTTGCCGTAAACATCATTCCTTTTTTCATTAAGATCATGTTTAAGATAATAATGACCGAATTCGTGTAGCAGCGAGAAATTGATATGAGGCTCAGGCTTCGTCTGATCGTAAAAGATGATGTTTTTTCCATGATACTCAAATATAGTAGCAGAGTCACTTCCAAAATCGTGAATATCTACCCCATATTCCAGAGCCTTCTCATAGCTTCTGCAAACAATTCCGGATTTTTCCTTGATAAGCTTTTTAGGTGAGAACGGAAAAGATGTAATAGTTTTTGATGAATACAGAATTTCATTGGCTGAGGTATAGGCTTTCTTAAAATCAAGGAACAAATCTGGCATCAATCATCGTCCTCCTCGTCATCATCAAAAATGTCATCAAATACAGCTTTCAAAACAGTTTCCGCCTTTTTTAGCTGTGTCTCATCAAGCTTCCCAAGATTTCTTTGCAGATAGCTCAGTTTGTCGCTGTCCTTGTTTTCAACATTATCAATACCCAGCAAATAATCCGAGGTAGTACCTAATGCTCTTGCTATCCTTGTTAAAACATCACTTCTTGGTGTCCTGTCGCCTCTAACATAAAAGGACATTGCGGACTCGGTGACACCAGCTTTTTCAGCTAATTGCTTTTGCGATATATGCTGCTGTTTCATCAACGCAGTCATTCTCTCACTAAATATAGACATTCCACTCAACTCCCTTCTCATATATTGTAGCACATAATTTTAACTTTGTCAAGTGCTAATTTCAACTTTGTAAATAAAAGCTATCACAAATAACAAAAGTCATCTGTGATAGCCTATTAGTTAATCTTTATTATTCAAATCATTCTGCTGCAAATAGAATATTTCCTTCTGCGCTTCTATCTCGGCTCTGAGTTCTTCCTCCGAGGGGAGATACAGCTTGTATTTTGAAGCGAAAAGCTGCTCGCTGCCATGCATTACCGAATATCTTGCAATGTCCTCATCAGTCTCGGAGCAGAGCACAATGCCAAGCGTTGGATTGTCTCCCTCGCTTCTCTTCAATTCATCATACATACGAATATACATATCCATTTGCCCTATGTCCTGGTGATTGACCTTTCCTGTCTTCAGGTCTATAAGGACAAAGCATTTTAGGATGTAGTTATAGAAAACAAGGTCAATATAGTAATCCTCTTTTTCCGTTTGAATCCTCTGCTGCCTTGCCACAAAAGCATAGCCCTTTCCAAGCTCCATAAGAAACTTTTGCAGGTTAGAAAGGATCGCCGTTTCAAGGTGAGTTTCGGTCATTTCAATATTTGACGATAAACCGAGGAATTCTGCGATGATAGGATTTTTGAGGTATTCCAATTTATCGTTTTGGTAAGGCTTTGTCAGCTTTGTCATTTCTTCGACCACAGGCTGCTTATCCTGCGATGATAACAGGCGGTAATAATACTGAGAATCAATATTTCTCTTTAGAGTTCTATATGACCAAACCTGTTCAATCGCTTCGCTAACATACCAATTTCTCGCATCGGAATCTTTGACCCGCAGCAAAGTTTGATAATGGCTCCATGACAGCAACCTGTCAGATTTTCCAGACACCGTCTGGAAAATCTCCGGGAACATTTTGTAGAATGAATAGAAGCTATATAAATTCGACTTTGTGAAGCCTTTTCCATACTCATCAGTAAGCACCTTTGACAGCTTTTTAATGATCTCCATGCCGTATTCGGCACGCCCGTCATTCTTCATTTCTTCCTCGGATATCCTCTTACCCAGCAGCCAGTTTCTTTTTACAAGATATAGTATTGACCGCTTGATAAGCGCTTTTGCGCGAGCTTTCGATAATATTGCGAATATCGGTTAGTATTTCATCGGAAGCTATAATTGCAGGGTCTTGTCTTTCTATTTGTTCCATATTTTATTCTACCTCACCTTATTATGAACAAAATCGTATTTAATCAAAGCTCCAATTATCCTCCGGAAGCTCACTCATTAGCTGTTCTCTTGCTTTATCCTGCCCCTTGACAGCAGCGTCAAGGCTCTTTTTATACATAGTGTTACCGTTGGCTACCATATCATACAAAAACGATTCAGCCTTTTGGTAGCACACAAGAGCATTTTTTGTATTCTTATCAACGCCAATTCCGTTTAGAAACATCTTGCCCAGCCGCAGATATACAGGCCCCGCAACGGAAACAGCCGCCTCATCAGTCATTGTTTCAAGGCAGCGCATATATATTACAAACGCTTCCTTCTCATTTTTCTTAACATAATAACCGTTGAGGTACATATCTCCGATTTTATACAGCGAGATCAAATGTCCGTCGAAAGCGCCCAGCGCAAAATAGTGAAATGCCTTTTCATAATCCGTCGCATCCATATTTCTGCCGTAGTAATAACAATAACCGAGATTCTCCTGTGCTTGCCGTTCTCCGTTTTCCGCAGCCATTTCATAGTAATGAACAGCCTTTTCAAAGCTCTGTTCAAAGCCGCGCCCACCGTCATAGTATTGCGAACCGAGGTCATTCATAGCAGCTGCATTTCCATCCGCAATAGCCATTTCATAAAGCTCGGTTATAAAGCCAATAAGGAAATCGGGCAGCTTCTGCGGATTATCACAATTAACGAGGTTTGAGGCTACATCATAGGGCTCGGCATCAACAAATCCGTCGCTGTCCATTATGCTTGCAAGGTAGGCATGGACTTCGGGGAGTTCTTCTGCGTCAAGCATAGAGAATATGTTTCCTACTTCGTTTGAAAGGTAGTCTTTGTTAAGCATAATATCAACTCCTTTATTAAGATATGAAGTCTATAAATAAACTACTGTTCAATTATCGGTAAATTCAAAATATAATGATTTGCTCCAAGTCTTTCTACTTCACTTTCAGGAAAACTTCTTTTGGAACTTGAGATTAGCCTTTCAAATTCAGGTGTCAGCTTTTTGCCTGTATATATAGCGCCGAGTTTTTCAAAAAGCCTGATACTGATTTTGTTATCTGGATCAATTCTTATTACAAGTTGAGTAATACCGTGATCTTCAAAGCAGTATTGACAGAAAATTTTTACAGCTAATGTTCCTATACCTCTATGCTGATATTTTTCTGAGAGCTTTATGCCTAAAGCATAGCTGTCCGGATACTTTTGCAACTCAATATTCCCGCAATATGTCATTCCTTCGCTTAGAAAAATTGAATAATTCTCAGTCCGACTGGTATCAGACAATGTTTCCTTGAATGTTTTTCGTATCAAATCCTTGTCATAATACTCATATATTTTATCTTCAAGCTGCATTTGGAGATAATCTTCAAAATCATTATTTGAGTATGCTTTGATTATTATGTCATCATAGTTATAACTGTCCACCAATGCGCCACCTTTAATCACTCAACACCCAAAGCCTTAAACACAGCATCTTCCGCACTTTGGTAGAAGATAATGCTGAAATTACCCATAAGCTCAGGCGGCACCACACCTAAATCGGCTGCGGAGGTTATGGGGAGAAGTACTTTTTTCGCTCCGCTGTCAAGGCAGACTTGCAAAGAATTAGCTAAGTCCTCAGCCTTGATAAGTGAACCGCTGATACTGATCTCACCGAGAACCGCCAATGACGGGAGTGCAGGCTTACCCAATGCGATAGAACAGAGTGCAATAAGCGTAGATACTGCAAGCGTAGAGGTCATTCCTATGCCTTGCAAGTCCTGATAATTGATGATATAGTCTTTGCTTGCTATATCAATCGCACCGCTGATACGCTTTCCGTTAGCTTTCAGGAAATTATATGCTGTTGCCACCGCTTCTCTTGCTTCACGGTCACTTCCAAGACCTGTTTTATCAAACTTGCCGTTGCCAGACAGAACCTGTGACTCAAGCCTGAATACACCGAGCATTCCTGTTTTGCCCCGTGAAACTGTATAAACCTGTCCTGGATTGCAGATACCTTCGGGGATAAGTTTGCCGCCGCCTTGCTCCGGCACAGACACATAATGCTCCTCAAATGTATCATTGTCGATATAAGAGAAGTTTACATCATAGAACTCCATACCGCCGAGCTTTTTGAGCTGTTCCTTAACTCTACGGCGCATTTCAAGAGCGAAGCGAATGATCTCCTCAATTTCTTCCTTAGTGTATTCGCCATCAGGATAGATCAGCTTCACAAGACCGCCGACCATTTTCCTTACAGCGATAGTATCTCTCTGATTTAGATTTTTTCCGAGCTTGAAATATTTGTCGAGTGCATCTCCGTATTGCTCTTTACGAAGCTCCCTGATAAACTCTGCAAGATAGTCCGTGATAAAGCCGTAATCGTCCGTGAAATGCCCAGGACGGAACTTCGGTATCTCCCAACCTGGGATATAACAGTGCATACGGTCAAGGAACGCTGTATCTGTACCCATTTCAGGAGGGAACGGATCAAAGAGACTTGATGTTTTCAGCAGAACATCAACGCTCTGATTGACATTACCTACAAAGACCATAGAAGCCGAAGCCCCGATTTCTTCCTTACCTCTTGCAAAAGAACCCGAAGCCATATAGTCTTTCATGATCTGCACACCGTCTTTGTCTTTGAACTTTATGCCTGCCACCTCGTCAAAGGCTACGCAGTCCCAAAGTCCGACAAGTCCGACAGTACGCTTACTCATATTGTAAAACAGATTCGCAACAGTTGTTTGTCCGCCCGATACAAGAATACTATTCGGAGAGATTTCCTTGTAGATGTGCGACTTACCCGTAGAGCGCGGCCCAAGCTCACACATATTAAAGTTATTCTCCACAAGAGGTATCATTCTTGCAAGCAAAAGCCACTTTTCTCTTTCGGTCAGCGTATCCGGTTCCATTCCGATAGAGCGGAGCAGAATATCTATCCATTCTTCCTTACTAAAGGCTTTTCTGCCTTCTTTTAGCTCATCCATATCCACATAGGGCATTTGGATAGGAGTAAGTTTATTGATCTCAATCAGCGGAGAGCTTTTTTTGCCTTTACCCTCGTCAATAAGAGAATCCGTGCTGTTGTATTCAAGCTGAATAATGCACCAGATACCTCCGCAAAGAAGCCTGTCATATTTTTGCGGATAGTCCTCAGAAATTGGTACACCGCCAAGACCAAGGTTTGAAAACAGGGCTTCATAGCTATCGGTTTTTAGGTTCAGAGTTACTGTCACCCTGTCTATGATACTCATTGAACCTCGCTGTCTCAGCTTTGACAGCACCTTTTCAGACTCGTCAGGGCGGACATAGTTTTCTGAGAGTATCCTCTTAACTGTTTCTACTCCGTCCTGCACAACATCTTCATCATCGCTGCTGCAATACTGCCCTAAAAGAAATTCAAGCACATAAACAGGTACATTTGCACCCTCTTTGATACGCTTTGTGAGGTCTTTTCTTACGATCTTTCCGTCAAAATTAGACCTGAGCTTGCGATAAAGCTCCTCTCTTGTATTTTCAATGTAGAATAAATTATCTTCCATTTAAATATCTCCATTTGCTCCATTAAAATCCAAAGTCATTAGCCATAGCTATATCAATGGTAAACGGAATCTTTGCAAGCTGAATATTATGCTCCTCGTCCATGATGATAAGGTAATATTTATCCTTATTGCTGTAAATTCTGTTCTTGAAAGAGAACCTCAGCTTTGCTTTGGTGTTCAGAGGATTGCTCTCTGTACTGTCAGCGTGGAACTGATTTTCATTAGACACTCTTTCGCCGTCCTCAGCTTCAAAGTAGATGTGATAAGTCGCAGGCTTAACAACATCGGAAACAGGCTGCCTTTGGAAAAATTCAAGATTAACGCTGAGATTGGTGATCTTGCTGATATTTGTACTCATGGAGATTTCAGCAAATGTAGTCTCAACCTTTGATTTTTCAGTCTTTACATCAATCAGCGGAATGATCATCTCTTGCGGAGAACAACCACCGTGAACGAAATTCACACCGCCCCCTGGTGCCTTGAATATATCTGCACTTATGGGGAATGACACACTCCTTGTATCGCCATTACCGTAAATGTCACTTAGACCAACACCGCTGATACCGTCCATTTCGATCACGCTGTCTGAAACAGCGTACCTTTTGCCCATGAAATCAGATTTAGAGGACACATCACCGATCTTATTGCCGACTTGCAGCTCATCACGTTTATAGACAAAGCCGTGATCCGAGGTCACAAGGAAACGAGTAACATTCGTGCCTGTCAATCGCCGTATCATATAAGCAATTTCTTCAACAGCTTCATTGCAGGCAATAAATACCTCATCTTCCGTAGGAGCTTTATCTCCACGGGCATCTATCTGATTATGGTACACATAGATCACTTCAAGCCCCGAAACGAGAGATTTCAGCTCATCGACCTTTTTCACCTTTAATTCATCATACTGAATACAAAGGCTCTTAGGATTGTAAGAAGCAACGATCTTTGCTCTTTCCGTAGTCATAGCGCAGGGCTTGCCGTCAACCGTCATTTTATATTCAGGTGTCAGCTCATACGACCTATGGGGCAGAAGTGCTGCCATACCGCACATCGTTATGGACGGGAGAACCGTCTGCATAGCCGACAGCGTAGCCTTGCACTTTTCATCGGCATTGAGTCTCTCATAAAGCGACACACCGACTTCATAACGCATAGCATCGGAGATAAACACCACTACACGCTCTTTGATAGGTGCGACCCTTTCGTGCCAGAAATTGATTTGAAGCGGCAGACCTGAGTTTCCTGCTTCTTCTGCAAAAGCCTTTGTCCAGTTTACGCAGATATTTTGCAGATAATCGTTCGTGTAGATGTTCTCTATCAACTCACGGAGCTTTTCAAATGCAGAGGTTTCCGTCAGCTTATCGTAATTGAAATAGAACAAGCGATAATTCCGGTCATTCTCAAAGTATCTCTCACGATAATTCTTGACAATATCGGAGAGAACACTCACAGGCTCATATCTGCCTGCATAAATGATCTTATACGCATACTCAATGACCGCATACTGCACGGCGTAACGCTTGCCGAAATGCGTTCTCTTTCTGTCGGAGCAGAGCTGAAGAATGGTGCTGCCGGAGAGCTTTGCTCCCGTGTCCTCAGCTTCAAGTCTCTCTATCAGCCATTTGATGATAAATTCATCGACAGCCTTAAAAGCATCACATTCGATGATAGCTTCTACGGGGAAAGAGCTGAGGAACCCCGCTGCACCGACACCGTTATAGACAAACTCCGAGAGCCAGTCGAAACGCTCCGCATATTCGGTGTTGTTCATCAGATTGTCGAGGAACGCAACCACCGAGCCTGTCTTATAGGTCAG
>CACXDI010000077.1 GCA_902766335.1 uncultured Ruminococcus sp. | reverse complement strand
GCGACAGCCCAACTGCGGTCGCTTTCCTAGATTGCTGATCCGTCAGCACCGATCTTTGTCTACTAACCTTTTAGGGATTAGTATAAGCTGACGCGGGATATTTGCGTTTGGTGAATGTGTTTATCACGTTTGGCGAACTTTGTAAAAAACTGTTTATAATATACATCAAAAACGTCTGTTCTGTGTGTATTTTTGACGTAATGGCGAAAATTTATAAAAAGGGTTTATTTTTTGATGTGAATGTAGTATAATTGATTTAGGAGTACCTATGTTCTGATAACGGAAGGAGATACGCATTTTTATGCTTACACTGGAACAACTGAGAGAGAAAAAACACCTGCATTTTATCGGTATCGGCGGGTCAGGGATGTACCCTATCGTGCAGATACTTCACTCGCAGGGTTACCATATAACCGGCTCGGATAATAACGAGACAGAGACTCTGGACGCCGTGCGATCTATGGGTATAGAGGTGCATCTGGGACAGAGAGCCGAGAACATCGCGGGGGCTGACCTTATTATCTACACCGCTGCCGTGCTGGACGACAACCCGGAGCTGGTGGCGGCAAGGGCAAGCAGCGCAGACGTGGTGGAACGCGCCGATATGCTGGGTCTTATCACCGAGCTTTTTGACAACACTATCTGCGTTACCGGCACCCACGGCAAGACTACTACCACCGCTATGCTCACCGAGATATACGTGGACGCCGGACAGGATATAAGCTGCTTTATCGGCGGCAAGCTGCCCGCTATCGGCGGCTCGGGACGCTTCGGCAAGAGCGAGATATTCGTCTGTGAGTCCTGCGAATTTAAAGATCACTTCCTTAAATTCAGCCCCAATACCGCCGTGATACTTAACGTTGACGCCGATCACCTGGACTACTTCGGCACCCTTGAGAATATAATAAAGAGCTTCCGCACCTTCGCGGAAAAGACTACCGGCAAGCTTATCGTCAACGGCGGCGACGCCAATACCATGAAGGCTATCGAGGGTCTGGATAAAGAGGTCATAACCTTCGGCGAGAGCGGCGACAATGACTACTTCGCCGAGATAAGAAGCACAAGCGGTATGACCACCGGGTTCGATATATACGAAGCCGGCAAAAATGTGGGCAGCTTTAAGATACACGTCCCCGGAAAGCATAACGTGCTCAACGCTTTGGCGGCTGCGGCTGCGGCAAGGAGCACCGGTCTTGACTGGGCGGATATCCGGCGCGGTCTGGATAACTTCCACGGCGCTATAAGACGATTCCAGAAGATCGGCGAGGAGCGGGGAGTTACGGTAGTGGACGATTACGCTCACCACCCCGCCGAGATCGCTTCCACCCTGAGGGCGGCGAAGTCGCTGGACTTCAAGAGAGTATGGGCGGTGTTCCAGCCCTTCACCTACTCCCGCACCCGCCTGCTTATGGACGATTTCGCCGAGGCTTTGCAGATAGCCGACAAGGTGGTGCTCACCGACATAATGGGCAGCCGAGAGAAGAACGATGACGGCATCTACACCGAGCAGCTGGGCGAGAAGATCCCCGGCGCGATATGGTTCGACACCCCCCACGAAGTGGTGGATCAGCAGACCGCCGAGCAGAAGGAATACAACTTCGGTCAGGTGACCGACTACATCGCCGAGCACGCAGAGGAAGGCGACATGGTTATAACCATGGGCTGCGGCGACGTATATAAAGCAGCGAAAATGCTGGTGAAGAAGCTGTAAACCTAAGTGCCGCACTATCTAGGGATATGGATAGCGCAGGCGGAAAGGTATGCGCCGGGGGGTCACCCCTCCGGGCGCTCCGCGCCTACCTCCCCTGGAAGGGGAGGCTTTGGATAGCACTCGCATATGCCGCGGCTGAAGAAAGACGAAGATCGCTTGCGAAGCGCCGCGAAGTGGCGCGATGACACGGACTAGAAGAAAGGAGTTGAAGGTCAGTGAAAGCTAAGATAACTGAGACCGAGAAAAAGGTCTATGAACATATAAAGCGGAGCCTGCAGGAGGGTTATGCGCCCACCGTGCGGGAGATCTGCGCGGGCTGCGGATTCAAGTCCACCTCGACGGCGCACCGCGCGATAAAATCGCTGACCGAAAAGGGCTACCTGGAAAAGCATGACAAGCTCAACCGCGCCATAAAATTGGCGGGGCGCAAGATAGTGAAGATACCGCTGATAGAGCGCGAGGACCAGCTGTCCGCAGCGGCGATAGACCAGGCTGATACCTTCATAGATTTCAACCCGCCGGAGGAATATACCGGCAAGCTGTTCGCCGTCACCGCCGACGAGGATATCCCCTCGGCTTTCGTGAGAAAGGGCGACATCATCGTAGCCGAGACCACAGGCGTGAAGGTAGCCGTGGAGAAGGGCGGTATCGCCGTAGTCTCCATGGGCGGCGGAGTGCTGTCGCTGAAACAGGCAGTTACCAACGGCGCCGCCGCTATCGGCAAGGTAGTGGCGATAATAAGGTACGTGTGACCCGTCCCCAGAGTGCATAACAAAAATACAGCGCCGCGGGACGTAAAATAAAAAAGAAAAGAGAGAATAAAAAATGAGCAGCATGAGATGTACGGCTTGCGGAGCACCGCTTGCCGATGACGCGGTGATCTGCCTTAATTGCGGCAGAGTTGCAGGACGCCGGCAGCCGCCGAAGCGCCCTCAGCCGCGAAATATACAGCGTCCGGTACAACCGAGACCACAGCCGAGACAGACACAGAATCAGACAAGACCCGCAGGACAGCCTCCCCGCAGACCGGCTCCCCGGACGGCACAGCCCGCTCCGCGTCCGGTACAGAGACAGCCCCGTCCGGCTCAGCCGAGACCTCAGCAGACCCGTCCCGCACCCGCGAGAGTGCCGAGACCCGTTTACGCAGCGCCTCCGCCGGAGGTGCAGGCTAAGGAAGCGCAGGGGAAGTTCAAGCGCAATACCGGCGTAAAGGGCAAGCTGAGACTTGCGGCGCGGGGATTCGCGGCAGCGCTGTTCATCACGGTGATATATATTGCCGGGGCGCTGATACAGACCACCCGTGTGCGGCTGTCCACCTATCACTTCAAGAGCAGCATGAAAATGACCTACTCCAGCTACGGCAAGGCTATGGACAACTACTTCGAGGACGGTCACTGGTCAGCGAACCTGTTCACCCGCAACTGTACATATGTAGGCAAGAACAAGCACGGCGAGGAGTATGAAATGGTGTTCAGCGCCGGCGTCAAGGTGAAGCTCAAAAGCATTACCATAGACGGCGAACCGGTGGACAAGGACTTGATAGAGACTAAAGTAATGGGTATGTTTATCTAGTCCGCGCAGTCGCCCGGTGCGGTATGCAATAAGCTTTACAGGATCATGGAAAGAATATGAAACAGAAGAAAAAAGAGAGACGCCCGTTTAAGGGACTGTTCTATGTCGTCGGGTATATTCTGACTCAGCGGTTTGTGGTTATACTGCTGCTGCTGGCGCAGATAATCCTGATATTTTATATGTTTGCAGCGCTGCGGCAGTACGCCGGCAAGCTGGCTATCATCTTCCAGGCGCTGGCGGCGGTGACTGCGGTGTATATACTTAACAAGCGCAGCAAAGCTGAGTTCAAGATAGGCTGGCTGGTGCCGCTGGTGGCGTTCCCGCTGTTCACCGTGGCTATATACTTTTACCTCAACAACCAGTACGCCGCACGGCACACCAGAAAGCTGTACGCGCAAAAGACCGCCGATACCTCAGGGTTTCTGCGGCAGGACAAGCGTGTGCTGGCGGAGCTAAAGGCGCGGGACGAGCAGACCTACCGCTACGCCTGCTATATGAAGGACTTTGCGGGGTATCCCGCCCAGCGCAACTCTATAGTGAGGTACTTCGGCTCCGGCGAGACAAAGCACCCGGTAATGCTGGAGGAGCTCAAAAAAGCTAAGCACTACATCTTTATCGAGATGTTCATTATAGACCGCGGCAGTATGTGGGATGAGATACACGAGATCTTAGCGCAGAAGGCTGCCGAGGGCGTGGACGTCCGGCTGATATACGACGGCATGGGCTCGCAGAATATACTGCCCTTCAACTACCACAAGCGGCTTACCGAGCAGGGGATAAAGACGAGGGTGTTCCAGCCCTTCCTGCCGCTGCTGTCGTCGGTGCAGAACAACCGCGATCACCGCAAGATAGTGGTGATAGACGGTCACACCGGATTTACCGGCGGCGACAATTTCGCCGACGAGTATGTCAACCGCATCACCCGCTTCGGCTACTGGAAGGACACCTCGGTGATGATAAAGGGCGACGCGGTCTGGAACCTCACCATGATGTTTTTGCAGATGTGGGAGGTCATCGGGCGCGAGGGAAGGAGCGAATACCGCGACTACCTGCCCCACCACTACAGGACTGAAAAGTACGTCTCCGACGGATTTGTTATCGCATACGGCGACTCGCCCCTTGATGACGAGGACGTGGGAGAGATAAGCTATATAAATATATTAAATACGGCGGTGGACTACTGCTACATCTCCACACCGTATCTGATACTGAACGAGGAGCTGATATCGGCTCTGACCTTTGCCGCTAAAAGAGGCGTAGATGTGCGTGTAATGGTGCCGGGCATACCGGACAAGCCCTACATCAAGATAATGGGCGAGAGCTTCTTCGGAGAGCTTATGCGCAAAGGCGTGAAAATATATGAATTTAACGGCTTCAACCACGCGAAGATGTTCGTCTCCGATGACCGCCGCGCTATAGTCGGTACTATCAACCTCGACTACCGCAGTCTGTATCTGCACTTTGAGAACGGCTGCTTTATGTACGATATGCCGGCGGTGCTTGATATAAAGGCGGACTTCGAGAAAATGTTTGCCGAGGATTGCCGTGAGGTCACCCCCGAGGATCTCACCAACCGCCCCCGCATACGCAGATTCATGGCTGCCATGCTGAAAATACTTGAACCCATGCTGTAAAAAGTAGGTGACGTGATATGACAAACAAGAGAAAGACCATAGCTGTCTGCCTTACCGGTTATGACGCTAATAATGAAGTGCAGATGCTTGAGGGCATACGGGCGAGGTGCGCCCGGAGGGATATAAACCTGCTGACCTTCTTCAATTCGGTGGAGAGACCTGCTCTCAATGCCGACTATAAGCTGCACCCCAACACTATCACCGGCGAGACTATGGTATACGAGCTGATAAACTACGATACCATAGACGGTCTGCTGATTTTCGGCGGCACATTCCTGGACGATTCCACCTTCCACACGATACTCACCCGCTCCCGCGAGCACGGTATCCCTATGCTGGATATAGACGATCTTTCCCACGATGACTGCCGCAGAGTGCTGCTCACCGACGGCAACGCCATGGAGGATATGGTGGATCACGTCATAGAAGTCCACGGCTGTAAGGATATCTGCTTCATGAACGGCTTTAGGGACAACCCACAGTCTGACTCCCGACTGGCGGCGTACAGGGATTCTCTTGAAAAGCACGGCATACCCTACGACGAGAGCAAGGTCTACTACGGCTGCTTCTGGAGGCAGTCCTTTGACGAGACCGAGCGCATGATAGCCGAGCGCGGCAGGAACAATATGCCCGATGCGATAGTCGCCGCCAATGACACCATGGCGCTTTACGCTATGGATGCTCTCAAGGAGCACGGCTTCAACGTGCCCGATGATATCATCGTCACCGGCTTTGACGCTATCCCCGACGGCGCCGAGTTCATACCCAGCGTAACCACGGTGCGCCGCGCTCTTACTGAGGCGGGCGAGGCTGCGGTGGATAAGCTCTGCGAGATGATGGAGGGCGGCGGCGGCAGCGACGATGTCAAAGTCAAGGCTGTTGTCGAGGCGAGACAGTCCTGCGGCTGCGTGCCGATAATCCACCACGAGGACGAGACCTATGACCAGCACATTAGCCGATTCACCTATATGCGTGAGTTCAATATGTACCTGTTCCATATGCACCACAACTTCGCCGGCACCGAAAAGAGCGAGGATGTGTTCCACCAGCTGGTACACGGCGCCGAGCTTTGCAGGATACCTACCCTATACGCCTGCGTCTCCGCCGAGATAGAGCACAAGCAGGCGGGCTACAACGCCGACGAGGAGCCAAAGGGTCTTACATACGTCCCGGAGAAAATGGTGTCTATGCTGATGTTCGGTCACTGGGTGCCGGTGGGTACCGAGTTCCCTACCGCTGATATTATCCCCGGCGGCATCGGCAGCGGCGAAAAGCCGGACTGCTTTATGATAGCGCCCATATACTTCAAGAACGCATTCTTAGGCTACCTGGCGCTGGAGCTGAACGGATTGTTCCCCGACGGCAACCTGTTCTGCAACTGGCTGATGACTATATGCAACAACGTGGGAAGCTATTACATGAACAACGAACTTCAGGAGGCGCTTGCCGAGCTGCAAAGCTTGTATCTCCACGATCCGCTCACGGGAATATACAACCGCCGCGGCATGAACAAGCTGGAGGGCGGATTCGTGCGCCGCTCCATAAAGGAAGGCAAGCACGTAGCTATCGTCTGCGCCGACGTTGACGGGCTGAAGAAGGTAAACGACAACTTCGGTCACGAGGAGGGCGACAACGCCATAGTACAGTGTACTCACGCGCTGAAGAGCGCTTTCCCCGCCGACAGCATTTGCGTCCGCACCGGCGGCGACGAGTTTACCGTCATAGCCGCTTTCGACACCGAGGACGGCATAAAGAGCGCCATAGCCAACGTCCAGAAGCACACCGAGGCTTACAACGCTATCAGCGGCAAGCCCTACCTGATAGGGTGCAGCTGCGGCTACAGTATGCTCCGCCCTGACCTTGCCGCCGACATGAACCTCGAAGCCGCCAAGAAAAAAGCGGACATGGCGATGTATGACGAAAAGCTCCGGCGCAAATCCGTAAGGACAGACTGATAAAACAATAAGCGACCTGTCAGATAAACAGGTCGCTGTTTTTTATGCCTTGTTCTCTTTTTCTGCCTGCGTTTTCTCACCGTTGGCTTTTTTTGCCAGCTGGTCTATCAGTCTGCCGTTTTTGTATTCAAAGAGGAAGATTATCATTATGACGATAAGACCGGCGATAGAGATTATTATGCTTCCGGTGAAGTAGGTGGGCTCGAAGACCATTTCTATCTTGTTCTCGCCCCGCTCCAGGGGAATGGTGATGAGCGAGTCCATAGACTTGCCAGTGACTACCCGTTTGCCGTTGACGGTGACCGTCCAGCCCGGCTCGTCGGGTATGGTGGTGAAGAGGTGCTGTCCGTCGGCTGTGGAGGTACACTCCATGCTGACGCGGGTGTTTTTAAGCTGGGTGACCTCTGCCGCCGCCTGCTGTATCACGCCCGCCGACTGCTCAAAGCGCTCGGTATCGAAGGTGTAGAACAGCTCGTCGCTCCAGTATGCTTCGTTGTCATCGTTGTCTATAGTGATGCGGATACGCACGTCCTCGCCCTTCATGAAGCTTCCCAGCTGGAGTATCGAGTAGTTGTCGCCCACGAAGAACTGCCCGGCGAAATCCATCATGCCGTCGCCGTTGAGGTAGCTCTCCTCGTCCTTGACCCACACGTTGCAGGTGCGCTCGTAGCGGGTGGGGAGGTACATATAAAGCTCGCCGTCGCGATCCATTTCCACCACGTAGTCTATGTGAGCCTCGCCGGCGTTTTTGTCGGTGGGGTAGAACTTGGTGTGCTTTTCCTCGTCATTTATCTTGGCGGTGGACATATTCAGCCTGTCGCTGTCCTTGGGGACTATCCGCGTGAAGTAGGGCACGACTTCCGGCTCGCCCGCCAGCACGCTGTAGAGCAGGTTCTGGTTCTCAAAGGGATTGACCTTTGAAAGCTTTATGGTGTTTATCCTCTCGTCGGTGACGCACCCCAGACCGCCCATGGCGTAGGGATTGCGGTAGAACTTGTAGGTCACGGTCTTTTTCTCCCTGACCTTTTTATTTTTGCCCTTGTCGTCCTTTTCGTAGGAAAGGTGTACGCTCCGCTCGTCGATGTGAGTCGCAAGCTTGTACTGCTCGGGTATCTTTATCCGCTTGTCGATGTAGCGGTTTTCCTTGTCCTCGTCCTCCTTGTCCATGACATACTTGATGTCGAACACCGAGTCGGTGATGAACGTCCTGCCGTCATACTTGGTGTAGTGACCGCCGTAGGCAAAGCCGAGGCGTTCAAGCGTTGTGAGCGCCGGCGCGTTCATGACAGAGCTGGAGTGGGATATGCCGTAATACCCGGTGCCGATAGGATCGTTCACCGTCCGGTGGAAGGTTGCCTCCATGCGGTAGAAGGGCTCGTTGTCGAAGTACTTGATGTGCTTCACCGCGTCCCTCGTGTCGGAGATGTACGGCTCGTATGAGGTGTAGTTGCTGTAAACTACGTCGTTGTCTATCTTCTGGAGAGTGTCCATAGTGTTCGCCAGCATTTCCAGCCCCACCACCACGCAGGTGACAAGGCAGACCGCATATGACAGCCTGTACCGGCGGTTGAGGTATATCAGCAGGAAGTACACCGCGATAGCTATGCCGGAGAACCATATTCCTCCGATGACAGCCTTGTCGGTGCCGTCCTCCCACTTTACGGTGCGGAATATCTCAAAGTGCTCGTAGTTCTCCCTCTCGCACCAGATAAGGAACATGAACAGCCCGAAGAACACCCCGCCTATCTCCTTGGGGGTGATGCCGTCTAAATTCTCAAACGCCCGGAACGACATGACGATCAGCAGGAACGAGAAGGCGAAGGAGTAGCGGTAGGGGAGCCAGTTGGGTACCTGGAAGCCGTGCCATACGATGTCCACCGGCTTGATGTACATGAACACCACCATGACAAAGGCGAGTATCCCGCTGGATACCTTCCGCTTGACGGAGATCTTCCGGTTCATGAAGTATAGCGGCAGCAGCAGCAGTACAGCGGTGCCGCAGTATATCATCGGCAGACCCTCGGGGTATACCGTGTCGTAGCTCATGGGGAACAGCTTGGTCAGGAAGGTGAGGAAGTCGAACTGCGTCGCCATAGACCAGTTGGGCTCTGAAAACTCCAGCTTGCCAAGCTTCAGCGCGTTGTACACCGGCAGCAGCACCCATGACGCCGCAAGTATGGCGGTTATGGTGCCGCCCGCAAATTTGAACAGCGAGCTTATCGGCTTTTCCGGAACTATCCTGCCGTCCTCGCCGAAGTAGATGTAGATAAAGTAGCAGAAGGTGAAAAATCCCACCATGTAGCCGATGTAGAAATGCGCTATGAACATCAGCGTCAGGGGTATCACGTAGGGCAGAACCTTCCCCTCGCGTATGAGCCGCCGCACGCCTAAGCAGATAAGCGGCAGATAGATCAGCCCGTCCAGCCACATGGGATCCATAAGCTGTACCACCATGTAGCTCATCAGCGAGTACATGATAGAGAATATTACCAACGATGTGCGTCTCGGCTTTCTGTCGGCGGTCTTTCTGAGAAAGTAGGCAAAGCTCAGCGACGCCGAGCCGATCTTCAAAAGCTGTATCGTCTCGATAGCGCCGCACATAGCCGTGCGGGGGAACAGCACCACCAGTATCATAAAGGGGCTTGCAAGGTAGTAGGCGAATATGCCGAACAGGTTGCCCGACAGATTCCTTGACCAGCTGTAGATAAGGCTGCCCCTGCCCAGCACCGCGTCCCGGAACATCTCGTAGTAGTAGACGTACTGACCGTTCAAGTCAAGCACCAGCACCGAGCCCTCGCCGTAGGGGTGTACCCCGAACAGCGCGTAGGCGAGGTACATTATCCCCACCGGCAGTATAAAGCAGAGCAGGTAGGTAAAGCCCGGTCTCTGCACCGTCCGCATAAAGCGCTCCATGCGTTTAGCCCATGCCGCCCGCTTTTCGGCTTTTATGTCAGCCGGCGCGGGTGCGGCGGGGGTGTCCGCACTTTCGTTTATCTTTTCCGCATTAGCGTTTTCGTTAGTTGCCATTATTATTTATCTTCCTTTTTCAATGCTTTCCCCATATCTCGTCCGCGATGCTGTTACTCTTTGAGGACTGTATGTCATCAATGCCCAGCGCGGCGCGTGCCTTGTCCATATCAGAAGCCGCCTTGTTCTCCTTAAATTGCCTGTCGGTATCCTTATCGGTGAAGTGGTAAAGCAGCATATATCCTATCCCGGCTATCAGCAGCAGTCCCGACATTAAGAGCCACTTAGAATCCTTGGTGAAAGCCCAGGCCAGCACCAGCAGCAGCGACAGTCCGAATTCCGGCAGCGCCATAAAGAAGTAATACTTCTTCGTGCCTCTGCCGTACTTTTTTCTTATGTATATCTGGTATAACGATGTGCGGCGTCTGTAATATCTAGCCATAGCGAAAACTCCTTTCTGTCATCAGCTGTCATCGCTGTCGATGTAGGGGTTCATGCCCAGCGCGGCGCGTGCGTTTTTGAGATCATTTTCCGTGAGATGCGCCCGCACCCTATCCGGGTCAATGTCCTTGGGGGACAGCTCCCACCTTGGAGCGTCCTTGGGAACGTAGTTGTTTCCCGGCATAGGCTTCTCCCTGTCTATTACTCCCATAAGTATCACCAGCACAGCCACAGCAAGCATAAAGGCTGCAACGCCCAGTAATTCCGAAGTCGGCTCCTGGGGCGAGTCATAGCAGTAAGCCTTCTTGGGGTCAGCGGGGCAGTAGTGTACCGGCACCGTGCCGCCCAGCTCTTTCTTGTCAAAGGTGTAGCCGGTGTTCAGCGTGTATTTCTCCGAACCGGCGGTAAATTCCACCTCGGCGGAAGTCATGACATCGTTTCGCTCGTTTACCTTTATGCTCAGCACGTCTGCTTCCACAGTCGCTATGCAGGTGCGTTTAAGCTCGTCATATGCCTGCTTTTCGCTTATCCATACAAGTAAAAACAGACCTCCGAACAGCAGTATGCCGACAGCTATCAAAGTGCGAATGAAAGAACTCACATCTCTGTCCATCATATCATGCTCCTTTCTCACACTGGGTGCATGATGTTGAAGTCATGCCGCACCCGCGCGAATGCCGTGCTTATCAGTATAACGTAGACGTACATTATCAGCCGTGAGATGACCTCCACAGCGCCCACTCCCGCCTGAAAGTCTGTAACCGGGAGCAGACGGTAAAGCGCCTCGGTGAACACCGACAGCGCCGCGAAGAAGGCGTACCGCGTCCAGGTCTTTTGCAGCTTCCCCAGCAGCGAGGGATCGTTTACCAGCTCGTGGTGCTCGGTCATGTGCTTTAGCAGTCCCAGCTGCACCCATATCACCACGCCCGCAAGCGTGACGCCGAAGAATATCCCCACCGGGTGCCTGAGCGCCTCCGGCAGCAGCTGAAAGCGGAGCATGAGCGTAAAGCCGAGCCCGCCGGCGGATATCCCAGTTATGGCTATGACCCTGCTTCTGAACGCCTTAAAGCCCTGCGAGACCGAGTCGGCTTCCGTCAGTCCGGCGAGCATGAACAGAGCGCCCACCAGCCGGACGATGTAGTTCAGCTCCCAGCCCATGTTGAAATTCATAGTACAAAGCACGAATCCCACCGACAGGAAATTCATAGCCGCGTCACCCCCGGTCTGCAAGACCCCGTACCTATTAGGGAACGGGGTCGCAATTTGTCGTATAGATTATTCCTCTGCGCCGCCCTCGGTAGCAGTGATGCCCTGCTCGGCAGCCTGTGCGGCAGCCTGCTCGGCGTCTCTCTTTTTCTTTGCCTCGATAAGGGTGTTCTTTATCGAAGCTAACATCTCCTTGGTGAAGGGCAGGTTGTGACCCATAGGATTGATAACAAAGCCGAATATGGTATCAGCCGACTGCTCGGTGAGACCTGCGATGTCCGCAAACTTCATCTTTACGGTAGCGAAGCCCTGATCGTTGGGCATCTTCTTGAACTCCTCCTCGTCGGTAAAAACGGGGAAGAAGGTCTGCTCCTTGTTGTTCTTGATGAGCATGAACCTTGCCTGAGCGGGCTTCTCCTCGGTCTGGAACCTGAGGTGATTGTCCTTGTCCTGTATAAGCTTTGTCTCAGGCTCCGGCTTCTTGATGATAGCCGGGATAAGGAAGGTGCTCTTGAGCGCCGCGTTGATAACTGCGCTCTGGGTCTGGTTGTTGAAATCCTCTCTCATCTTGGCGATAGCCTCGATAAGTGCGGAATTGTCGATAGCATTGTTGTTCTCTGCCATGGTATTTTACTCCTTTATGATAGTATTGATTATTTACGCTTGTGTGTCATCTTCAAGGTTAGTCTCGATGATGAACTTGGGACGCTTCTTGGTCTCAAGATATATCTTGCCGATGTACTCGCCTATGACGCCTATCGCCAGAAGCTGCAAGCCGCCCAGCGCCCATACCGAAACTACCGTAGTAGTCCAGCCGGGGACAGTCTTGCCCGCAAAGTGTATTATCAGGAAGTATATCAGCATGATAAGCGATACAAAGAATATCAGTACGCCCAGGGCGGTGATGAGCCGTATCGGCTTGACCGACAGCGAGGTTATGCCCTCTACCGCCAGCGCCAGCATTTTCTTCAGCGGGTACTTGGACTCCCCTGCCTGCCGCGCGGCTCTCTCGTAGGTCACGATGTCCGTCTTGAAGCCCACCATAGGCACCATTCCCCGGAGGAACAGATTCACCTCGTCGAACTCCGCCAGCGCCTCTATAGCGCGTTTGCTCATCAGCCGGTAGTCGGCGTGGTTGTAGGTTATCTCCACGCCCATAGCCTCCAGCAGCTTGTAGTAGCCCTCGGCGGTGAAGCGCTTGAAGCCGGTGTCAGTCTCTCTCGCGGAGCGCACGCCGTAGACTATCTCGCACCCTTCGGCGCGTTTGTCCAGAAAGCCGTCTATAGCGTTGATGTCGTCCTGCAAGTCGGCGTCCATAGACACCACGATGTCGGCGTGTTCCTTAGCCGCCATAAGTCCCGCCAGCAGAGCGTTCTGATGACCTCTGTTGCGCGACAGCTTGACGCCGGTAAACAGCTCACAGCTTCTGTGGAACCGCTCTATAAGGTTCCAGGTCTTGTCCTTTGAGCCGTCGTCCACGAACATCACTCTGCTCTGGGGAGTGACTCTGCCGTCAGCTATCAGCATATCCAGTTTGGATATAAGCGCCCTTGCGGTAATAGGGAGCATCTCCTCCTCATTGTAGCAGGGGATCACTATATATAGAGTCTCGGTCAAGTTTTATCTGTCCTCTCTTGTCAGCTGCCGGATATACCGAACAGCTTTTTTGCGTTTTTATTTGTTATATCGGTAAGCTGCTGTGCCGGAAGTCCGCTAAGAGCTTCCGCCTCGGCAGCGACATATGCTATCATCTCGCTGTAGCAGCGCTTGCCGCGGAAGGGCGGCGGCGCCATATAGGGGCAGTCGGTCTCGAACAGCAGCCTGTCCGCCGGCACAACTCCGAAAGCCCGTTTAGCTTTCTTGGCGTTTTTAAAGGTGAGCGCCCCGGTGAACCCGATGTAGAGCCCCAGCTTCAGAAGCTGCTCCGCCGTCTCCGCCGAGCCGCTGAAGCAGTGTACCACTCCTGCGGGGCGGTGCTTTTCCATAAGCTTCACGAAGTCCTCTGTGGCGTCCCGGCAGTGCATTATCACCGGCAGCCCCAGCTCATTCGCAAGCGTAAGCTGAGCCTCGAACAGCTCCTTCTGAGCCGTTTTGTCGTAGCCCTCGTAGTGGTAGTCGAGACCTATCTCGCCCACCGCCTTCACCTTCGGGTGCGAAGCCAATGTCCGGAGCTTTTCTATGTAATTATCCGGCAGACCGCCGGCGTATTTTCCGTAGGTTTCGTCCAGCGTTTCGGGGTGGATACCCACCGAGGTATAGAACCTGCCGAACCGCTCCGCCGTGCGTATCCCGAACTCTGCCGAGTCCAGATCGGTGCAGGCGTGCATAAGGCAGTCCACCGCTGAGTCCCCGCCCATAAGGTATTGGAGCAGTCCGTCGCGGTCACTGTCGAAAGCCGGGTCATCGTAGTGGCAGTGGGAGTCGAATATCCCCCGCACCGAGCATTCCACCAAAGACCTGTCCACAGCTTCCACAAAAGCACCCCATTTCACACTATACCATAATATTATAGCACATTCCGGGGCATTTGTAAAGCCCTTTAATCGAAATTTTTGTGAAAATGGGGTGGGTAGTTGCCCCTTGCGGGGCAATCAGGACATTTCCCTCGCCGCGCTTGCGCTTGGCGTTGGGAAATTTAAAATCGGCACTGGTGGGGTTCACGGACGATAGTGCTATCT
>CACXDI010000076.1 GCA_902766335.1 uncultured Ruminococcus sp. | reverse complement strand
GGCGACAGCCCAACTGCGGTCGCTTTCCTAGATTGCTGATCCGTCAGCACCGATCTTTGTCTACTAACCTTTTAGGGATTAGTATAAAAATCGGCGGTACTTGTCTGGTACCGCCGGTTTTGTGTTATATAGTTGTTTTGCTTTTTCGGAGGGTGGTTGGGTTTTAGCCGCCGATTTTTTTGTGTGCCTTTGGCACACTTGGGGACTCTGTCCCCAAACCCTAGCAAGGGGCTCCTCGCCCCCTTGACCCCGCGCCAACCTCGCGCGGTTGGATCCGCTGCTTATCTCAGGAAACCTCTTATTATCAGTTCCTCGGCTTCTTTTTCGTCCAGTCCCATTGTCATCAGCTTTGTCAGCTGCTCGCCGGCTATCTTGCCTATGGCGGCTTCGTGTATCAGCGAAGCGTCAACATTTGTGGCGGTGAGCATGGGGGTAGCGGCGATGACTCCGTGATCCATGATTATCGAATCGCACTCGGCATGACCCTGACAGGCGGCGTTGCCGTCTATCTTGATCGTCACCTTCTGCACGCTGTGCTCCTTTGCCACGCCGCGGCTGATAAGATCGCAGCTGCTGCCGTCGCCGTTGAGGGCTACCGAAAGCTCGGCGTTTGCTTTTTGGTCGCCGTCGGTGAGTATCTTATCGTGAATAACGATCGCCGCGTTCTCGCCGACAGTCGCTCTGGTGATGCGCAGCGTGTCGTCTATGCCGCCGATCTGAGCGGTCTCAAGCTCCATGGAAGCGCCCTCGCCCAGCTCTATAACGGTAGTGGGGTTCATGAATCTCTTGCCGCGCCCGGTGCCTTCGCCGTAGTGCTTCTCGATGTACTTGACCTTGCTGTTCTTTCCCACGAAAAAGCTGTGTATGCCGTCATGAGCCGAATCCTCGCCGCCGCAGTTGCTGATACCGCAGCCGGCAACGATAGTAACGTCGCAGTCCTCGCCGATGAAGAAGTCGTTATAGACCAGCTCCTTCAGACCCGACTGACTGATGATGACGGGGATATGCACGCTCTGGTTCTTGGTGCCCGGCTTGATGATGATGTCGATGCCCGGCTTGTCGGTCTTGCTGACGATATCTATATCCGCGGTGGTGTTGCGGGCGGAGCTTGCGCCGTTGGTACGGATATTGTAGGCTCCCACAGGCAGCGAGTCAAGCTCTGCCACCTGCTTTAAAAGATCTCTTTCTATCTGTTCCATGCCGCTCAGCCCTCCTTCCTCTGGTCACTGCAATAGCCGCAGGCTTTCTGTCTTGCGCCGAAGGACAGTCTGCTTATGACCTTCTCGCGTTCATCATACTGGTCTACCGCGCCGTCCTTGAGATAGATTATCTTGTCGGCGATGTTCAGTATGCGCTCCTGGTGGCTGATTATCAGTACGTTGCCGCCCGTCTGCTCGTGAAGCTTCTCGAAAACGTGGATAAGGCTCTGGAAGCTCCAGAGGTCTATGCCCGCTTCCGGCTCGTCGAAGAGGGTGAGCTTTGTGCCGCGTGCCGCAGTCATGGCTATCTCTATGCGCTTCATCTCGCCGCCGGAGAGAGTGCCGTCAAGCTCGCGGTCGATGTAATCCTGTGCGCAGAGACCAACCTGTCCCAGTATCTCGCAGGCGTGGAGATAGCGGGTCTTTTTGGGAGTATCCTTGCCGCCGGCAAGCTCCAGAAGATCGCGCACCTTCAAGCCCTTGAAATGCACCGGCTGCTGGAAGGCAAGACCGATACCGCGGTTGGCACGCTCGTTTATCGGCAGGTCGGTGATGTCCTCGCCGTCTAAGTAAATGCGTCCCGAGGTGGGAGTCACTATACCCATGATGATCTTGAGCAGCGTGGATTTACCGCTGCCGTTAGGCCCTGTGATAGCAACGAAGCGGTCGTCAACGGTAAGTGAGATGTCTTTCAGTATCTCCTTGCCGTCGGGACTTGTGAATGATATATTTTCAAGTCTAAGCATTTTTGGTTTTCCTTTACTCTTTATTCTTCCGCCTGTGCAAACTGACTCTCGTGGCGGGTGAAGAAATCCGTTCTGGGGGGCAGGAACTTCAGCTTGTGCCCGCTGCCGGTGAAGTAGCTGACCGGCTCAAAGATAGTATCCCATGACCAGATACGCTCGTCTACGTCCAGGTATTCCCTCAGCTTTTCGGTGCCGAAGGGAGCCATAGGGTGAAGCAACACGCCCGCTATGCGTATGATGTAGAACAGGTTGGCAAGCGCCTGTGCGATCTCTTCATTCGGCTCAGCGGGGTTTGCAAGCGCCTTAGCCATGTACTTGCTGCCGTTCCTGATATAGCTGTCCAGCACGTAGGTACACTGGTGGAAAGCGAACTTCGACATATGCCGCTCGTAATCAAGCACTGCCTTTTTGCCCTCCGCTAAGAACTTCTCCTCGGGAGCGAGGTCGGGCAGCACGCCGTCATAAAGCTTCTGCGTGGTGTAGAAGGCGGTGCGAATCATGCGGTTGTATACGTTTGAGAGCAGCAGACCGTCCTTGACTACAGGATCCTGCTCCTTGGGGTCGGCTTCGGGGTTGAGCGGCTTGGGCATAAAGCTTACCGAGCGCTGTCCCAGACCCAGACCCAGCCAGTGCATACGCAGCTGCTCGGGGGTGTAGTAGCTCAGCAGCTCGTCTGCCATGGGCGGCTTTACAGCGCCCGAGCTTGAAGCTTTCTTGTCCAGGAAAAGTATATGATGATTTGCGATTATCGTAGGCATCTGCAATTCGCCGTCGGCGGGGTCAGCGGTCTTTTCGGCTGCCGCCTGCTGAGCCATCCACATGGCAGGCTCGGCGATACCGTAGAAGTAGATGTTGTCCTGTCCGATGAACTGGTACACCTTTGCGTCCTTGCTGCACCAGTAGTCGCGCCACTCGCCGGCGGGTCTGCCCTGCTGCTCCAGGTAGGTCTCGGTGAAGGATATCGGAGCCCAGAGCGACTCCGGCCATACCCAGACGGTCAGCGGATCCTCGCCCTCAAGCACCGGCGCGGGAACGCCCCAGTCGATGTTGCCGGTGAGCCGGAAGGGGACCAGAGTCTTGCCGGTGCGGCAGCGTATGCCCGCATTGGTGAGGATACGGTGCGCCTCGTCGCTGTCGGCAAGCTTTTCAAACTGTATGGTAAAGGACGGCTTCTTCGGCTCCTCGAAGTATTCGTGAGCCGGCAGGGTGTCCTTTATGGCAAGGTACTTTTCCTCAAAGTCGCGCTTGATGTAGATAACGGGGGGCTTTAAGAACTCGTCTATCGTCTTCCAGACAACAGGGCGGATATCCTTGCGCTTCTTTATCTCCTCCACCCACTGCTTCATGAGCTCCTGATAGTCGCCCAGCTTGAAGTACCAGTTGGTGACCGGCTTCATGGAAGGCTTTTCGCCGGTGAGGGTGCTTATGGGATCAATGAGGTTTTCCGGCATATACTGGTGTCCCAGATCGCACTCGTCGGCGTAGCCCTTTTCGGAGCAGCAGCCCTCCACGGGGCACTTGCCCACCACCTGTCTGCCGTTGAGGAAAACTCCCGCCTTGTCGTCAAAGAACTGCATGGTGGTAATCTTTTCCAGCTGTCCCTTTTCGTAGAGAGAGCGTATAAAGCGGTCTGTGACGTCGGCATGGACTTCCTTAGACCTGCCGAGACCCGAAGCCGCAAAGAGGTTGGGCTCTATGCCGTAGTCCTTTAAGGTCTGAGCCTGCTTGTCATGGTTGCGCTGAACGAACTGCTCCAGCGTACCCTCGAACTCGCCGGCTTCGACTTTCTTTCTCCAGCCCTCGGCGATAGGCGAGCCGTAGCAGTCGGTGCCGCCCACGAATATGACGTTCTCAGCGCCTATCCTGTCGCGGAGGAACCTCGCGAAGGTATCGGCAAAGACGAACATACCGCCCACATGACCGAAGTGCAGCTCCTTATTTCCGTAAGGCATACCGCCTGTGACCACCGCCCGCTTCGGGAACTCGGGGCGGGGTATCTCAAAGGGTCTGCCGTTGTTATCTTTGTTCTTTCCCATTTGGATTTCACATTCTTTCGTTTATTTAGGTAGTTGTTTTTTCAAAAGTATCAAAACGCTCTGCGCTCTCACGCCCACCTGCCGAGTCTCGCTCTGACGATATCCTCGCCGAGAACGTGGCTCACCTCGTGGATATCCGGGGCGTTGGCGCGGCCTGTCAGGGCTATGCGTAGCATATTGGTGATGTGGACTATGCTGCCCTTGTAGCTGTCGGGGTATTTCTTGAAGTCCTTAGGCTTTACCGCAAAGCCCAGCTCGGCGGTTATGGCACGCACCTTCTCGAACCATGCCTGACTGTCGTCCGCATGATCGTAGGTCTCCAGGTACTTTGCGAAGAACTGCTTTCTCGTCTCCTCGTCCGCCTGCTCGTTCATGTCGTCGGCAACGGTGAAGGTCTCGTCGTAGTAGAAGCTCATGAAATCGCAAGCCTGCTTCCAGGTCTCAATGTCCTTGCGGGGCTTTTTGCCGCCCTTGCCGACGTTCAGAGCCGCGAGTGTTCTGTCCTTATATTTGGACAGCAAGTCCGCGAACTCCCTGTTGTATTCGCTGCACCAGCCGTACCATTCGTCATAGACCTTCTCCGGCTGCATGGCGCAGATGACTTCCTTCGAGATGTCGCGCAGCTTGTCCAGATCCACCAGAGCGCCGGATATGGACATCTTCTCCAGCGTGTAGGGGAACTCCAGATAGCTGACTCCGGGGTTCGCGAGCCGCCACTCCTCGTAGTTGGAGTTGAGCAGCGTCAGCAGGAACTCCCAGACAACGTCGCGGCTGATGCCCTCCTGCTGGTAGTAGCTGAGCGCAAGCTCGGGATCCTTGCGCTTTGAGAGCTTTCTCTTGCCGCCGTTCTCCTCGTCTATCTTCATGAGGGTCGCGGTGTGGCAGTAGACCGGCTGCTCCCAGCCCAGCTTGCCGAACAGCTCAACGTGCATGGGCAGCGATGACAGCCATTCCTCGCCGCGGATAACGTGAGTCGAGTGCATAAGGTGATCGTCAACTACGTGGGCGAAGTGATATGTGGGTATACCATCGCTCTTGAGCAGCACGAAGTCCATGCTGTTGCGGGGCATTTTGACGGCTCCGCGCACCGCGTCCTTTACCTCGATGTACTCGTCGGTCATCTCGGCTTTATAGCGAAGCACCCAGGGCTTGTCCTCTGCGATGTTCTGCTTTATCTCCTCAAGGGTGAGGCTGCGGCTCTTCTCGGCGTACCTGCCGTAGATGCCGGGGTTCTCCTTGGCTGCGGTCTGCTGCTCGCGGATAGCGTCAAGCTCCTCTGCGGTCATAAAGCAGGGGTAAGCAAGACCCTGCTCCACCAGCCACTTGGCGAACACATGGTAGATATCCCTGCGCTGTCTCTGACGGTAGGGACCGTATGCGCCGTTGTCGCCCTCTGCCGTTGCGCCCTCGTCGAAGCGGACGCCGAAGTAATCCATAGCGTTGATGAGCGTCTCCACCGCGCCCTCTACCTCGCGCTTGTTGTCGGTGTCCTCGATACGGAGATAGAACACACCGCCCGACTGATGAGCTATCCTCTCGGCGATTATGGCGTTGTAGAGATTGCCCAGGTGAACGAAGCCTGTGGGGCTGGGGCCTATACGGGTAACGCAGGCGCCTTCGGGCAGCTGTCTTTCGGGGAAGCGGGCTTCCGTCTGCTCTCTCGTCTCGGTGACATCGGGGAACAGCAGCTCCGCGAGTGCTTTATTATCCATTTTCATCTGTCCTTTGTCAAAAGATTTTCCGCCCGCTTTTCCTGCGGACATAGTACATTATATTATACCACACAGGGGCGCATTTTGTCAATAGCGGAAAATTGTAATTAGAATGTAAACAAAATGAGATAAAAAACATTGACAGCACTACTTTAATATGTTATAATAACTTTAATTGGGAAAATTTCACGAATCGAAAGGGAGGATACACTAATGGCAATTTTTAAGCTGGAGCCCGCCTTCAAGGATTACATCTGGGGCGGCACCAGGCTCCGGGATGAATACGGTAAGAAATGCGGCTTCGACAAAGTCGCTGAAAGCTGGGAGCTTTCCTGCCACAAGGACGGCCCGTCGGTGGTGGCAGAGGGCGAGGACAAGGGTCTCACCCTGAGGGAGTACATCGAAAAGCACGGCAGAGAGGTGCTGGGCACCGACTGCGAGGCGTTTGAGGACTTCCCTATCCTGATAAAGCTCATCGACGCCAAGGACAATCTTTCGGTGCAGGTACACCCGGACAACGACTACGCTCAGCGGGTCGAGGGGGAGTACGGCAAGACGGAGATGTGGTATGTGGTTGACTGCGACGAGGGCGCAGAGCTGCTCTACGGCTTCAAGCACGAGATCTCCAAGGAGGAGTTCGCGGAGAGGATAGCTGACAACACCCTGCTGGACGTCACCAACAACGTGCCGGTACACAAGGGCGATGTTTTCTTCATCAAGGCGGGCACTCTCCACGCTATCGGCAAGGGGATACTCATAGCCGAGATACAGCAGAACTCCAACACTACCTACCGTATCTACGACTACGGCAGAGTGGGCAAGGACGGCAAGCCCCGGGAGCTTCACGTCGAAAAGGCTAAGGACGTAACAAAGCTCGCTCCCGCCGAGAAGTATCCCGAGACTCCTGTGGAGAACTTCGGGGGCTATAACAGAAAGCTCATGGCAAGCTGCGACTACTTCACCACCTATGTGCTGAACGTGAAGGGCAAGGCTCAGCTCACTGCCGACGGCAAGAGCTTCAACAGCCTGCTTATCCTCGACGGCGAGGTAACTGTAGGTGATGTCAAGGCAGTCAAGGGCGACAGCGTGTTCGTGACTGCCGGCACAGGCGATTACACCGTAGAAGGCAAGGCACAGCTGGTGCTTACGACTGTGTGAGGTGACGACATGAACAAAAAGACCTTTCTTACGATAATAATACCGCTGTTTGCCGTGAACGCTTACATGACGGGCGCTTTTCTTTCAAAGAACAAGTACTTAAAGCGCACCTTCACCGTTATGGCAGGGCTTATGACGGGTCAGCTGATATCCGAGGTCATCAGCTACTATACAAACAAGGATTCGGAGGAATAACAAAATGAAGTATTACATAGGCATTGACCTGGGCGGCACCAACATCAAGGCGGGCGTCGTTTCAGAAAATTTTGAGATAGTTGCCAAGGCTACCTGCAAGACCAATCTCCCCCGCCCGGCGGAGGACATCTGCAAGGACATGGCAAACGTTGCTCTCGAAGCGGTGGAGAAGGCAGGTCTCACCCTCGATGATATCGAGGCGGTAGGAATCGGCACTCCCGGCACTGCAAATTCCGCCGAGGGCGTGATAGAGTATTCCAACAACCTTGGCTTCCTGGACTTCCATGTAGTAGAGCTGATGAAGACCTTCATCGACAAGCCCTGCTACGTTGAGAACGACGCCAACGCCGCGGCATACGGCGAGTATGTGGCGGGCGCCGCCAAGGGTGCAAACAACGCCGTCTGTATCACTCTCGGTACCGGCGTGGGCGGCGGTATCATCATCGACGGCAAGATCTACTCCGGCTCTAATTTTGCGGGCGCAGAGATAGGTCACACCGTTATAGATCCCAACGGTCCCCAGTGTACCTGCGGACGCTGCGGCTGCTTTGAGGTATTCTCCTCTGCTACGGGTCTTGTGCGCATGACCAAGGAGGCTATGTTCGAGGACAAGTCCTCGATCATGTGGAAGATGAACGAGGAGGACGGAAAGATATCCGCCCGCACCGCCTTCAACGCTATGCGTGCCGGCGACAAGACCGGCAAGGAAGTCGTTGACAAGTACATAAAGTACCTCGCCTGCGGCATCACCAATACGATAAACATTTTCCAGCCGGATATCCTCTGCATCGGCGGCGGCGTATGCAACGAGGGCGATCCTCTGCTGCTGCCCCTCAAGGAGCTGGTGGCTAAGGAGGTATACACCAAAAATTCCAGGAAAAACACCGAAGTCGTTATAGCCAAGCTGGGCAACGATGCGGGAATAATCGGCGCGGCGTTCCTGGGTCTGTCCCACTAAGGCACACGCCTATGGGTTTTCTTGACAAGCTTTCAGACAAGATAACCGGTGCGAATATCCCGCCGCCTCCGCCGTCAAATGACTGGTTCGAGGAAGAAGCCGTAAAAAAGGCGGAGCAGGAGCCGGAGGAAAACAAGCTGGAGGGCAGGGAGATCCCTGCGAGTGCCGAGAGCTACCTTTCGGGAGATGTCTTTACCGTGAAGTTCATAACCGTTGATGACACCGATTACGGCGGAGCGGGAAAGGTGGACATATCCGGCACCGCTCAGGTGCGGCTCACGGCAGACAGTATGCACCGGACTGCGGCAAGCTCACAGATCAGACAAATGATGATCGCTCAGGCTAAGCAGACCATGCTGAATATGTGCGAGAACGGAGTTCCTTACGAACTGCTTCACGATCATGAAAAAATGGCTGCGCTTGCGATCACGAACAGGTTTGAAAGCGACGAATACGAGCTTGTGAACGTGAATATCTGTATCGGGACTGAGGTACGGGTATCACCTGACAAAGACGATGATCAATAATTATATAATTAAAGAAGGTAATCAAAATGGCTAACGAAAACAAATCATTTTTCTGTGACGGAACTGACAAGGCACCTCAGCGCTCGCTGTTCAACGCGCTGGGAATGACCCGCGAGGAAATGGAGAGACCTCTGGTAGGTATCGTATCCTCCTACAACGAGATCGTTCCAGGTCACATGAACATCGACAAGATCGTTGAGGCTGTAAAGCTGGGCGTCGCTATGGGCGGCGGTACTCCCGTTATGTTCCCTGCCATAGCGGTCTGTGACGGCATCGCTATGGGACATCAGGGCATGAAGTACTCCCTCGTGACCCGTGACCTTATCGCCGACAGCACCGAATGTATGGCGCTGGCTCACCACTTTGACGCGCTGGTGATGATACCCAACTGCGACAAGAACGTTCCCGGTCTGCTTATGGCGGCGGCAAGAGTTAACGTGCCGACTATCTTCGTGTCGGGCGGCCCTATGCTGGCGGGTCACGTTCAGGGCAAGAAGACCTCGCTTTCAAGTATGTTCGAGGCGGTAGGCGCTTACGACGCCGGCAAGCTGGACAAGGAAGGTCTGGACGAGTTTGAGAACAAGACCTGTCCTACCTGCGGAAGCTGCTCGGGTATGTACACCGCAAACTCCATGAACTGCCTCACCGAGGTACTGGGCATGGGTCTGCGCGGCAACGGCACTATCCCCGCCGTTTACTCCGAGCGTATCAAGCTCGCAAAGCAGGCGGGTATGCAGGTAATGGAGCTTTACAGAAAGAATATCCGTCCCCGTGACATCATGACCGAGAAGGCATTCCAGAACGCCCTCACCGCCGACATGGCGCTGG
>CACXDI010000075.1 GCA_902766335.1 uncultured Ruminococcus sp. | reverse complement strand
TGTGAGTGATGAAAATGGCATTGAGGTAAAATTCAGTATATAAGGAAACGGCGATTTTACGCCGTTTTCAAAATATGGTGGAGTGCAGCGATCGGCGTACCTGAGGGAACAGCAGTGACATGGACTTCCGCCAGCAATAGCGTGGCGACAGTAAGCAACGGCGTTGTGACAGCGGAAGGCACAGGCAACACAATTATAACCGCATCCGTAACTGTCGACGGTATTACATACACCGATACCTGCACAGTCATCGTCGAAGAATAAGCGTTCAAGTTCACTCATATCAAACCTCCTAAAGGGCACAAACCGCCCCTGCTTCAATGGGGCAGGGGCGGCAAGCGCTTTTATTTGTTTATAAACGCGGAGAAAACGATGAAAAAAACATATAAATTAGGCAATAAGACGCTTACGCTCAAAGCGTCATTATATACACAGATAGCATACAAGGCAGAGTTTGGGCATGATATGCTCGGCGATCTGTCACGAGCTGACGGTCTGCTCAAATCAAAGGATTCCGATGACAATATCGAGGGCAGGATAATATATTTGCAAGCATTGTATGTGCTCGCAGAAGAAGGAAGCGGCGAGCTTCCGCCGTTTGAAAACTGGCTCAGCGAGATCGAGAGTGCAGATATGCCCGATATCATAAAAACGGTGTCAGACATCTACCTGTCAACGTTAAAGCCTGACCGAAAAAACGGATAAAGTGCAGTGTCGATAAATACGAGGGCTCCGTATCCATCGAGGAGCTTGTCGTGATGCTGCTCAGCACAGGTGCAACCATTCACGATATGCATTATATCACATATGGTATGGCGATCAATATGCTGATGGAAAAAAGCCGCTTGACTGCGGCGGCAGGTGGTAAGGAAATAGCCGACCCCGAAAAGCAGTACAACATCATGAAAGCCAACCTGCCCGCGCTGGAGGAAATGCACCGCAAGGGTGAGATATCCGACGAACGCTACAACGCATATATAAGATCGCTTGAAGAGTGGGAGAGTGACGGATAATGGCAAAGAAGACGATCAGGGGCATCACCGTCCAGATCGGCGGTGATACAAGCGGGCTTACCAAAGCACTTGACAAAGCTGATAGTGCGCTGAACGCTACCCGCCGAGAGCTGCGGGAAGTCGAAAAGGGATTGAAATTCGACCCGGGCAATACTAAGCTTATAGCACAGCAGCAGGAAGTACTTCAGAAGGCTATCAAGGAGAGTGCTGACAAGCTCCACATGCTCGAAGATGCTCAGGAAAAGGTTGACGAAGCGTTTAAGAAAGGCGAGATCAGCCCCGAGCAGTACCGAGAGTACGAGCGAGAGGTCGAGCTTACTCAGGACAGCCATTCGCCGTCCAAGGAGTTCAATAAGCTGGGCGACTATGCAGTCGAAGGCTACGCTCTCGGTTTCAAGGATGAGGAGACAGCGGTACAGAGGGCGGCTCGTCAGATGGCTGAGGACGCGATCAAAGCGGTCGAAGCAGTAAATAAAGCGGGCTTAAAAGCTCCACAGGGGTTCGCTGACAGCATCAAAGAGAGCATGGCATCAGCAAATGCCGCAAAGAGCGGTTTGCAGTCAACTGCAAAAAGTTTGCTGACACCGACACCTCCCGCGAAGCAGGAAGTGATCGTAAAAATGCCGGAAACTATCGTAACCAAGTCGTACCTCTACGGACGGCAGATAGCCGAAAATCAGGCATCCTATCTTGATAGCATCTATCTTGAACCGCTCGCAGAGGAATTCGAGCTTTCACACACGCAGATCAAGGCGATCGTGCGGAAGTGTTAGGGCATAATATTACAGCATATATGATGGATAAGGCGGCTACTGTTCGGTGGGGTCAGTCGCCTTTTTTTGTTACTTTGAGCGCTGACAGGTACACATTTTTGCGACCTCTACGAAAATCGCTATTTACATTTAGTCATGACTAATTTCTATGACTAAAAGATACATTTTTACGCTGTTTTGTACATTTTAAAAGTTATAATTGCGGAAGTGGAAACACAAAAAAACCACGGTATAGCAACAAAAGTACGCTATACTGTGGTTCTTGATTTTCTGGAGCTAAGGGGAGTCGAACCCCTGACCTCTTACATGCGAAGCAAGCGCTCTACCAACTGAGCTATAACCCCATTTATCTGACCTAAATATTATACCACTCCGCCGCCTTGATGTCAAGACAGCGGAGCGATTGTTCAGAGTTTGTTAAAAAGTGTCATTCAAAAAGCGGAGTGGAGAAATACCTCTCGGCGGTGTCCGGGAGTATCGTCACTACCGTTTTGCCCTCGCCCAGCTTTTCCGCAAGCTTTAGCGCCGCGGCAACGTTAGTGCCGCTGGAAATGCCGCACATGATACCTTCCAGAGAAGCAAGCTGCTTGGCGGTGTTTATGGCGTCCTCGTCGGTGACGATGTGTATGTGATCGTAGATGTCCATGTTCAGTATGGACGGGATTATGCCGTCGCCTATGCCCATTTGCAGATGTGTGCCGATAGTTCCGCCCGCCAATATCGCCGCGTGCTCCGGCTCGACCGCCCAGATCTCCATGTCGGGATACTGTTTTTTCAGCGTCTCGCCGATACCGGTGATCGTGCCGCCTGTGCCTATCCCCGAGCAAAAGCCGTCGATCTGCCCGGCGGTCTGCTCCAGTATCTCCAGCGCGGTGTAGTACTTGTGGGCGTAGGTGTTGTTTTTGTTCTCAAACTGCTGCGGCACGAACACGTTAGGATCAGCCGCCTGCATTTCCAGCGCGGTGTCAAGGCATTTCTGAATACACTTTCCGATATCGCCGTCGTCGTGTATCAGTATTACCGAAGCACCGTAATGCTCCACCAGCTTGCGGCGTTCCTCGCTGACCGAATCGGGCATGATTATAATAGTCTTATACCCTCTGACAGCCCCCACCAGCGCAAGACCTATGCCCTGGTTGCCGCTTGTAGGCTCAACTATCACGGTATCTTTATTGATCCTGCCTTCCTTCTCGGCGCAGCGTATCATGTTATAAGCCGTCCTCGACTTGATAGACCCGCCGACGTTAAGTCCCTCGAACTTGACAAGTATCTCAGCGTTGCCGGGCTTATTCATACGGTTAAGTCTTATAATGGGCGTATGTCCCATAGCTTCAAGTATATTGTTATAAATCATCTGAATACCCTCTGTTTCGATATATAATACCATGTTATTATACCACATCATATTCGATAAATCAAGGGGTGGTGAAGAATTTTTACATTATACAGCAGCACCGCTTCGCCGCCTTTGGTGTCCTCGTAGGGAAGCACCACAGCATTTGTGGGGGTCTGACGTCCGACGCGTGTGTCGCTCATTCGCCGTACC
>CACXDI010000074.1 GCA_902766335.1 uncultured Ruminococcus sp. | reverse complement strand
GGTACGGCGAATGAGCGACACACGCGTCGGACGTCAGACCCCCACAAATGCTGTGGTGCTTCCCTACGAGGACACCAAAGGCGGCGAGGCGGTGCTGCTGTATAATCAGTCAAAACGAAAAGTGCTGCCCTGGCAGGAGGCTATGATCTACGACATCATGGCGACCGACGAGGACGGGCACTGGACGCACATCAAGTTCGGCTGGTCTATACCGCGACGCAACGGCAAGTCGGAGCTGCTCATCATCAGAGCGATATGGGCGCTCACTCACGGAGAGAGGGTGCTGTATACCGCACACCTGGTCAGCACCTCGCACAACGCCTGGGAGAAGATCTCCGACAGGCTGTCGGAAATGGGATTCGTCGAAAACGACGACTTCAAGAACACCAAGCAGCGCGGTGCCGAGGTCATTGAATGGCTCAAAGGCGGCGACACCTTCGGCGGGGGAGTGATAAACTTCCGCACGCGCACCGTCAAGGGCGGTCTCGGCGAAGGCTACGATCTGCTTATCATCGACGAGGCGCAGGAGTACACTTCCGATCAGGAGGGTGCTCTGAAGTATGTCGTTACCGACTCGAAAAACCCGCAGACGCTCATGTGCGGCACACCGCCCACGGCTGTGTCGGCGGGTACGGTGTTCAAGAAGTACCGTCAGCGGGTCATCTCGGGCAGGAACAGCGGCAACGGCTGGGCTGAATGGGGTGTCGGCAAGATGTCGGACACCCGCGACCGCGAGCTCTGGTATGAGACCAACCCGTCGCTGGGGTATATCCTCAGCGAGCGCACCATCGCAGACGAGCTGGGCGACGACGAGATCGACGACAATATCCAGCGTCTCGGGCTGTGGATCCTCAGCAACCTCAAATCGGCTATCAGCCGCAGCGAGTGGCAGAGCTGTCAGATCGGCAGCCGCCCCGAGATCGACGGCACGCCGGCTATCTTCATCGGCGTGAAGTATTCCAAGACTTCGGGTAATGTCTCGGCTGCCGCAGCGGTAAGACTGCCCGACGGCAGGATCTTCGTCGAAGCTCTCGACTGCCGCAGTACCAGAGACGGCAACAGCTGGATGATCGCCTATTTTCGCAACCCTCACATCGAGGGTATCGCCATTGACGGCGCAAACGGAGCGTCTATCTTAGCCGCTGAAATGCAGGACGCCGACATCGACTGCAAGCCGCTGCTGCCGAAGGTGAGCGAGATCATCGAAGCCAATTCGCTGTTTGAGAAGGAACTGTTCGCGGGCAACATATGTCACGCCGACCAGCCCGCGCTGGAGCAGATCGTCACCAACTGCGAGCACCGCGCCATCGGCAGCGGCGGCGGCTTCGGCTATTCGTCGATACTGGAAGGCGCAGAGGTGGCTATCCTCGACGCCGTCCTGCTGGCTCACTGGCTGTGCGCCACCGCAAAGGAAGAAGAACCACAGTATGTAAGCTATTGACCGTAAGGTTCAATAAATCTACCCGACCACGGGGTAAGTGGGGAAAGGATGTCTATTATGGCAGATTTCAAAACCATCGAATCTCAGGAAGAGCTTGACAGCATACTTAAAGCAAGGCTCGACCGCAACACCAAGTCTACCACCGCAGAGGTGGAAAAGAAGTACGAAGGCTGGCTCTCACCCGAAGCCGCCGCTCAGCAGACCGCCGATCTTCAGAAGGAGCTTGAAACGCTCCGCACGCAGATGACGGAAAAGGATAATTCTATCAAAGATCTCACGGCTAAGAATACAGCATACGAGACCGCCGCGGTAAAGGCGAGAATAGCACGTGAATGTGGTATCCCTGCGGAGCTGGCGGACAGGCTCTTCGGAACCAACGAGGAGGAGTACAAGGCAGACGCCGAAAAACTGGCGAAGTTCGTCACCGGCAAGCGCCCCGCACCCCTTTTCAACGGCGACGGCGGGAATATGTCAGGTGTTGAGAAGGCTTTTTATAACAAAAATCCCGATCTCAGGAAGGAGTAATGAAAAATGGCACATGAAGCACAGGAAAGATATTCCAAGCTTGTACTCGCAAAGCTCAGAAAGGAGCTTGTCCTTAAGGACGGCGTAGTATTCAACAACGACTACGAAGGCGACCCCACTGCGGGCGCGGTAAAGATACCCTGCCGTGACACGGAGGTGCAGGTATCCGACTATGACAAGGCAAACGGCATCACCGCTTCCACCGGCGGCACCACATATGTGACTCTGCCCATCACCAAGGACAAGGCGGTGAACGAGATCATCGACGGCTATGATGCCGAGTCTGTTCCCGACAATCTGGTGGCAGACCGGCTCGACAGCGCAGGATACAGCCTGGCGGCTCAGATCGACACCGACGGCGGCAACGTGCTTATCGCAGGCGCTACCCCCAGCGGCATCGGCACTCTCACAAAGGACAACATCTACTCCAACATCGTTGACGTAAGGAAAGCCATGAACAAGGCGAAGATCCCGAAGGACGGCAGATACCTGCTGGTAACTCCCGATACTATGGCTCTGATACTCAAGTCGCCCGAGTTCATCTCCGCTTCTTCTCTCGGTGACGAGGTGAAGCAGGCAGGCGCAGTCGGTCAGATCGCAGGCTTCCTGGCCATCGAGTGGAACGACGACACCGCAAACCTGGCTATGCTGGCAGGGCACCCCAAGTTCGCCACCCGTGTGGACGAGTTCTCGGTGCCTGTCAAGATACAGAATCTCGACGGCTCCGGCAAGTACATCGGCGCCTGCGCAGTTCAGGGACGTAACGTCTACGACCACAAGGTGCTCCGCAGCGTAGCTATCAGAGCGGTGTACACTCCCGACTATCTCGCACTCACCACCGCAGTAGGTACTTCCACCGCAGGCGACACCAAGGTGACCGCAACCGTTCTCACCGCTGGCGATACCCTTGCCTACAAGAAGAACCCGGCTACCTTCTGCGCATTCGGCACTACTTCGACCGATTACAGCGGCACTTCCATGACCAGCGGCACCGCAAAGGTCATTTCGAGCTGCTCCGTCGGCGACATCATCGAGGTGGTAGAGTTCGACAGCAACGGCAAGGCGGTAGCGGTAGGCTATGTGACACTGACCGCTGCTGACATCAAGGCTTGATATAGGCAATGGGCGCAGTATATGCCACCGTCCAGGACATAGCCACCTACGGCAGACCGCTGACGGCAGCCGAGAGCGAACGTGCGCCCGATCTGCTGGAAACGGCTTCGGCGCTGCTGCGTCGGGAGGCTGCCTCGCGCGGGTACGATCTGGACGGCATGATCGCAGAAAATGACGACTTTTCTCTCATCTCAAAAAGCCTTACGGTCAGCTGCGTGGTGCGTGCGCTCAATGCTTCGGCAGACAGCACGCCCGCAGCGGTGCAGTCTTCGCAGTCGGGGCTCGGGTACAGCGTAAGCTCTACCTTCCTTAACGCGGGGCAGCAGCTTTACTATCTCCGCAACGAGCTTGCCCAGCTGGGCTTGCTGGATCAGACCTACGGCGCTATGGAGGTGTATGATATTGGTACAGATGCTTAAAGGCGAGCCCGTCATGCTCACGGTAAAGGAGCAGACGGGGCTTGACGACGCCGACCGCCCGATCTTCCGGGAGACGGCGGTGCAGGTGGATAATGTACTGATAGGTCAGCCAACCTCCGACGAAGTGGTGAACGAGTTCAACCTCAGCGGAAGGAAAATTGCCTATGTACTGGGCATACCAAAGGGCGACAGCCACACCTGGGAAGATACCACGGTGAGTTTCTGGGGCATGACCTTCCGCACCGTCGGTAAGCCCATGCGCGGGATTGAAGCGAATATCCCGCTGTCCTGGGGCATGAACGTGAAGGTGGAGCATTATGAGCAGTAAGGTGAGGATCGAGCTGAACAGCGGCAATTTACGGCGGCTGCTGAGG
Organism: uncultured Ruminococcus sp.; assembly: GCA_902766335.1. Lineage (GTDB taxonomy): Bacteria > Bacillota > Clostridia > Oscillospirales > Ruminococcaceae > YE71. The sequence continues at coordinate 7,840 of CACXDI010000074.1, read as the reverse complement.
TCTAAGGAGACGAAGGATATGCTCGTCTCCCAAGCCGAACAGGTGGCTGCACGCTGCGGCGACGGCTACGAAGCTTCGGCAAAGCTCATGCCGTCCCGTGAGATAGCCTTCGTCGAAGCGGTCACATACAAGGCAAAAAAGGACAATCTGGAAAATAACACGATATTGAAGGCGGTGGGGAAATGATCGAGAACATTGTACGCAAGTACCTGAAGACGGTGCTGAGAACGCCGGCTTTCCTCGAAGAGCCTGTCTCTCCGCCAGCCGGATATATCCTGGTGGGAAAAACGGGGTCTTCCGACAGCGCGTATCTTTCGCGGGCGACGGTTACGGTGCAGACCTACGGCGCGTCGCTCCTGGAGGCTGCGGCACTCTGCGGCAGAGTCAAGGCAGCCATGAAGGAGATCACCTCGCTGGAGGAGGTCACCCGCTGCGAGTGCGGCGGCGACTACAACTTCACCGACCCCGACACCCACCGTTACCGCTATCAGGCGGTGTTTTACATAACTTACTATGAAGAAGGAGTGACGATATCATGAGTCAGACAGCAGCAAACGTATCCGCTGCCAAGCCTAAGGTAGGCGGAGCGATATACAGAGCACCCGTAGGCACACCGCTGCCCACAAGCGCACTTTCGGAGCTTGACTCCGCCTTCGTGTCGCTGGGCTATATGAGCGACGCGGGTCTCAAGAGGGCGATCAACCTCTCGACCAATCCTATCAAGGCATGGGGCGGCGACACCATTGCAAACCCCCAGACCGACAAGAGCGAGCAGTACACATTCGAGGCTGCGGAGGTGCTCAACCCCGAAGTGCAGAAGGTGGTAAACGGCGACAGCAACGTTACCGGCAGCGTCTCCACAGGCATGACCGTCAAGATCAACACCAAGGAGCTGGAGGATCACGCTTACGTTATCGAAGAGATACTCAGAGGCGGCGTGCTCAAGCGCACCGTTATCGCAAGAGCGAGCGTTACCTCTATTGCAGAAGTGGCTGATACCAATAACGACATCATAAAGTACGGCATCACCATAAGAGCTATGGCTGATGAAGCCCTGAACGGCGACACCGCACGCGAATACTACATCAGCGGCAGCGCTGCTCCCGATCCTTATGTTGAGCTGAACCTTCACAGCGTACTTATCCTCGAAGACGGCACCACCACGCTCACAGCCACCACCTACCCCGAGGGTCAGACGGTGACCTGGAGCAGCGGCAGCAGCTCGGTGGCGACCGTCAGCGGCGGCGTTGTTACCGCTGAGGGTGCGGGCAACACGATCATCACCGCCGCGATCACAAAGGACGGCGTGACCTATACCGACACCTGCACCGTAGTGGTACAGGCGGCATCGAACTAACGGAGGTAAGACGACATGGCAACTGTAAAAACTGCGACCGGCTTTGAAGCCGAGATAGACGAGAGCTTCCGCGAGGACTGGGAGTTCTTCGAGGCGCTGGAGAGTACCGCATCGGGGAGAGTGACGGGGCAGGTGAAGCTTGCCCGCTGTCTCCTCAGCGACGCCGATCTCAAAAGGCTGAAAGACCACTGCCGCGAAGATAACGGCAGAGTCTCCGCCGAAAAAATGACCGAGGAACTTTTTGACATTATCAAGAACACTCCTTCGGGAAAAAACTCCTGATCCTCGCCCGCATGACGACCACCGACGAGGACGCGCTTATCTGTGACCTTGCGGAGACGTATCATGTGTACGACTACAGAGCGCTGCCGCCCCACCGTGCGGCAGCTCTGGCGTGCGGGCTGAGGGAAGATTCACGAATAAAGCAGCAGCTTGCGGGAAGATACTATCCTCCCGCGAGTGAGCTGCTTTTATTATTATATGACCGCGTCAACTGGCTGCGCTGGGCAAGGACCCGCGACGGCGCCAAGGGCGAGAACTGTCCCGAGAGCCTTTATGCCAAGTGCATGAATCTGAAGGAGGAGCCCGAGAGCTTTGTCGAGAGCTTTGACAGCGGGGACGCTTTTGAGGCGGCTAAGCAGCGTATAAAGAGAGGTGAGTACAATGGCAGAGAATAGCGGCATGGAGCTTGCAAAGGCTTATGTGCAGATAATACCTTCAATGGAAGGTATGCAGGGGCGCATGGGTCAGCTGCTCGATGAGGAAATGGGCAACGCGGGTGATTCTGCGGGAAGCTCTCTCGGAAAGAAGCTGATAAGCAAGGCTGCCGGTATTATAAGCGCGGCTGCGCTCGGCAAGGTAGTCGCCAACAGCTTTCTTGAAGGCGCGGCGCTTGAGCAGTCGCTGGGCGGCGTCGAGACCATGTTTAAAGAGAATGCCGATAAAGTCATACAGAACGCCGACAAAGCCTATAAGACGGCAGGACGCTCGGCTAACGACTATATGGAGACTGTCACGGGATTCTCGGCAGCACTTATAAAGAGCCTGGGCGGTGACACGGCAGCAGCGGCAGACTACGCCGATATGGCTATCGTGGACATGAGCGATAACGTCAACAAGTTCGGCGGGGACATCGACAGCCTGACTACGGCATACGCGGGCTTCTCAAAGGGTCAATTCCAGCTTCTTGATAATCTCAAGCTGGGCTATGGAGGGACTAAGACTGAAATGCAGCGCCTGTTGAAGGACGCCGAAGCCCTCGCCGGCAAAAAGTTCGACATCTCCAGCTATGCGGATATCATCGAGGCTATCCACACGATCCAGGAGGATATGGAGATCACCGGTACTACGGCTAAGGAAGCAAGCAGCACCTTCTCCGGCTCCTTCGCGAGCATGAAGGCTGCAGCGCAGTCGCTCCTGGGCGATATCACCACAGGCAGGGACACTCAGCAGGCGATAGACGGTCTGGCAGAGTCGGCGGGGGATTTTGCCGACAATGTTGTACGTATGGCTGAGAACATGATAAACAGCCTTGACGATCTGGACGATCACATGACCGGCGCCATTGCCGAGCAGCTCGGGGTTGACCGCGACGCCGTGCTGAATCTGGTGGAAGCGGTGAAGATCGGCGCGAGCGCGTTCATCGCATACAAGGCAGCTATGGAGCTGAATGTCGCGGGTCCTCAGCTGGTGGCAAAGATAGCTCAGATAAACGCAGCCATGCAGGAAAGCGGCTCTATCATGCAGGCGCTCAACATCAATCCTTATGCTCTCGCCATAGCAGGCGCGGCAGCACTGGGAATGGCGGTCAAATCATTCATCGACTACCAGACCGACCAGATAGACGAGCTGACCGACAGGTACGACGGTCTGACTGACGAGCAGAAGAAGTTCCTCGACCTTTCCGACAAGATACTGGCGACTATCGGTGAGAACGTCGGAGAGCGCAGCAAGAGCAACGATCAGCTTGCCGCCGAGATCGAGAAGACAGAGAATCTTACCGATACGCTCTATGAGCTGGACAAAGCCGAGAAGCTTTCCGCTGCCGATAAGGAAGAAATGGCGGCGATCGTCGCTGAGCTGAACGATACCTACCCGGGGCTGAATTTACAGCTGGATAAGGAGAGCGGACACTTAAAGTCCAACCGTTCCGAGATAGACAAGCTGGTGCAGAGCAAAAAGCGAGACCTGGAGCAGGATAAGGCACGGAAGCAGATAACTGACATCGACAGCGATCTTGCGGACGCCAAGAAGGTGCTCGCCGAAGCCGAGAAGAAGTACAACGCCGCCAAGCAGACCAAAGCCGACCTGGAAGCCGAGTACACATCGACTCAGCAGCAGCTTGAACAGCTCGAACAGCAGGGAGTTTTGACAGACGAGCAGACGGCTAAGTATGCGGAGCTGGAGAACAGGCTGCAAGAGCTCGTCACCGAGCAGCAGAACGCCACCAACGCCATAGGTGAGACGAGTGCTGCATATATATCGGCGTCGAATGCTGTAAGCGGACTTACTAACGAGCAGGAAAAGGCTCGTGAAGCGTTTGAGGTCACTGAGCAGGAAGAAGCCGCAGCTCAGAAGCGGCAGCAGCTCTATGAGCAGCTCTATGACGAGCAGAGCAAAGTCGCCAAGAGCACCGTGTCCCAGTTCAAGGACTACGTTGTGACGCTGGGCGACGAGACTTACAGTATCTCGCAGGACACCTTCGACAAGATACAGGAGCTTACTGATAAGTATGGCGAGGCGGTTCAGGCGCAGGAAGAAGCTATAAGCAGTTCCCTCGATGTGTTCGGAGAGTTCAACGGCGGCACCGAGACTTCGGCTCAGGAACTCATTGACAATCTGGACGCCAACCAGAAGGGGTTGGAGGACTGGGCTGCAAATCTCCGCACCCTTGCCGAATGGGGCATAGATCAGGGACTTCTCAACACCCTTGAAGAAGCGGGTCCTTCCTCTGCAAGCAAGGTGCAGGCTATGATCGACATGGGCAAGCCCAAGATGCGGGAGTATTCCAAGCAGTGGAGCGATCTCCAGGGCGAGATCCACACCATAGCCGAGCAGCAGTCTGACGATGTGCTGGAGCAGACCACGCAGATGATAGGCGACATGATCGGCATAGCCGATAAGGGCAAGGACGGCGCAAAGGGCGAGTACCGCGAGCTTGCGGACATGGTGATACAGGGCTACGCTGACGGTATCCGAACAGGAACAGATCAGGTGATCGTGCCCGTTACAGCCGAGATGGTGCAGAAAGCCATTCAGGCGGCTAAGGAGGAAGCGGGGATAGCTTCGCCCTCGAAGGTATTCCGACAGCTGGGACTTTACAATGATGAGGGCTTCGCAAATGGTATGACCGACGGCACGGATGATGTTGTGACAGCTGCGGTTGATATGGTGCAGTCTGCTATCGGCGCAGCTAAGAAGGCAGGTGCCGGACTTGTTGAACTGTTCCCCGATACAGACAAGCTTGTCGGGAGCAGCTCGGACGATCTGCTGTCGCGTGCATCTAAGCAGGACAGCGGCAGTCTTTCTGCTTTCAGCGATAAGGACCGCAGCGCACTCGTCAAGCCCGCTGTACCGGATACGCGCAGAGACAGCGGCGGCTCCGCAAGGTCAGATATCGCCCCGGCAAAGTACGCCGAGATCAAGCTGCTCATGCCTGGCAGCAGCGGACAGATGATAGCGTCCTGGCTGCTGCCGTATCTTGATCTCGAGCTCGGCAGATCGGTGACGATCACAGCAAGAACAGGAGGACGCACATGAGAAAAAGACAGATACGCTTCGGCGGGCGCTGGAGCGGTGATGATCTGGGCGTAGAGATAACGGCAGGAGGATTTTCCGAGCCTCAGCCGCGTATCCTGCGCGAAACGGTGGCGGGCATGGACGGCAGCTACGATTTCTCCCGCATGGACGGCAGCCTGCACTATGATGACCGTGAGGGATCCTACACCTTCCACATCACGGGGCGCACATCGGGAGAAGCCGCAGACAAGAAGTCGGCGCTGCTCGATTGGATATACAGCGGCAGCACCGAGCTTTACGATGAGAATATCGAGGGGTATATGTACACCGGAGTCAGCTGCACCGGCATCGACGAGCCGAAGATCATAGGCACGGCACGGCGGGAGATAGATCTGACCGTCCGGTTCACCGCCGCCCCCTATATGCGCTCCGTCTCCGGTAAGCTGATCGACTGTGTAAGCTTCACCCCCAACGCGGTCAGCACAAAGTACCTATTTGCACCGCACCAGGCATCATACAACCTGGTGCGGCTAAAAGGACTCGGTATAAGCGGATATACAGATCTTAGCATAAGCTTCGAGACGGTCTCACCGCAGTCGGGCATACACTACGCTGTCGCAGAGATACCGCAGTCGAGCGCTCCAAAATGGTATCTGCTGCCAAAGAAGATCGGTAACATGGATATAACTGTCGAAGTGCCGACAGGCTGCGTGATCCTGAAAGAAGATGCTGATTATTATTATCTCTACCAGGTGACTGCGACAGCGGTGAGCGTCCAGATCTGGGGATTAGATTACATCACCTACGAAGAGCCCACGCTTACCGAGTATATCAAGCACGCGGGCTGGCTGCTGACGGACGAGATCAAGAGCTTTCCACAAAGCTCGATCCCTTCCACCAACAGCATGAGGCTGATCTCGGAAGGTGATCCCACACTCACGATCAACGGCACGGCAGCGGAAATATCAGAGTTCCCGCTGTCCGTAGGTGATCTGCTGGTGATCGTCGGCGCCAAGAGCGAACCGTGCAAGCTACAGTTCTGCACGGTGAAAGAACGGCGGTGATATGATATGTACAGAATAACAGCAACTCTGGACGGGACTGACACCGTCATTCACGGCAGGCTGGACCCTAACGCCCAGATAGGGAGTGGAAAGCTGACGGAGAATGTTAACACCATACCTAAATTCTGCTTCTCGATCTTCCCGAACAATCCCGGATATAGCATGATAGAGAGCATGAAGACGCTCGTTGAGAGCTATGACCGGAAGAACGAAGAAACGCTGTTCAAAGGGCGGGTCTATTCTGTCAGCGATATCATGGACGCTGACGGAATGGTATACAAGACCGTGACCTGTGAGGGTGAGCTGGCATACTTGTGCGACACGATCCAGCAGTCCCGAAAGTTTGACGGGCAGCCTTGCCAGCTTTCTGAAATTGTTCCCGGCATACTATCAACCCATAACAGCAAAGTAGACTCGGCACGCAAGATCTATCCCGGCAATATATCGGGGGTCTTTACGGGAGGATATGCTAACGGGTACATCAGCACGTTTAACATGATAACGGATGTCTGCGATCTGGCGGGGTGCGAGTTCCGGCTGAGGACAGACAACGGCAACCGGTATCTTGATATCGCCCCGACCTTCGGGGAACATTCCGACACGGAAATAGCACTGTCACGCAACCTGAGATCGCTGCAAAAAACGGTAGAAGCTAAGGATATCGTAACCCGCTTCTATCCTGTTGGAGCAGTGAACCCGAGCAGCACGGTGGGCGAACGTCTCAGGCTCGCGGGCTCAGAACCGTATATTGAAAACACTACGCTAAAAAACCTCTACGGGATCGTCGAAGCGTCAAAGATCTATGATGATATCGCACCGACCGATTGGAGTTCAGGCGGTGCGATCGGTGAGGCGCAAAGCAGATTATACGCTGCCGGACTGAAAGACTACAACCAGATGATAGGTCTGCTTACCAGCTTCACCGTCAACGCCCTCGATCTGTCGCTGATAAATGGCGACTATGATGATCTGCGAATGTATAATACATACCGTGTTATTACTCGACTACAGGGCATAGATGACGAAGTGCGGGTGACCGGGCGCGTGCTGTCTCTGGATGATCCGCAGAACCCGCAGCTGACTTTCGGCGTAAAGCCTCAGACGTTAACATCAATGATAGCAGGAAGGTGATAGAATGATAACGCATTATGATGACATTACCCTAGACCTGTCCACCGACGGCGTGCGGGCTGAGGTCTGGGCTAAGCAGGACGATAACGGCACGCGAGCCGTGAGAGCGACGTTCACGGACGCCGGAGCTGGCGTCTCGCTGTCATCGGTGAGCAGCGCGGAGCTGCGAGTGCTCCGCCCGGACGGCGCTATGGTGGTATCGGACGCCGCCATAAGCAGCAACAAAGTAACGGCGACATTCCCCGAGACCGCGCTTGAAGTCGGCGGCGAGGGATATGGAGATATCCGTCTGCTGGACGGCTCCGGGAACTGCATATCTGCGGCGCGTTTCCTGCTGCATATATCTCCGGCAGCCGTGAGTAATGACCAGGTGTCGCAGTCTGATTTTTCGGCGCTGCTTGCGGAGTATCTCGGCGGCATGAAACTCCGCAAGCTTACACAGACAGAGTATGATGCCCTGACCGTCAAGGACCCCGACACCCTCTACACCGTGACGGACGGCAGCAAGGTGACGCAGTACCTCGGCGAGACCGAGCTGAAAAGCGGCTCC
>CACXDI010000073.1 GCA_902766335.1 uncultured Ruminococcus sp. | reverse complement strand
GCGGGGCAATTGGGGACTCTGTCCCCAAACCCTAGCTTAGGGCTCCTCGCCCTAAGAACCTCGGCAGCGTCGCGCCGCTGCACCCGCTGCTTGAAACGTCGGAAGACCACGCTGTTTATATAAAAAGTAAGTGAAAACTGTTGCTTTTTTGGACGGAATCTGTTATAATTAAAATGGTTGTTTATCTTCAATGAAATGAGGTTTTGTAAATGAATACTGAGATAGAAAAACTGGTGGTCAATATAGAAAAGGTCATCGTCGGTAAGCGTGAGTCGATAGTTAAGGTCATCTGCGCTATGCTCGCCGAAGGTCATATCCTTATCGAGGACGTCCCCGGCGTCGGTAAGACCCGGCTCGTGTCCGCCCTCGCAAGCTCGGTGCAGGGACAGTTCAACAGAATACAGCTCACCCCGGATATCATGCCTTCGGATATCGTCGGATTCTCGATGATAGACCCTAAGACCCGCGAGCTGGAGTATAAGGCGGGCGCCGCTATGTGTAACTTCCTGCTTGCAGATGAGATCAACCGCGCTTCGCCTAAGGCACAGTCCAGCCTGCTGGAGGTCATGGAGGAACACCAGATATCTTTGGACGGCAATACTATGCCGCTGCCGGATCCCTTTATGGTAATGGCTACACAGAACCCCGTCGAGACCTATGGTACTTATCACCTTCCCGAGGCTCAGATGGACAGATTTATAATGAAGATATCTATGGGCTACCCCACCCCGGAGGAGGAGCTTGATATCATAAACCGCTCCGAGACTAAGGAGTTTTCCGAAAAGCTCGATGCCGTTATGACAACTTCGGACGTCAAGCGCCATATCGAGGCGGTGAAGCAGGTCAGATGTGAGACTAACGTTAAGAATTATATCGTGGCGCTGCTAAACGCCACCAGAAATTCCGAACTTATAAAGCTGGGCGCTTCGCCCCGCGCGGGTATCGCTCTGCTGAAGGTGTCCAAGGCGCTTGCATATGTGGAGGGCAGAGATTATGTTGTCCCGGATGACGTGAAGCGAATGTTGTCTCCGGTGCTTGCCCACAGACTTATGCTCACGCCCAAGGGCAAGTCGGCGTTCCCGAATGCTGAGACAGTAGCCGAGCAGGCGGCTCTTACCGTAGCTGCTCCCGTCAAGTGACCAGTGACCGGGTGAATGTATGACAAGTGAAGAGAGAAAAAAACTGCTGCTGAAGGGCGAGCTGCCCGAGGACGTCAAAAGGAACAATGTCTTCAAAACCGTGACAGCGCTGCTTTCTTATATGGGCTGTATATGCGTCACCCTTGCGGTCACGCATTTCATCGACGGCACGGCGGGCGTTATACTCGCGGCGGCGCTTATATGCGCGTTTGTGGTGTCGTCTGTTATCACCGCGCTGGTCTCGTTTTTTATAAATGTGGAGATATCGGCGGATAAGACGGCTGCCAATAAGGGAGATACCGTGACACTTACGGCACGGCTGTCCAAGCGTATACTTCTGCCGTCGCCGATCATCGAGATATACGCAGGCGCTGCACCTCAGCTTGAGCCGCAGAGCGGCGTTTGCTTCAAGGCGGCGCTTGCGGGCAGAGAGGTCAATGAGGTGGATATCCCCTTTAAGGCAAAGTATTCCGGAGCGTCGGCTATGTATATCAGCGAGGTCAGGCTCACCGATTTTCTCGGCATATTCAGCTTTAAGCTCAAGAATGTGACTGCCGAGGTCATGACCGTTGCGGTGTATCCTGATATCCCGGACGCCGCCGTGCAGACGGATTTTCTAAAGACTACGTCCATGTTCGCAAACAACGATGACGATGACGAGGAGTCGGACGAGACCTCTGTTGTGCCTACCGGACTTGCGGGCTATGAGCACCGGGCTTACGTTCCCGGCGATCCGATAAAGCGGATAAACTGGAAGCTTTCCTCAAAGCGTGACGAGTATATGGTGCGCCTTGATGAACAGATAGTGGGCGCGGGACAGCTTTTCTTCCTGGACGCTCCCGATATGGGAGAGAGCGAGTTTTCTCTTTCGGTGAGGGATAATGTGATAGAGGGTGCGCTTGCGGTGTTCACCATGCTTATCCGCGAGGGCAGAGAAGCTAAGTTTTACTTCCCCAGGGAAGGTATCTGGTACGGCATAGATATCCGCTCTGTGGGAGACGTCTATCAGATACAGGAGCTTCTGGGAGATTTCCGTCCGGATAGAAATGTATCGCTGATACCCGAGGAGATACTGACCTCGAACAAGGTGCCGATATGCTTCACCGCTGCCACCGAAGCGGCAAGCGGCTCGGCGGTGCGTATAGCGTCGGCGTCTGCCGGTATCATGATGATATGCTCCGACAGATCGGGACTGCAAAACATCTGCACCAACCTCTGGACGATATCCCCGGAATTTGAACTGAAAAAGCAAAAGTAAACGGAGGCAGTTGAATGCCAAAAAATAAAAAAGTAAATAAGTCCGCCGGAGCTGTCACAATGTCCGAGCGTCTCAGCAATTATATATGTCCTATGCTGCTTGGCGGAGCGCTCTGCTTCTCCATTATCTATGCTCTCTACAGACCTGCGGCGTATATGTGTACCGTGGGCTTTCTGGCTGCCGAGTATCTTTTTTTCTGTCTTTTCGACAAGCTGAAGCGCAGACCTATGGCAGGCGGTCTGCTGTATACGCTGATATTCTTTGGTATAGAGATAGCCGCGGGCTATTGCCTTGTGACGGGGGCCTATTACAATAATAACCTTTTGAACCCGGTGACATGGTTCTACGGCGATGAAGGCTCCTACAACAGTCAGCCGCTGTATCTGGCGGCGGTAATGCTGGGCGGCGGGTTCTTTATGATATCCATACTCTACTACTTCACCCAGATACGCTACCGGAGCCTTGGCGCTATGCTTTGCATATTGTTCCCTTTCGTTATCTATGCAAAGCGGGCAGAGGAGATACCTGAGATACTGGTGACTCTGATAGTTACCATGTTCATAGCCGTTATGGTGCATAACCGCAGGATAGATCCGTCTATGCCCAGGGAGATGCGCGGCGTATTCAGGACAGACCTTTCGTATATCATAAGCATAGCGCTGTTTGTTACGATAACAGGCGCGGTCACTATGATGATAGACAAGCCGAAGTACATCTCGGAGCTTGAGAAAAACGCGAACTATTTCAATTACTACAACACTGGTGCCGGAGCCGGGAATTACGAAGAGCTCGGTGAGGATTCAAGTCAGCGTTACGGAATGGGCAGACCCAGCAACGATCCGCTGTTTTATTTTGAGACGGACGGCACCGCCGAGGAGTATTTCCTCAGAAGCGGCTCCTTTGATTATTTCGACGGCGATGTCTGGAAGCGCAGAAACATGGATGATGACTATTCCTACGTGTATTCCTCGGTATTTCCGGAGTACTCCTATGATGATATCCTTGAGGATATGAAGGTGATCATCGAAAGCAATTCCGGTGTCGGAAATGTCAAAAACATCCATGGGAGCATACCTGTTAAGGAAGGCTTGCTTTACGATGATGATTTTGCTCCCAGATACCTTCCGTCACCCTACGGCATAATAACCGATTATGACAGGCTGGCGGATCTTGAATACAAGAAATATCCCCAGGGCGTCGTGATAAGAAAAGGCGCGGTAAATGATAGTATGCAGGTGCTGAATGACAATTTTTCATTCATGGATCCCGGAGATGATTATTACAAGTATGCAGCGGCTCTAGGTCTCAGCAGAGATGAATATATCGGCAAGCTTCTTGAAAACGGCAGCGAGAACGCGCTGAGGCTGTACAATGATTATATGAACGCCGAGAGCAGATACCTCGATCTTCAGAACACCTCCGAGCGTGTGCAGCAGCTTGCGAAGGAGATCGTTGACGGCGCTCAAAGCGATATGGAAAAGGCGCAGCTGCTCGAGGGCTATTTTGAAGAGAACGGCTATGTCTACGATATGGACTATGTCCCCGATGACAAGTCTATAGACTATTTCATATTTGAGGGCAAGACGGGAGTCTGCTCCAGCTATGCGACGGCTATGACGCTCATGGCGCGTTCCGTCGGGCTGCCGGCAAGGTATGTGGAAGGCTTCGCCTGCTTTGAGCCGACGGAAAATGAAGAGCCCTCCATGAAGGATTCCCGGAGCTTTGTCATAAGGGATTCCCACTCTCACGCTTTCGTCGAGGTCTATATCCCCGGCGCAGGCTGGCTGACATTTGATCCCACCGTATCCGATTATAAAAAACAGCAGACCGAGGACAACGGCGGCAATGCGACGATGTTCCTGAAACTGATAAGCCGTCTGATGCTTGTCATTATCGTGGGTTTTGTCATAGTATTCGTTTTGCTGCTGGATCGGCTTGCAGAGCTGCTGCTCCGTTTAAGGCTGCCCTTTATGCAGCCGGACAGGCGGGTACTCAGGCTGTACCAGCACCTGATATGGCTCACCAACTACTCCACAAAGCGCGACTATTCTTCCTACACCGCCGCGATGCTGAGCGAGTATTTCCATTCGACGCGCGGCTGCTCCCCCGACAAGCTGATAGCGCTGTTTGAGCGGGTCTGCTTCGGCGGATATACCCCCACGGCTGAGGAATGGCGTGAAGCCTACAGAGAATACCGCCGCTGCTACAGATATCTCAGAAAGATACCAAAGCCAAAGAAGCTTGAAAAGCTGCTTGCAGCCACAGCGTGAATAAAAAAATAAAGCCATCTGCATAGTGTCATGCAGATGGCTTTGATATTGTCAGCTTTTACGGTTTACTTTACCTTAACAGCCTTAGCCTTGCTGAATTTGCCGGCGTAAGCGGTCTTGCCTACCTTAACGTATGCGGCAGATCTTACGAAGTACTTCTTGCCCTTCTTGAGCTTAACGGTCTTGGTGATCTTTGTGTT
>CACXDI010000072.1 GCA_902766335.1 uncultured Ruminococcus sp. | reverse complement strand
CGACTCCATCTCACCTGCGACATACTCCGCTATGATGTTGTCCGAAAAAATAAAGTCCAACTCCTCGGCAAACTTTTCCGGCGAGATAGTGTAGCCGAATCTTTTCACAGCTATCCTGCCGATCTCGATCAGAGTGTCGGTGCTGATCTCCAGCTTTCTCTCGACATCGTTCATCTTTGAATTGAGTTCACTGCGCTTAGTCTCGATGGTGGTCTGCGCTCTTTTGATACTCTTTTTGCTGCTGGATATTTCCTTGATCAATCTTGTAAAATCTTGTTTGTTTAATGACATATGATTCTCCTTTTCAATTCAAAATATAGTTTTACAATTAAGAAACATTTATCATGTACTTTTGAGTGACATATATAGTGCATGGCTATCACGTCCTTTCGTAATAATTTTATCAGCGGCGAGGCTTGTTCTTCTTCACCTGCTCCAGCCGCTGACGTTCCTCCTCAACAAGATTGCTGATGTAGTCACCCTTCGAGATGTTGTAATAAGTCTCCCGAATATCCCTGTACACATCATACTGCTGCTTGCAATTGTCGAGATTATCTTTCAGTGCGGCTATCTTCTTGTCAATAATTCCGACTTGTTCTTTCAGCCGGTCAAAATCTCTCTGGGTGCAGATGCCGCTATCACTCATCGCACGTTTGCAGACCGACAGTTTCAGTTTTTCGACTTCGGACAGCTCGTCCTTATCTGAGAGTGAATAATAATCCTTCATCTGTTCCCACAGGCTCACAAGTCGGTTGTGTTCCTCAATGAAGCTGTTTACCTCCTGCCGCTGCCTTTCATAGTCCGCTCGGAGTTTTGTAATTCTGCCCTCTAAGTCCCCGATAGAAACAATATTCTCCTTATTGATGACCGACAGCTGCGCAGACAGCTTGTACACATCGAGATCATTCTCGACTGAGTACTCTGCTGTGACGATTCTCTTTCGGGGTACTTTCTTCCGCTGGACAGCAAGTACGCGAACATCTCCGATTATCGCAACATAGGCAGACCGCAGCTTTGATTCTTTATTCTGCCCAGGCGTAGTACCCGCACCTACCTCACGATAGAGTATGCGAATCTTCAAACTCTCCTCGGCGTACTCCTCACCAAGAGTCTTAGTGCGGACGAAACGTCCCTGCCCGGGGGCTTTGATTGAGATGTACTTCCCACGTTTGACCTCGTAGCCACGTTCTTCAAGCGACTGCAACAGTTCATCGAGCGAAGTAACGTTGGGTATCAGCCTGTCGATCTCATCTCGGATCTGCTGTTTCCACGAAGACCCGTTCTTCCGATGCAGCCATTCACCGTAGTTGATCGACCTGCCCTTGCCTGTGAGGTTCGGGTTTATTTCCAGTCCGAAGGCTTTGCATACTCCGTCGGAATTCTGACGAGCCTGCCGTAAGGTCTGCCTGTTCGCATAATACCTTTTGCCGCTAAGCGAGTAAGCATTGATGATGATGTGTGAGTGAAGATGCGACTTGTCGACATGAGTAGCGATCACAGCCTGCACGTCGTCTCCGAAGTTCTTCTTGACAAAAGCCTTGGCTATCTTGTGAGCGAGTTCGGGAGTAACATTGTCCTCTGGCGAGAATGACTGTATGATGTGGATCGCCTTCACCGGGCATTTGCCCTCTAAAGGGGGATTGCTGTTGAAATGGTCACGGGCGAACTGGTCATATACTAACTGCATCTGCAAATACGCAGCCTCGGCATCGGTCATACAATTTATGGAGGCGGTATAGAGTAGCTCCTCGGTCTTGTCTGGATTCAGTATGTACCTCAAACTCTTTTTGACATTAGAGTGGACAGATATAAATTTGAGATACGGCAAAGCTCATTCACTTCCTTTTGCAACACCATGACATCCTCGGCATACATATTGTTCGTGGCATTCACCTTCTTGGCTATCTGGTTAATGTTGCCTGAAATTATTCTCATGCCGTTTACCATCGGGGTCAACTCACTAAAATCATAGAATATTGGCTGTTTCTCCAGAACCATTTTGCGCAGGTACTTCGTGGTGTCGGTGTGACAAGCCTCAGCCCTGCGTTCTATTTTCTCCCAATCTTTTAAATCAAATGTCAGTTCCTTACGATGAACCTGCTTATACTTTCTTGCTATATAAATCATTCCTTTTCATTTTTATGTTTCGATATTTGTTCCCTCGAATGAGGGCTTTTTGTTTAGGGCGAGGGTTCCCTAAACAGCGATTTTGCGGGGTAACGCAAAATCGGTATACGATTCTTTCGTGGTATACGAAAGAATCTATGCTTGCCTAAGCAAGAATAAAAAATAGGTCACAAATCCGACTTTTAAATCGAATTTATCAATGCCCGATAGGGTTGATAATCAAATGCACATTCACGCAGCGCCATTATACAAAAGGCGCATATCCAGCGCGTATGCGCTGAACGATTTTGGTAGCACCATAATGCTCGGCAGGCGTGGGCAGCTGCACCTGACTGCGAAGCCTTTCGCTCAAATGCTCCTGCATAATCAGAATAGCATATTTTAAATCGGCTCGACTGTGGTAAAAAATATCATGACAGCGACAGACGATGAGCCAACTCTAACTTCACGCATACTACAGCGAGCATATGCGGACAGTTACTCATGATGGCGTTCATCTTCTTTAATTCAAATATATCTATCACGTTCCTTTCCATAAAATCTATTTCGCTACACAGCGAGTGCTTTTGACATTCTGCGGTTCAGTCTCCAATTCATGACCTGACGGCAAAATATGAATTGAATCCATGAACTTGACTGTCGAAGATACAAGGCTCGACGGTTAGCCCTAACTTCTCATGACGATAGATTTACTTGCCTATTGGAATCACCTCCGGTAGATATGTTCGGTTACGATTGACGGTTTTTGAATTTGTACTGCCGATGGCGGGGCGGCGGTAGAGTGCAGTTTGAAAATATTGCTGCATGATAGGGTATGATATTTTTCTACATTTTAATAATCCCTCCGATTTGATGATGCTGCAGGGCAACTGTATATTTTGCTTTCCCACGATATTTCTATCACGATCTTTACAAGCAGAATGACGGCGAAAATCATTCTGACTGCTGTAATTTGAATTGGGGATAAGTACCCTTTTGCGATTCTGCATTTCATGTTGAACCTGGCTCAGCAAACACCTTCCTTTCATTAGACGCTACAAAAACAGGCGATTTGTTAAGTGAAAACAGGCACTCTGAAAGCAAAATCTCTGAATTGAATAAATTCGGGGGGCGGGATTCCCATTGAAATTATCTAACTTCACAACGAATGGGCTTCTCATAAGACAGGTAGGAAACAGCGAATTGCACAGGTGATGGGTACTGTTGCTGCGCTCACTTCCTATGGCAAAATTAAATGCAAGTGCCTTCCGTCCGGTTCCACTATACCACAAATTCTCCAATTTGTCATTGAGCGAAAAAGGAACGAAAAAGGATTAATTATGTGTTGTAAAATTCCATTGATACCAAAAATCGCATCAGCTGCACATAAGAATATCACCAATCGGAGGTCACTAAAATGATACAAGAAATATTTGCAGAAGCCGCCTATGGGGTGCGGGTCTATGAGGAAAACAGCGAGCCCTATGACGGCTATATCATAAACTGTTATCTCAAAATCTACGGAATCCCTGATGACCTGACCGACGATGATGAGGAAGAAATCTATGGCGGAGAGATGGGTGGGACTGTCCGGATCGGGACGGTCACGGGTCTGCTGATACTCGGCGGGCAGGCTGCCAAGACGGGGTTGGACATCTACGACATCTGTGACTGCATTGACGGTTATGCGGAATTTATCTACTCGGCTCTGAGCGAGGGCAACGGTCCGCTGGCGTTCGAGCCGTACCTCGACATCTTCTGCATAGACGCCATCGAGATGCAAACCGAATTTGATACAGATGACCTCAAGCTGAGAATACTCGACTGCCTGCCGCAGTTCCTGCTGAGGGCTTACCATACT
>CACXDI010000071.1 GCA_902766335.1 uncultured Ruminococcus sp. | reverse complement strand
GGCGCCAGCCCGCCGTCGTCAACTTTATGCAATCTGACGAAAAATCTGACGGCGTTTCTGACGCACAATGATTGTGCGGTGTTGCCCATACATTAACGACCACGCCAGAGGTCACAAAAACCGGGAAGATCGCGATCAAATGCCGCGGCTCAAAAAAGACGAAGATCGCCTGCGAAGCGCCGCGTAGTGGCGCGATGACGCGGACTAGAAAAAGAAAAAGGAGTTAGAGGAAAATGGGCAGATTATTTGGAACTGACGGAGCAAGAGGAGTAGCTATCACCGAGCTTAGCTGCGATATCGCTATGAAGATAGGCAGGGCGGCGGCTATGGTGCTGGCTAAGGAGTGCGATCACAAGCCTAAGATAATCATAGGCAAGGACACTCGTATATCCGGCGACGCGCTGGAATCGGCTATCGCGGCGGGACTTTGCACCGCGGGCGCGGACGCCGTAATGCTGGGGGTAGTGCCTACTCCCGCTGTGGCTCTGCTGGTGAAGAAGTACAACGCGGACGCGGGCGTGATGATCTCCGCTTCCCACAACTCTATGGAATTTAACGGCATCAAGCTGTTCTCCGGCACAGGCTTCAAGCTGCCGGACAGCGTTGAGAATGAGATAGAGGAGCTTATCCTTGACCGTCCGCAGGACATGACCGCCAAGGAGGGCGCTGAGGTGGGCAGAGTATCCTACTGCACCACCGCTGTTGATGACTACACCTCTTACATCAGAGAGTCCGTTTCGGGCGATATGTCGGGTATCAAGGCTGTATTCGACTGCGCAAACGGCTCGGCGAGCGCTACCGCCAGGAAGATATTCGACGGTCTGGGCGTTCAGGCTGAGTACATCAGCTGCGAACCGAATGGCACCAACATAAACGACAACTGCGGCTCTACCCACATGGAAGCTCTTATGGCGAAGGTTAAGGAGACCGGCGCAGACTTGGGTCTTGCATTCGACGGCGACGCCGACAGATGTCTTGCCGTTGACGAAAACGGCGAGCTGGTGGACGGCGACAAGCTGCTTGCCATATTCTCGCGCTATATGCGTCAGAAGGGCAGACTTGCGGGCGACACCTGTGTTGTCACCGTTATGTCCAACATCGGGTTCTTCAAGTTCTGCGAGGCTGACGGCATAAACGCCAAGACCACCAAGGTGGGCGACAGATACGTGCTTGAGGAAATGCTCAGCGGCGGATATAAGCTGGGCGGCGAGCAGTCGGGACACATCATAATGCTCGATCACGCGAACACCGGCGACGGCGAACTGACAGGCGCAACCCTGCTGGAGATACTCGCCGACAGCGGCAAGAAGATGAGCGAGCTTGCCGGATGCATGGAGAGCTTCCCGCAGGTGCTTGTGAACGTGAAGATTACCGCCGACAAGAAGGGGCTCTGGGACAAGACTCCCGCAGTTACCGATAAGATAAAGGAAGTAGAAGCCAAGCTTGGCAGCGACGGCAGAGTGCTTGTAAGAGAGTCCGGCACCGAGCCGCTGGTGAGAGTTATGCTTGAGGGCAGACACACCGACGAGATAACCGCTTACGCCAATGAGATAGCTAAGCTCGTGGAGGAGATGTGAGCCATGAGATTTGACTACTATCCCCACTGCGGCAGCAAGGCGGCAGAAAGAGAGATAGGCGACGAGGGGCTCATGCCCTACTGCGAAAAATGCAGCCGCCCGCTGTTCGATATGTTCTCGGTGTGCGTTCTCTGCGTTGCGGTGAGCGATGAGGGAAAGATAGCACTGATACAGCAGAACTACGTATCAGATCACTACGTCGGCGTGGCGGGATACATAAAGCCGGGCGAATCGGCTGAACAGGCAGCACTGAGAGAAGTCGGCGAAGAACTCGGCGTCGATACTGTCGGGGCAAAGTGGATAAAGAGCCTGTGGTATGAGAAAAAGGATATGCTGATGCTGGGCTTTGAGGTCAGGGTCAAGCAGGGAGAGCTTAAACCTTCCTGCGAAGTAGACCGAGCCGACTGGTTCGAGCCGAAAGCCGCCGTCAGCGCTTTGCGTGAGGGCAGCCTTATATGGCAGCTAGCAAAGATCGTGGCGGAAAGCATCGGAAGCGGAGAATAATAAATATGAGAATTGCAGATAAATGGACGGACTACGAGATACTCGATACCGCCGACGGCATGAAGCTGGAGCGGTGGGGCAAGGATATATTCTCGCGCCCCGATCCGCAGATAATCTGGAGATCGCCCGAACGTGCCGACTGGTCAAAGGCGGCGGCGGTCTACCACCGTTCCGCAAAGGGCGGCGGTGAGTGGGAGTTCAAAAGACAGCTCCCCGACAAGCGGGTGATAGCCTACGGAGACCTCAGATTCGTCATTCGCCCCACGGGGTTCAAGCACATGGGACTGTTCCCCGAGCAGGCGGTCAACTGGGACTTTATGGCGGAGCGTATCCGCGCACTGAAAGCCGCCGGCGGCGAGCCTAAGGTGCTGAACCTTTTCGCCTACACGGGCGGCGCCACATTAGCCTGCGCCGAAGCGGGTGCGGCTGTGACTCACGTTGACGCTTCAAAGGGCATGGTGTCCTGGGCGAGGGACAACGCGGCGGCAAGCGGACTGACGGAAAAGCCGATACGCTGGCTGGTGGACGACTGCGAGAAGTTCGTCAACCGTGAGATACGGCGGGGCAACCGCTACACGGGGATAGTCATGGACCCGCCCAGCTACGGCAGAGGTCCGGGCGGCGAGGTCTGGAAGCTGGAGGACTGCATATACGACCTGGTGGAGACCTGTGCGAAGGTGCTTGCCGACGAGCCGGACTTTTTCCTGCTCAACAGCTACACCACGGGGCTTTCGCCGTCGGTAATGGCGTATATACTCAGCGATCTGCTGATACCTAAGTTCGGCGGCAAGGTGACGGCGGACGAGATAGGACTGCCGGTAACATCAACAGGACTGGTGCTTCCCTGCGGAAGCACGGCGATCTGGACAAAGTAAACAGCGAATAAAACAGCGGATCCAACCGCGCGAGGTTGGCGAGGTTGGGAAAACGCCCCTGCGGGGCTTATTTCCAGGCGAGGAGCCCTAAGCGAGGGTTT
>CACXDI010000070.1 GCA_902766335.1 uncultured Ruminococcus sp. | reverse complement strand
GGCGCCAGCCCGCCGTCGTCAACTTTATGCAATCTGACGAAAAATCTGACGGCGTTTCTGACGCACAATGATTGTGCGGTGTTGCCCTAACCTTTTAGGGATTAGTATTAGCTTTCATTACCCGCTTGTTCTCATACATGATCCTGTCGGCGCGGCGGACGCAGTCGCTTACCGTGCCGTCATTCTCGGGATCAAAGACCGCTATGCCGTGGGCTATGTGGACTTCCTCCCACTGATTTTCGGTGGAACCGTTTATCTCGCTGCGCTTTGATTCAAACAGCTCTATCAGCTGATCCATGTTTTTGAGATCGTTGTTTTGCAGGACTACCGCGAACTCGTCGCCGCCTATCCTGAATACCGGGCTGTGGTCAAAGACCTTGCATATCAGCCGGCAGGCGGTCTTGAGGTAGATGTCGCCCTTGTCATGACCGTGGTGGTCATTTATTATTTTCAGATTGTTGCAGTCGAAAATGCCGATAGCAAACTCCGGCTGCTCGCCTTCGCCTATCCTGTCCTGTAGCTTCCGGACATAATCTGAGAAAGCGCCCTTGTTGCGGACGGAGGTGAGGGCGTCAACGAACACACGCTTGTTCAGATCTTTGATCCGGTGCTCTTCCTCTATCACCCGCTTCTTGGCGTGCATAGTCCTCAGCAGGAGAATGATGATGACCAGCATCACCAGCGCTGTGACCGTTGTCACGATGAACAGGTTTTCCTTTATAAGCTCGCTTACGTCCGTCTTGACGTCCTCGGAGGAATAGTAGGTCAGCGCCGAGTGAACGGCAGAATGGGGCACCACGCCCGTCACCCTCGATATGATAGAGTACAGCTCCTCTTCTCCCTTGCGCACCGCAAAGCAGTAATCCATGTCAATGTCGGTGTAGACGGTAGTAAGGTGAAGCTTCTCGCATTGCTTGGAGATGTTGTTGTAGCGGTAGTTGCTTATCAGATAGCAATCTGCTTCTTTCCCGGCGACTGCATCGAGGGCGGCAGCAGCGTCCTTGACGTACTTCCTCTCCCAGTCGGGATAGTTGTCCTCAAGAAACAGCTCATAGTTGATATTACCCTTGTTCACAGCTACCGTAACGCTCTTTTTCTTGAGAAACCCCTTTTTATCCGCCTCACGTATCACCGCGTCCATTTCGGTGCTCATAAGCGTCGGGGAGATCAGCAGATCAAGCTGCTCCGCGTCGTAGTCGGTGAGATTTGAGGGGAACATACAGTCTATCTCGCCGGTTTTCAGAGCGGCAAGCGCCTCTTCGGCTGTCCCGTAGGCGATAGCCTCAAACTTGACGTCGGCATTCTCAAACTCAGCCGAAGCGTAGTCAAGATAGTCTTTAAGAGCGCCGGTAAGCTTTCCGGTGCTGGGATCCTTGGCACAGAACGCAAGGTAGTTGTCCTGATAGCCCACCTTGATAGTGCCGTGCTTTTTCAGCCATTCCCTTTCCGAGTAGCTAAGATATCTGTTGGTGTCCTCGCTCCTGAGGTACTTGTCGTGGAGCTGCTGGTCATAGTACTTGTTCTCGTCCTGTATCCTGTTGAGCGCCGAGTCCAGCTCACCGAGCAGATCGGGACGGTCTTTGTTGACCGCGAAGAAGAAGTCCGACGAACCGATCTTGCACACCGGCACGGCGATCTCCGGCGAGCCGTAGATGTCCATTGTGACATAGGCGTCAAGCTCGCTGCCGAGGAGATTCAGAGAGTCCTCGCCGGAGTCCTTGAGCTCGATTATCTCCGCGTCTATGCCGTGGTTTTCGGTCCAGTCCTTCAGAAAATCCTTCTGTATACTGTCCTTTGCCACGCCTATCCGCTTGCCGTTGAGCGAAGTCAGGTTCTCTGAGGTTATCTCGGTATTGTCAGGAGCCACAAAAAGATAGTAGGCTTCGGTACCCATAGGTATCGACGAGAAAAGCATATCATTGGTGCGCTCCTCGGTATAGGAGACGTTGCTCATCAGGTCTATCTCGCCGTCCTTGAGCTTTTGCAGAAGCTCAGACCAGGTACCCTCCACATATTCGTAGTCCCAGCCGGTATAAGCCGCTACCTTCAGCTGGTACTCATAGGAGTAGCCGGACTGTCTGCCCGACTCGTCCCTGATGAAGTAAGGCTCCTCGTGCCAGCCGACGCGCACTACCTTTTTCCCGCTGTTATCCGCAAACGCCGTCAGCGGCGCCGCTATATTCAGGATCAATGTCATAACGAGAACAATGATCATCTGTTTTATGTATCTATATTTCAACACCGATATTCGCCTCCGAATAATGTCTGATCGCAGATGAAAAGACATATTATTTATAATTATACCACATTTCAGTCCGTTAGTCAATTATTTCCTCTCAAAAATGCCGAAAAAGATTGACATACACTGGATATCCTGATACAATAGATAAGGAGCCATTCAGGCATATATAATTAAAGTGTGAGGCAGATATCATGAAAAACAAAAGCGAGAAGAAAAAGCGTTTCAAATGGTGGCTGATACCGATAGCAGTGGCGGGTATCCCCGTTATCGGATACGGCATATACGCCGCCGCCGTGTTTGCAAGATACTACAGACTTGAGGATAACCTTACCCTTGACGTAAACGGCAGCGCCGAGACAGCCGCCGAGACCGGCAAGGAATACACCGCCGTGTCCTATAACATAGGCTTCGGCGCCTATACTCCCGAGTACACCTTCTTTATGGACGGCGGCAAGAGCAGCCGCGCCGAATCCAAGGAAAGCGTCATCGCCTGCACAGAGGGCGCTATGGATACGGCGATGTCCTTTGACCCGGATATAATCCTCTACCAGGAGGTTGACACCGACTCCGACAGATCGTGGCACGTTGACCAGTCGGCGATGATAACGGAGGAAACGGACGCTCAGGGCTTTGACAGCGTGTTCGCCCAGAATTACCACTCGGATTATCTTTTCTATCCCCTCAACGAGCCGATAGGCGCTTCAAAGTCGGGGCTGCTTTCCGAGCTTAAATTCGACGTCACCTCGGCGGTGAGAAGAAAGCTGCCTATCGCCGAGAGCGCCGAGAAGATACTCGATCTTGACCGCTGCTACAGCATTATGCGCTGCCCCGTGGAAAACGGCAGGGAGCTTGTGATAATAAACACCCACCTTTCCGCCTACGGCACCGACGCTGCCAACGGCAATGCCCAGCTTGAGATGATGTTCAAGGATATGGCTGCCGAGTACGAAAAGGGCAACTACGTCATATGCGGCGGAGACTTCAATCACGATTTCACCGGCGGCTCCAGAGAGCAGCTGAATCCCGGCACCGACAGGATCTACAGCTGGTGTCAGCCCTTCCCCGAGGATATAATACCCGAGGGCTTCTCCAGATGCTTAGATTACTCCAACGAGCTGATCGGCTCCACCAGAATGGTGGATATCCCCTACGATCCCGAGAAGTCATTTACCGTGATACTGGACGGCTTTATCGTTTCGGACAATGTAAAGTGCAACGACGTGCGTATCGAAGCTAACGGCTTCAAATACAGCGATCACCACCCGGTGGTAATGGATTTCGAGCTTTTGGACTGATCCCTGCAATATATGTACAAACCTACAGCCCGTTCTGCCGGCAAAGCAAAACGGGCTGTTTTATTATTCGTCTGATGTGTCCTTCTGTGTCTTTCCGAATTTGTGCAGCATATGGAATACCGCAAACACATATGCCACCGTCAGCAGGATATTTATTCTCATATGCTCGCGCAGTATCAGCATGAGCAGCACAAATGCGCCGGAGTATATCGCCATGTGGATCACCAGCCTTAGGTTGAAGCTGCACCGCTTTTTGGCGTATCTTCCCAGCAGGAATATGCAGATGAAAAACAGCAGTATCGAGCTTATCAGAAACAGCATCTTCGGCAGAAGGGCTATCTTTTCCTCGCGCATAAATTCCAGCGCCGAGGTGATGTTGTTCATCGAGAAGATAAGGAACACATGGATAAGCATATATCCCAGACCATTGTTCGACCGCTCCCGGTCAACGATGTGATCGTACAGCGTTTCATACGAAACGAACAGCCCCACAACGATAAGGAATCCCATGACCGAAAAGTAGAGACTGCTGAGATCGAGCACGCCCTCAAAGTATCCCGAAAGCCCGATTATCATTTCGCCGAAGGTGAACACTACGTACAGCATAGCTCTTTCGGTGAGGTGCGGGAAATCTATCTTTGAGCTGTTCTCCTGCCTGCCTGCCGCCATAGAGGCGATTATCCCCAGGAGTATTGCTGCCCATGAAAGCTCGATGTGCGCCAGCTTGTAGGCGAACACCGCCAGCACCACGCCCGCCGCTTCGATGAACAGCGGCATAGCCATGCGGCGTATCTGCCCGAGCATCTTCCTGTTATCCCTGTAGCTGCGAAGCTCGATAAGGTACTGTATGCCGATGTTCAGCAGTATCAGCGCCCATGCGGCGTGGTACTGCACATAGTAGGTCTCGTAGTCGGTGTTGGTGCCCTCGGCTATGAAATACATAAGGAACATATTGACGAACAGCGAGATATGCTCACGGATACCGTTCCTGCCGAAGATGTTGATGTAGTAGGTGGTAAAGTTCCATATCTGTATCACCGCAAGGGTGCAGACTATGTAGGCGGTGAACATCTTCAGTTCAATGAATCTGCCGTCGAAATGGTGCAGCAGCAGATTGTTGCGACCTATGACGAATACGAATATCAGATCGTATATCAGCTCAAGATATTCAACCTTTTTTTCTGCCTTTTGTACCTGCATAGACATCACCCCGTTTTGTTTATCCGTTTACACGGCTCTGTTATATTATATTGCTCCCCCAACTAAACCTTGCCAAAAATGCTTGACACAAATAAAAAATCTCTGCGTTGTAAAATCTTGAAGGGCGACAGACTTTGCAGATCGCCCATAAAAATGACCCGGCGTACTGGCAAAGTACGCCAGAGCTGCTATATTTTTATCATATCCCCCGCAGACAGGCTCCGAAGCCTCAGCGGTGAGAAGCAGGCATTATTTGTATAGTCTGTAAAGCGTTGCCGTACTGTCATGTATGATCTCGCTGGTGGAAGTCTCTATGCTATAACCTGTCTTATCGGTCAGAAAGCTTAAGATCTCTTTGGTATTGTCGTCATTGACATTGTACATGAGCAAATAAAACTCGCTGTTGCTGCAAAGCTTAAGTATCTCGTCGCCCTGGGTGTATACGCTGTCGTCGCCGGTCACTCCAAAGCTAAGCGAAATATATATGTCGTCGGCGTCCATAAGCATTTCCGAGAAGATCGGAAGAAAGATCGGACTGCTTGTTGTGATCAGACAGTCCTTGCCCGCCACATATTCCTTTACCTTGCCGGAAGTATTTTCATCAGACCTGCAGTAGATCCTGTATTTTTCTCCGCTCGTATAATTCTGAAATACGATCAGAAAGCAAAGCCCCGCCGCAATAACAGCGCCGAACACCTGCTTTATGTACTTGAACTTTATCTTGTCAGACAGCTTTCCGGTCAGCCAGAATAAAGCTACAACAAACAATACAGCCAGTACCGCGCACTGGGGCATAATGTATCTGTCAATGGCGTCTCCGATGTCAAAGTATGTTATCTTGTTTGATAAAACACAATAATACGCGATCACAGAAGCAAAAGCAAACACAAATGACAGATCCATTTCAAAAACAAATACCTTCAATGCATTTTTCAGCTTTACAGCCCCTGCCTTCAGTTTCGGATTTTTTCTGAAAAGCCAGAGAACAGGTATAAGCAGTACAATGACTATGACAGCGATAACAGCCAGCAGATAACCCGCGGAAGACTGCCAGTATCCGATATTTTTTCCGGTCATCTCCAGTATAGTCGCTCTCAGCAGAAAATGGAAGGTCTCCCCGAAATCTATGTCATGGAACCACTGCTGTGCGTCCTTGGAAAACAAATGACTTATCGTTGCGGGAAAAGCAGCTATTGATAAAAGAACACCGGCAAGTACGGCACAGCCATAGCCGAAGAAGTCCTTGAATCTCTTTCGGATAAGAAGCACAATGCACTGCAGCAAGGTATAAAAGAAAGCAAATATCAAAAAGAAATGCTGAGTCATCGCTCCGCAGAAGGAAACGAGCGCCAAGGGTATAAGCTGCTTTTTGAAGGATAGCTCCGAGCTTTCAAACTGCAGCATCGACAAATAAATATATATCAGGATAAACATGGTCAGCATCGAATACATTCTGATAAAAAGCTGCGTGTTCTGCCCGATCAGCGTAGAGCCCCAGAAAAAGCAAGCCGCAAGTCCGCAGATATCACTGCCCGAAAGCTTTGACGCGATCTTGAATAAAAATATCTGCGAGACCGCAAAACAGACAAGATTTATTCCAAATCCCCACCACCAGGAGAACCTGTCCGGGAAAAATGACGAGATCGTGTGCAGCACCGCATAGTACAGCGGCGGGTGGACATCGCTTTTCTGATTATACCACACGCTGTCATATTTGAATCTGGTATCGGGAGAGGTCTCGATGTAGTATCTGTAATCGCTGCCCTTGATCCAGACATTGTAATTATCTACCACCTGGTGCTTGCTTCCGTATATAAAAGGATAATAATAACTGTTAGACAGCGAATAACTGAAAAATTCGTCCTCATGATAAGAGGTTTTGTAATTTGCAAATAAAAAAATATAACAGGCAAGCTGTATAACGATTATTAAGATCAGCCCCGCGGTCATAAATTTTTTTGATCCAAGCTTCTGTTTGTCCATAAACCGTCTTCCTCCATGCTGTCAGAAAAATAATAGTACTATATTTCCCTACTATATTCTATCATACATATTAAAAGGTGTCAATAAATATCCTAAGCCTTTGAGCGTTATTTCTAAATCCGCTGCTGTAAATTGGTGAATATGATCAAATATATGAATAAAAGCGGAGCGGAGAGACGGTCAGCATCAATACTTATGATATTGCTCCCCCAACTAAACCTTGCCAAAAATGCTTGACACAAATAATACTAATCCCTAAAAGAACAGCAGACAAATCTCGGCACT
>CACXDI010000069.1 GCA_902766335.1 uncultured Ruminococcus sp. | reverse complement strand
TAACATAGATGCGTGTAGGTGTCAGCAGTGCCTCGCCAAGAGTTGTACCCAGCTCGTCATAGTGCTTTGCCAGATTTTCCTCGTTCACATCGAATACCTTTCTTACCAGGGAGAATCCGTTGGAGTGTACGCCGCTGGACTTGATGGCGATCATAACGTCGCCGGCTTTCTGAGTGGAAGGATCGAGGATCTTGTCCTTGTCAACAACACCTACAGAGAAGCCTGCAAGGTCATACTCGTCCTCGGGCATAAGACCCGGGTGCTCGGCAGTTTCGCCGCCGATAAGAGCGCAGCCCGCCTGAACGCAGCCCTCGGCAACGCCGGAAACTATCTCTGCGATCTTTTCGGGTATGTTCCTGCCGCAGGCGATGTAGTCCAGGAAGAACTGGGGCTTTGCGCCGCAGCAGATTATATCGTTGACGCACATGGCAACGCAGTCGATGCCCACGGTGTCATGCTTATCCATAAGGAAAGCGATCTTTATCTTGGTGCCCACGCCGTCGGTGCCGGATACCAGCACGGGACGGCTTATACCTGTGAGGTCAAGCTCGTAAAGTCCGCCGAATCCGCCGATACCGCTTATGCAGCCTGCATTCATGGTGCGAGCCACATACTGCTTCATCAGCTCTACCGATCTGTAACCCGCGGTAACGTCTACGCCCGCTTCCTTGTAGCTGTCAGAAAAACTTTTCATCAGTTATTATCCTTTCTTGCAGTACATATTTTTGTACTGTTGTCCGTTGGCGAATTGTCTCAATAAACGCGCAAAGCGGCAGAGCGTAAAGCGCGCGCTGCCGTAGTGCATCAGTAACAAAATCAGTTTGCGGTAAGTCTCTTCATGATCTCGGCATAAGCCTCTTCCACGCCGCCCATGTCTCTGCGGAAGCGGTCCTTGTCCAGCTTCTCGTGAGTGGTAGCGTCCCAGAAACGGCAGGTGTCGGGGCTGATCTCGTCGGCAAGAATTATCGTGCCGTCTGAGGTCTTACCGAACTCTATCTTAAAGTCGATAAGGTCAATGTTCATATGCTCCTTGAAGAAGCCTACCATGAACTCGTTTACCTTGAATGCGTACTTAGCGATAGTATCAAGCTCCTCCTTGGTGCAGAGACCAAGTGCGAGAGCGTAGTAGTCGTTGATGAAGGGATCGCCCAGATCGTCATTCTTGTAGCTGTACTCAAGTATCGGGCAAAGCAGCTTCTGTCCCTCGGGGACGCCCATTCTCTTGGAGAAGGAACCAGCCGCCACGTTTCTGATGATGACCTCGAGAGGTACTATGGAGACCTTCTTTACGATAGTCTCTCTGTCGCTGATCTCCTCAACGAGATGTGTGGGAACGCCCTGCTTTTCCAGCATACCGAACATGATGTTGGTCATCTTGTTGTTGATGACGCCCTTGCCGGTAATGGTGCCCTTCTTCTCGCCGTTGAATGCGGTAGCATCGTCCTTATAGTCAACGATGACCAGGTCAGGATCGTTGGTAGCGTATACCTTCTTAGCCTTTCCTTCGTAGAGCTGTTCGCCCTTGATAACATCTGCCATTTTCAATTCCTCCAATTATAATATTGAAATATTTATCTGTCCTGCGGTCACAGCGCAGCTATCTGCTCCTGGAGCGCCTTGTCCTTTGCCATAACGCCTTCCACCATTTCGCGCTTTGCAGCCTCGAGCTGTGCGGCAAGACCCTCGTCGGAAAGTGCCAGCATCTCTATCGCCAGCACCGCGGCGTTCTTTGCACCGTTTACCGCAACGGTGGCAACGGGTATGCCCGAGGGCATCTGAACGGTAGCCAGCAGCGCGTCAAGCCCCTCAAAGCTGGACTTTATCGGTATACCGATGACCGGCAGCGTAGTGTTGCCCGCGATAACGCCCGCAAGGTGAGCCGCCATTCCGGCAGCGCAGATGATAACACCGAAGCCGTTGTCCTTAGCCGAAGCCGCGAACTCCGCAGCGGCAGCCGGGGTACGGTGAGCGCTCATCACTCTGCACTCAAAGGGGACGCCATACTTTTTAAGCTCAGTCAGCGCGTTCTTCACTACGGGAAAATCGCTGTCCGAACCCATGATAACTGCGACCTTTTTCATATTATTCCTCCATAAAAACAATTAGCAGATGCGGTGCCGCAAAATAATAAAGCGGCAGTCGGTAAAGACCTGCCGCAGAGATATTCCCGGTTGCAGCCGCATATGCAGTCTTACAATATATATTTTACAATATTTCCTCGGGAATTTCAACAGAATTTGATATAAAATTTGTTACCTATTTATTACAGAGAGTTGTTCACAATACACAAATGTTCTCTCACAGGTAATATCCCTCCGGATAAAGCCTGTCCCCTGTCGAATAGGGTATCTCCTCGGTCTCGGTCTCCGGCACCTGCTTTGCCATGGAATCAGCAAGCTGCTGCCTGCCGTCGGCGTCCAGCGAAGCGAATGCTGCCGCCGTACCCCTTGCCGCCATGCTCCGGGGAAGATCTCTGCCGTTCAAACTGCTGCCCAACATAATAACACCTCCAATAAATTCGCGTATGCTCCGCGCTGTATTATTTTTCCCCGACTGAGGCGAAATTATGCCGCGTGTCAGGATATTTCCGCGGAAATATCATTGACAAAAGCGCCCGGGCGTGGTACAATTAAGCAGGCTGATATCTTTATTACCGCTGCCGGCGGCAGCAACAGCTTCGAGGTGGAATCTATGGAACTCACATACAAAAAAGCCGGCACCGGCGATCTTGATATGCTTGTCGAAACAAGGATAGAGGTGCTTCTTGCGGCAAACAAGCTTGACAGCGGCACCGATATGTCGGAGGTCAGAGAAAGATCATATGATTATTACGCGAAAGCTCTGGAAAACGGCACGCACACCGCTTATCTCGTATTCGACGGCGAGATGTTTGTCGGCTGCGGCGGTATCAGCTACTACACCGTCATGCCCACATACCACAATACCACAGGGCAAAAGGCGTACATAATGAATATGTACACAAAGCCCGGATACCGCAGAAAGGGTATCGCGGCGCATACCCTTGAGCTGCTTGTCCGCGATGCAAGAGAGCGCGGGGTGACGGCGATAAGTCTGGAAGCGACGGACATGGGCAGAAAGCTCTACGAGAGCTTCGGATTTAAAGATATGAAACACGAAATGGAACTGCCGGAGGATACTGATACGGCGGTCACGGGATAAAACACACGGAGGACGGTCAATGGAAGGCTTATACGAGATATCGACGATACGCGAGATAATGGAGCGCCACGGCTTTTCATTCTCAAAAAAGCTGGGCCAGAATTTTCTGATAAATCCCTCAGTATGCCCCAGGATAGCGGAGCTCGGGGGCGCCGGCAAGGGCGTGGGAGTCATCGAAGTCGGCACCGGAGTGGGCGTGCTGACCCACGAGCTTGCAAAGCGTGCCGACAAGGTCTGCGCGGTGGAGCTGGACGACAGGCTGATACCGGTGCTGGAGGAGACCCTCGCCGAGCATGACAATGTAAAAATATTCAACGACGACATAATGAAGATAGACCTGCACAAACTTATCGCCGAGGAGATGCAGGGGCTGCGCGTCGTGGTCTGCGCCAACCTGCCCTATTACATCACCTCGCCGGTGATCATGCGGCTGCTGGAGGAGCGTCTGCCAATAGACGCGGTGACGGTAATGGTACAGAAGGAGGCAGCCGCAAGGCTCACCGCCGAGTGCGGCACCCGCGAGAGCGGCGCTGTCACATTCGCCGTAAGGTACTTCTCCGAGCCGAAGCAGCTGTTCCAGGTGTCCCGGGGCAGCTTCTTCCCCGCCCCTAACGTAGACAGCGCGGTGGTGAGGTTTGATCTGAAAGAGACCCCGCCCCAGAGCGCCGAGGAGGAGAAATGGTTCTTCCGGGTGGTCAGGGCGGCATTCCAACAGCGGCGCAAGACGCTCTGCAACTCGGTGTCGGCGACTATCGGCGTGAGCAAATCCGACGTATCGCAAGCCGCCGTGTCGGCAGGGCTTGACCCGACAGTACGTCCCGAAGCGATGACAATGGAGCAGATGCTAGCCTTCGCTAAAAAGCTCAAAGAGATCACAGACTGTTAACTGTACAAAAAAAGAGACTGCTTTACGCGGTCTTTTTTGATTTTCCGCGGTATCATCTCCCGATCTTATCAGGCTCCAGATCACTCCATGCGCCCCTGACGGCATATTATTGCTCCCCCAACTAAACCTTACCAAAAATGCTTGACACAAATAAAAAATCTCTGCGTTGTAAAAGCTTGAAGGGCGACAGCCCATCTGCGCTTTTACGCTTTGATATTTTTTATTTTTGCCTGCGCCTTTCCGGCAAGGTTTAATTGGGGGAGCAATACTAATCCCTAAAAGGTTAGTATAAAAAACGGCTTCCGATGAAAACGTCGGGAGCCGTTTTGTATTTATAAGGTCAGAACTGCCGGCAGATGATCTCCTGCATGGCAAGCAGCATGATCAGCATACCGAAATTCACCGCCGAGAACACCGCCATGTATCTCACCGAGTCGGCGCCCTCTGAGCGTCTGTAGAACTGGAAGGAGATAAGGCTCGCCAGCGAGGCGATGAGCGTTCCCAGCCCGCCGATGTTCACGCCCAGCAAAAGCTGCGTGCCGCTTCCGGTAAAGCCGGAGAGCATGACTGCGGCAGGCACGTTGCTTATCACCTGCGAAAGCGCCGCCGATACCAGAAGCTCTCTGCCCTGCATAACGCCGGAGAAGAAATCGCTCACGGCGGTGATGCGGGCGATGTTGCCCACGAATATGAAGAAGCAGACAAAAGTCGCCAGCAGGGGATAATCCACCTTTGCCAGCAGTCTGCGGTTGAATATCAGCGCGCAGGCTACCGCCGCGATAAGACATACCCAGTCGGGTATCACCCGGAACACCGTCAGCAGGCATACGGCAAAAAGCACCAGATATCCCGTCAGCGGCGCCGCTCTGAGCGGTTCCGACTCGTGCTCCGTGAGGGAGCATTTTTCTTTCGGCAGCAGCAGGGTCAGCAGCATCAGCATAACCAGACTCAGCAGCCCGGCGGGAGCCATAGTCTTGATGAACACCCAAGCCGTCAGCTTGTAGCTGTCATATATAAAAAGGTTCTGAGGATTGCCCACCGGCGTCAGCATACTGCCGAGGTTCGCGGCGGCGGTCTCCAGCACTATCGTGAGTATCATGCTCTTTCGTCCGGCTTTGCCCAGGGCTATCAGCGTCAGCGGGATAAAGGTCAGCAGCGCCACATCGTTTGTCACCAGCATGGACGCGAAAAAGCATATCAGCACGAACACCTGTCCCAGCCGTCTTACCGTGCCTGCCTTCTCGAGCAGCAGGTCTGTGACCTTCTCGAATATGCCAATGCTCCGAAGCCCCGCCACTGCTGTCATCAGCGAGAACAGCTGTATCAGCACCGTGCGGTTGACGTATCCCGCATACATAGCGTCCGGCGGCACGATGAACATGGTAGCGAGCGCGGCGGCAAAGGATATAACCAGTACCGGCTGAGCCTTTATGAACCTTATCATTTTACTTTCCTTCTTTTCACATCATCTTTTTTGACCAGTATATTATAGCACTCTGTAAAGTCCGGCTCAATGCTTAAATTGTCAAGATTTGTAGGATATTTTTTTAACGGGAATATATTGCTCCCCCAACTAAACCTTGCTGGAAAGGCGCAGGCAAAAATAAAAAATATCAAGGCGTAAAAGCGCAGATTGGCTGTCGCCCTTCAAGCTTTTACAACGCAGAGTTTTTTTATTTGTGTCAAGCATTTTTGGCAAGGTTTAGTTTGGGGAGCAATATAACACAAAAGGCAGCACCGGGCGGTACTGCCTTCTTGTATCATTCGCTTATCTGGGGAGTGTATGTTCCGAAGACCACGCCTTCATCACTCAACGCGGCACCCGGGTCAGGATACTGCCCGACCAGGTAGCCGTTATCATTCTTGAATTGAACGAAGATGTTGAAGTTTCTGTCCAGCTTGTCGGATCTGCCTACGTAGACCGTTCCTGCCGCTATATCTCCTCTTTTGTAAAGCTCCAGCAGCATTTTGTCGCCTCCGCCGGTCACGTCGCTGTCTGAGATCTCCGAAAGGATTATGCCGTAATCGGAATTTGCCAGCATGAAATCGCCGTCGTCAAATACCTGATCCTTGCTCCTGCCCGCCATTTCCTGATCGGCTATGTACTCCGCAACGGCGTTGTAGGCTGTCTTGGCTCGGGCGTTGGATTCTTTGACGCTCTCTCTGTCCCCGACCATATCCCTGATCTCGTCCATGCTCATGCCCTTGACCTCGTTCTCCTGGATCATGATCCCGTTGGTATAGACGCTGGATACATCTCCGTCTATCCAGACATGGCACTCGCTGATGAGGTACTCCCAGTCACCTATGCAGGCTATCATATCGAACTCCGCAAAGGTGCCGCGCTCGTTGGTGTGGTATTCGTCCAGCTCGATCGAATATACCGCGCTGTCATCATGCTTTATGACAAAGCTGCCGGGATCCTTCTGGAAACCCTCGGGGACGTCCGTCTGGTAGTCCTTGAACAGCTCGTTGAAAACAGAGTACTCGTCAAACAGCTCCGCTGTATTGTCTACGGTGAGCTTGTCCGCCGCCTCGCGGAAGATCTCGCCGCACTGCTTGGCGCTCTTTTTCACGTCCATGCCGTTGTCGAACAGGTGGTCAAGCGCTCCTTCGTCGATAAGATCGGTGGCTTCGCAGGCGAGCACCGCCACCAGGAAGGTGTCCTGCTCGGGGCTGTAAAGCTCCTCGGGATCCTCGTCATTCATGACAAGCGCCGTATGCTCGATAATGTCGCTCCTGAGTATCCCCGGAACGTTCACCGAATCAAAGTACGCCTGCTTGTCCTGGTTTATGACAGCGTTGCAGTTGTCGATAGTAAGCTCCGCCATTTTATAGAGCACAGCCTTGTCGCAGGCGTCATTCCCGTCGTCCTGATTGCTGTCATCTACCAGGCAGTTGCCGTCATTGATATAGCTGCCGGAAGCAGCGGGATTTTCATTTTCATCGCTGCCGTTTTCTTCATTGTCCTCGCCCTCTTCGGGAGTATCCTTGTCCTGCGAACCTGTCTCAAGGGTGTTTTCCTTGCCGTTTTTGTCCTTGCCGCCTTTTTTCTCTACGCTGCCGCAGCCGGCTGCCGCCAGCATGGAGAGCGCCAGCAGAAATGCAAGTGCTTTTTTCATTTTGTTTCCTCCGTTTCGTTATTGATGTTCTGACCGTTACCGCGGGGCGATACCCAGATCCTTCGCGGCTGGGAATCCGAATCTGCTTTCTGCGCTGAACACCGCGCTGATTATCGCACGGCTCACCACCTCTGCCGCCAGCGTCCCCACCAGATCCATGTCCGCCTGGACGTCGCCCACCGACAGCGCGTAAAGGCTGTCGCCGTCCGCCGAGGTGTGTACCGGAGACACCGACCGCGCAAGCCCGTCATGAGCCATGCCCGCTATCTTGCAGAGCTGTGTCTTGCTGAATGAAGCGTTGGTTATGACAGCGCCTATGGTAGTGTTGCCGACGAACTTGTTCGCTATCGGCGCCATGCGTATCTTCATGACCTCAAGGGTGCTGCAAAGCTCCTTGCCGTCCTCGCTGAGCAGTCCGGCTATCTGCCTGCCGTCCCGGAAGTCAAAGACATCTCCCAGCGCGTTGAGCACCACTACCGCACCTATCTGAAGCTCTCCCAGCTGCATGGCAAAGCTGCCGATGCCGGTTTTCATACAGCGGTCCATACCGCATATCTTGCCGACTGTCGCGCCGCAGCCTGCGCCGTGATTGCCGTCCCGGTAGTTCGGCTGCTCCATAGCCATACGCGCAGTCTCGTAGCCCATGTAGTGATTGGGGCGTATCATTTTGTCGCCCGCGGTGAGATCGAATATATCCGACTGCACCACCAGCGGCACCTTGGTGACTCCCACATCGTAGCCGATGTCATGCTCCTCAAGATAAGCCATGACGCCGCCCGCGGCTCCCAGTCCGAAGGCGCTGCCCCCTGCAAGCAGTACGGCGTGTATCTTCTGAGCCGAAGTGAGCGGATCCAGCAGGGTGGTCTCCCTCGAAGCGGGGCCGCCTCCCCTTACGTCAACGCCTGCACTCATTCCCTTCTCTGAGATGAATACCGTGCAGCCGGTGCCTGCTTCCGTGTTTTCCGTCTGTCCTATCGCTATGTTTTTTATACTTGTTACAGGTATCTCCTTCATGGTCAGCGCTCCTCTTAGAATTTATATTGCCGATAACACCAAATGCGGGTCATTCGTGATCTTTCCGACGTTTTCTTATTATTATTGCTACCCCAACTAAACCTTGCCAAAAATGCTTGACACAAATAAAAAATCTCTGCGTTGTAAAAGCTTGAAGGGCGACAGCCCATCTGCGCT
>CACXDI010000068.1 GCA_902766335.1 uncultured Ruminococcus sp. | reverse complement strand
GCTTGAAGGGCGACAGCCCATCTGCGCTTTTACGCCTTGATATTTTTTATTTTTGCCTGCGCCTTTCCGGCAAGGTTTAATTGGGGGGAGCAATATTTGCGTCAGCAGCTTGAGCGTACCGCGTGGGCTATCATCTCAGCCGCAGCTTCGAAGGAAAGCTTGCCGCTGTTGATACAGAGATCGTAGCCGTACATCGAATCCCATTCCTTCTGGGTGTTCAGACGGTAGTAGTCGGCGCGCTTTTTGTCCATTTTCTTCAGGGTGGACTTTATGTCCTCATAAGGGATACCATGGAAGTCCGAGGCGTGCTGCATACGGCTCTGGGAGCTTGCATATACAAATACCGACAGGGTGGGCACGTTGTTTTTCAGGATATAATCCGCGCACCTGCCGACGATTATGCAGGGCCCCTGCTTCACCAGCTTGGTGATTATCTCCGCCTGAGCCTCAAAGACCAGCTCGCTCATGTTCTTCTTGTGATCTATGCCGCTCTTGAAGGAAAGCGGGGAGAGGAGCGGATTCATAAGCGTTTCCTCATACTTGACTATCTCCTCAACGGGAACGCCCAGCCTGTCAGCTGTCATTCCGGCGAGCTTTTTGTCATAGCACTCTATCCCGAGTTTTTCGGCAGCAAGCTTTCCGATCTCACGACCGCCGCTGCAATACTGTCTTTCAATTGTGACTGCCTTTATTTTTGCCATATTGATCTGCTCCTTTCGTTGTATGATAAGTAAGATCTGCATTTCACGAAATTATCACAATTACTAATATAATTATAATACTATCTGCCCTCTAAATCAATTACATTTTTGTTACAATTTATTACACTTTGACCCAAATCATGCTTTTTTTTACATACCTGTTACAATTTAAAAAAACTTGTCTTTTCCTCTTGAAATTTGGAGAAGTATGTGGTATAATATACGATGTGACATTGTGGGTAAAAAACAACTTGAAAAATGTATCAGATAGGGAAAAGAATAAATAATATAGATAGAGTGAATGATCGAAAGGAAAGTGCTTGAAAAATGGCAAATGTTAGTAATCCCGGAAGAACCTCTTCTGAAAAGCCCGATGTAAGCTTCGGAAATGCAGCACGCCGCAGCTCGCCTTCAGGGGCAGGCGGCAGACGTCCCCCCCAGAGACCTCCGCAGTCGGCTGCAAAGAAAAGACCTTCCGGCAGCTCATCATCATCAGGCAGACCCAGAAGCAGCTCCGGCGGCTCGGCGGCGGTGAGAAGAAGAAAGAAAAGATCCAGCGCTCCTATTTACCTGCTGCTGTTCCTTCTGCTGCTGGTAGGCGCCTGTGCGCTGGGTTATTATGTGGGACTTGATTATTATAAGGATAAATTCACCCCGAACACCTTCGTGAACGGTGAGAATGTCAGCGGGCTCAAGCTTGAGACGGCAGAAACGCTCTTCAAGCACGATGAGATCCCCGAGACTATGAAGATCAAGCGTCCGAATGAAGAGTACGTTGAGATACCCCTTGACGCTGTCGATTACGAGTACAGCTATGACAAGGAGCTCAAGAAGATATTTGATGACATTGACCGCAAGAGCTGGTTCGCCGCTTATTTCAAAAAGACGGATTACAAGTTCACCGATGTGTCTTCCTATAGCAGCGAAAAGCTGGACGAGCAGATAGATCAGGCAGACTGGGGCAGCGAGGAGAATCAGGACGCTGTTATCAGATCGAATGACGACGGCTACTACATTCAGGACGCGGTACAGGGCGACGTGTTCGATATGGACGCTATGCGTACCTTTATTCACAAGTCGCTCAGCAATTCCGAGTATGAGGTCAACGGCATGGACTCCGGTGCTTATATCCCGCCCGAGAAGGACGCCTCCTACTTTGAAGCAAAGCTCGAGACGCTCAATAAGATGTGGGGTATCAAGATCTGCTATAACTTCGACTATACCAAGGAAAAGCTTACCGGCAAGACTCTCTGCAAGCTTATCCACGTAAGACGCGACGGCAGCTACACAGTTGACGAGGACGCCTGCGAGGATTACATCGACAGCCTTGCTGAGAAATACGATACCTATAACAAAAAGCGTAAGTTCAAGGCTACTATCCAGGGCAAGATAACCGTTCCTACCAGCGACGACGCAAAGTACGGCTGGTGGCTGGATAAGGAAGCCAATACCGATGAGCTTGTGAAAATGCTCAAGGACGGCAAGACCAAGAAGAACGTCAAGCCTCTCTACTGGCACGAAGGTAACTTCGAGTTCGTGGGTCTGGCGTCTGACCGCTCCGAAAAGAGCGATATCGGCAAGACCTACATTGAGGTAGACCTCACCAATCAGCAGTGGTGGTACTACAAGAACGGCAAGAAGAAGCGCCACGGCTACGTTGTTTCGGGTCAGACCACTTCCGCCGCGAGAACCACTCTCCCCGGTGTTTACAAGGTATGGCAGAAGGATACCAACTACCGCATGAAGGACAGAAACTCCGACGGCGATAGCTGGGATACCACCTGCAACTACTGGAACCGTATCGCGATCGTCGGTATCGGAATGCACGACTCCACATGGCGCGGTGCTTTCGGCGGCGACATCTACAAGTACAACGGCTCCCACGGCTGTATCAACATGACCTATGATGACGCCAAGTATATCTATGACAACGTTGCGTTCAATACGCCTGTTGTAATGTATTACTGATAAACTG
Organism: uncultured Ruminococcus sp.; assembly: GCA_902766335.1. Lineage (GTDB taxonomy): Bacteria > Bacillota > Clostridia > Oscillospirales > Ruminococcaceae > YE71. The sequence goes on along the minus strand of CACXDI010000068.1, from coordinate 16,222 downwards.
AGACCTGTCTGCCGGCAGGTCTCTTTTTTTGGGATAGTTTTACATTTTTTGTTATAATATATAACACAAGTTGAATTAATTCACAATTTGTTGATGAATACGGGCGCGGAATATGGTATAATAATCGTATACGTTATCTTATAATTTAATAAAGTATGAAATTTATAGGTTTATTAGGAGGAACTATTATGGCAGGATCAAAGGCTGTGAAGTCTAAGACCATTTCTAAGGAGGAGCTGAAGGAAAAATTTGTGGACGTGCTCCACAATGACTTTCAGACCACACCGGAGGAGGCTTCCGATCAGCAGGTCTATGAGGCACTGACTAAGATAGTAGTCGGCATACTCAAAGCAAAGAGAAGACGCTTCACCGTGAAGAACCGCTCGGAGGGCAAGAAGAAGGTCTACTACCTTTCGATGGAATTCCTTATGGGCAGAAGCTTAAAGACCAGTATATACAATCTGGAAATGGCAGACGAGACTATCGGAATGCTCAAGGACTTCGGTATCTCTATCAACTCTATCTATGAGATGGAGCCGGACGCAGGTCTCGGCAACGGCGGTCTCGGCAGACTGGCTGCCTGTTATCTGGACGCTCTGGCAGCAGACGGCTATCACGCTACCGGCTACTCTATCCTCTATGAGTACGGTATCTTCAAGCAGAAGCTTGAGGAAGGCTGGCAGACCGAGCTTCCCGACAACTGGCTTCCCGGCGGCTCCGCGCTGCTGGTGCCTGTTCCCAGCGCTGCTGTTGAGGTACGCTTCGACGGCAACCTGAAGGAATACTGGGATGATAACTTCCACTGGGTAGAGCTGGAGAACTACACCTCTGTTCTTGCCGTTCCGTATGATATGTTCGTATCCGGCTACGGCAGCGAGGCTGTTTCCAAGCTGAGACTCTGGAAGGCTGAGGTGCCCTCCTTCGATATGGCTATGTTCAACAAGGGCGATTACTCCAAGGCTCTGGGCAGGAACATCATGTCCCAGGCTATCACCAAGGTGCTCTATCCTAATGACAACCACGCTGAGGGCAAGTCGCTGAGACTTCGTCAGCAGTACTTTATGGTAGCGGCTTCTGTTGGCGATATCGTAAACACCCATATGAACGTTTACGGCACTCTTGACAACCTCGCCGACAAGGTGGCTATCCACATAAACGATACTCACCCGACTCTCGCTATCCCCGAGCTTATGCGTATCATGCTTGACGACTGCGGCTATGACTGGGATCAGGCTTGGGATATCGTGACCAAGACCTTTGCCTACACCAACCACACCGTTATGCCCGAGGCTCTGGAGAAGTGGGACTGCAACCTTATAAAGAGCGTTATCCCGAGAATTTACTCTATCATCATCGAGATCAACGAGAGATACTGCCGCAAGCTGTGGGATATGTACCACGATGAGGCTAAGGTAACTCATATGTCTATCGTTGAGAACAACATGATAAAAATGGCTACCCTCTGCGTACACGCTTCTCACCATGTAAACGGCGTTGCAAAGATCCACTCTGAGATCATCAAGCGTGAGACCTTCAAGGACGAGTACGCTTACACTCCCGAGAAGTTCACCAACGTTACCAACGGTATCGCATACAGAAGGTGGCTCTATCAGTCCAACGAGGGTCTGACCAAGCTGCTGCGCGAGTCTATCGGCGACGGCTTCCTGCGCGACGCAAGCGAGCTGTCCAAGTTCCGCAGCTTTGCCGGCGACACCAAGGTGTTAGAGCAGCTGAACGCTATCAAGAAGGACAACAAGCAGAAGTTTGCAAAGTATGTGAAGAACCGCTACGGCGTCGTTCTGAATACAGATTCCATATTCGACGTGCAGGTAAAGAGACTCCACGAGTACAAGCGTCAGCAGCTCAATGCCCTGAACATCATCGCAGAGTACAACTACCTCAAGCAGAACCCGGACGCTCCCTTCGTGCCCAAGACCTATATCTTCGCGGCTAAGGCGGCTCCCGGCTACTATATGGCTAAGCAGATCATCAAGCTCATCTGGAATATCTCAGAGGAGCTGAAGAAGGACAAGAAGCTCAACGAGAAGCTGAGCGTTATCTTCATGGAGGACTACTGCGTATCCCTCTCCGAGATACTCATGCCCGCCGCCGATATCTCCGAGCAGATATCCCTTGCAGGTACCGAGGCTTCGGGTACCGGCAACATGAAGCTGATGATAAACGGCGCTATAACTCTGGGTACCCTCGACGGCGCTAACGTTGAGATCCACGAGCAGGTGGGTGACGACAACATCTTCCTCTTCGGCATGAACGTTGACGAGGTAGAGCGCGCTAAGCCCAACTACAGACCTATCGACGTATACAACTCCAACCAGGTGCTCAAGGCGGCTGTTGACAGGCTCACCAGCGGTATCAACGGCGAGCAGTTCATCGAGATCAGCAATTCCCTCAGAACTGTGGACACCTACATGGCATTTGCGGACTTCGCAAGCTATCAGGACGCTCAGAGACGCGCAAGCGAGTGCTACAGCGACAAGATGAAGTGGGCTAAGATGAGCCTCATGAACATCGCGGGCGCAGGCATATTCTCGGCAGACCGCTCTGTTGAAGAGTACGCAAGATACATCTGGCAGTTACAGAAATAATGATCATATCACGGGCAGACCCTCGCGGCTGTCCGTGATTTTTTGCGGTACGCACATTCTAACTTTAGGCTAAACTCCGGCGGGATTTCACATTATTTTTGTACAAAAGATAAAAAGTGAAAAAATCCGCGAAAAGGTATTGTAAAATAAGTCGAAATATTGTATAATAAGAATATATTAGTCCGCCGCTTACCGTCGGGCAGGCGGGAAGAACGTTTTGAAGACGGAGAAATGAGGTTGCCAAATGAGTAATGCCGAAACTACAAAGATCTTTGACCAGCAGACAGCAGTTGCCCCTCTCGGAATAATCGCTATGCAGGGCGCTAAGGAGCTTGGAGACAGCATCGACAAGTATTTCAGACGCTGGAAGGGCGTTGACGATCCCGAGCACAGCTATCTTATCGAGGCTGACTGCCCCAGATTCCAGTCGGGCGACGGCAAGGGACTTATCAAGTCCACCGTCCGCGGCAAGGATCTGTTTATCATCTGTGACGTGAACAACTACAGCTGTACCTACAAGATGCTGGGCAAGGAGAACGCTATGTCCCCCGACGATCACTACCAGGATCTCAAGAGGATAATCCAGGCTGCAAGCGGCAAGGCGCACAGAATAAACGTCATCATGCCGATCCTCTACGGCGGCAGACAGCACAGACGCACCTACCGTGAGTCTCTCGACTGCGCGGTGGCGCTCCAGGAGCTGGCGGCTATGGGCGTGCAGAACATCGTTACCTTCGATGCTCATGACCCCAGAGTGCAGAACGCTATCCCGCTGACAGGCTTTGACAACATCATGCCTACCTATCAGGTGCTGAAGGCTATGACCCGCACCTTTGATACGCTGAAATTCGATAAGGACAACTTCATGATAGTCTCCCCTGACGAGGGCGCTATCGGCAGAAATATGTACTACGCTTCTGTGCTGGGCGTTGACCTGGGTATGTTCTACAAGAGAAGAGACTACTCCACTATCGTAAACGGACGCAATCCTATCGTGGCTCACGAGTACATGGGCAACGACGTTGCCGGCAAGGACGTGTTCATCGCCGATGACCTTATCTCCTCGGGCGATTCTATGCTGGATATCGCTATCGAGCTGAAAAAGCGCAACGCAAGACGTATCTTCTGCTACGCTACCTACGGTATCTTCACCAACGGTATCGAGATATTCAATGAAAAGTATGAGGACGGCACTATCGACGCGGTGTTCGGCACCAACCTCACCTACCGCCGCCCCGAGCTTCTTGAAGCTCCCTGGTTCCACGAGGTAGACTGCTCCAAGTACATCGCTTACTACATCGCGTCCCTCAACCACGATATGTCCATATCCGACGTTATCGACCCCCACAAGAAGATAGACGCTCTGCTGGAAAAGTACCAGAGCAAGTAAAAAAACATCTACAGGCGGCTGAGTTGCCGCCTGTTTTGCTAAAGGAGTATCCCATGTTAGATAAGCTTTTGAAGCAGCTTTTAGATTACCTGCCGAACCTGCTCTATGCGCTGATAATCTTCGTTATCGGATTCTTTGTTATCAGGCTCACAGCAAAGCTGCTGCGTGCCGCCTTCTCCCGCACCAAGCTGGACAAGACCGGCTGGTCATTCCTTATATCGGTGATAAAGGCGACTATGTACGTGATACTCGCAGTCATGGTGCTGTCGCAGCTCAAGGTGCCTATGTCCTCGATCGTGGCGGCGCTGGGTACTGCGGGTCTGGCGATAGGTCTGGCTCTGCGCGACAGCCTTTCCAACGTCGCCGGCGGCTTTATACTGATGTTTTCCCGCCCCTTCAAGGTAGGCGACTACATCGAGATCGGCGGCAAGGAGGGCAACGTCTCCTCTATCTCGATCATCAGCACCAAGCTGCTCACCCTCGACAGCAAGGCAATAATCATACCCAATTCCATAATGACCTCAAAGACGATAACCAACTACACCCAGGAGGATCACCGCCGTCTTGAGCTGCGGTTCAACATCTCCTGCCGCGAGGATTTCGAGCACGCCCGGGACACGCTGCTGGAGGCTGTGACCGCCAACAGCTACACGCTGGACAAGCCCCAGCTGCCCTATGTCCGCATGAGCAGGCACGCGGGAAGCTCGGTGGAGCTGCTGCTGCGCGTCTGGGTAAAGACCGAGGACTACTGGGAAGCCTACTACGGCTTGCTTGCCGAAGTCAAGTCTGCCTTTGAGGGCGCGGATATCACGATACCCTTTGAACAGCTGGACGTTCATATCAAAAACGAGGAATGAACCGTCACTCAGGCTGCCTGAATAAAAACAAGAAAACCGTCTGACACGAGTCAGACGGTTATTCTATACTAATCCCTAAAAGAACAGCAGACAAATCTCGGCACTGACGGCTCATCACTCGTCGTCAAGCTCCCTTGCAGGGCTTTTAAAGATCACCGGCTGTGCCCGGAGTACAGCCTGCCGCGAAGCTCACAAGATCGAAGGCTCCAGATCAAATTCTACGTTGTAGAGCTTAAACTCCGCAAGGTCAAACTGAAGGTATACATTTATATCTGTTCCCTCCATTTTATAGTCAAAATACGCCGATAAAGAGTTTCTGGCATCTGTTGGAGAAAAATTTTCTTCGATATAACTCGTCGTGGGCGCCTTGTGGGCGTTGTATACGTCCATCATATCGTCGCCGAATTTAATACCGCCGGGCAGAGAATAATCGGCAGCCACAGGGGTCTTGCCTTCAAGCTCTTCGTCGGTGTACGTGATGATCTCGAACCGGGCGATCGGTACCTCTCCCAAAGGAACGTCCTCATCGGTAACATTTGCAGGCTGGACACTTATATAAATGTCATAGTCTCCGTCGCCGCATCTCATGTCATAGCCGCCCAGCGATTTCTTGTGAGCAGGCAGCGGCTCGGTCAGGTCAAGACCTGTGACAAAGCCGTGCTTTACAAGATCGTTCATTGTAACGCCCTGCTTGATCTTGAATCCCATGATCTCGGGGTCACCGGTCAGCTTTGCCGCTTCTGTTCCCAGATCTGATGCGCTTTCAAACTGACTTGCGGTATACTTTCTGCTGCCGACCGGCGGAGCGGCATTTTCGTCTGCTGTTGTTGTGGTAGTGGTCTCTTCGGCTTTCGTAGTCTCGGCGTTCCCGCCGCGTATTTGCGGAGCGTCCGCCGTATTTTCGTCGGCGGCTTTGGTTTCCGCAGCCGTGGTGATCTCGGCGGGAGCCTCCTCCTTTTCAGCCGTGCCTGTGTCTCCGCAGGCAGCAAATGATGCTGTTATCAGTCCGCAGAGTATGATGGTCAGTAATCTTTTTTTCATCTTCATATCCTCCTGTATGTGTGATGATTATAAGCATTTAAACATTTGTCAGCGTATCCTGGGAGCGCCCGCGTTGCCATTTCCGCCGTTGTCGGGAGCGGAATAGACAGTTTCGTCGGTATAGTCGTCGTCTGAAAAATCTTCGGAAGTAACGCCCGTTACTTTTATTAATACGCCTATCGCTATGCCAAGCACCGCCACAACGATAACGGCGGTAAGCAAAAGCCTGCCGAGATCTTTCAGTCTGTTTGCGATGTTGTTTTTCTTTGACGGTACTTCAAGATCTACGTTTGGTGCGATCTGACTTATCAGCGTCATAAACTCGGCATATTCCTCCGCCTGACGCTTTGAAAAGCTCACGCGCATATCCTTGATGCTGCTGTTCAGCCCGCTCTTGCTGTCGGAAGGAAAGCTCTTTCTGTGAACGCAAAACTCACGTGTGACTCTTATAATGCCGTTTACCACGCGGGTGGTCTCGATGATATAGAGGTTTTCCACGTCCTCAAAGGCAAACGCGATACCCGACTTCGGTATGTAAAACGCTTTGCTCCCCAGATATATCCCGCTTTTTTGAAACCTCGGAGCAGACATATCTATGTCATCGAGCAGCTCCGCCCTGTTGTTTTTTTCATACAGCCGGTATCCCCTCTGCCGCGTCGAAAACCTCGTCGCCGCAACGCTCGCCGCGACGGCAGGGAAGAAGCCGTATATCCCTAACATATAGTTTTTAGTCACGAAAAGAACTATAATAAGCAGGATAAAAAACACAAGGGCAGCTATCGCTATCTTCTCGTTTCTTTTCTGTTTTTCTATGTATTCCTTCATTGAGATCACCATTTATGTTGAAATATCAGCAGCTTATCAGTAAATGCTGTAATAATTATATCATTTTATGATATGACTTTCAATAAACGGGGAAAAAACAACCTGTTTTTCCACAAAAATAAAACAGCACAATGCTAATGCAATGTGCTGTTTTGTGTTTTTCTTCATATCTGATCCAGATGCTGGGATATACTGTTTATCATCTTCTCGGCTTCATTACTGCCGTCCTCTGTCTCCATGAGCAGTCTTACGGTGGCTAACTGATTCTGTATATCGTGGCGTATGCGTGAGATCTCATCGAATTTGCTGTCTGCCAGTTCAAAATATCGGCGGTCTCTTTCGATCTCTGCGGTCACGATCTTATATCTCGCTTCCTGCTTTTCCAGCCTGCTTATCCTCAGCGTGCTGAAATAGTGGAAGATTATCAAAGAAAACAGCATCAGCTGGAGCGTCATGTTCAGCCAGTCGTTTATCTCGTATTCTTTAAATCTGTAAACGCAGTAGCCTATCACCAGGAATGCCAGATGTATCAGGCAGAAAAACAGCATTATTATCAGCAGCCGCAGGGAAGTCTTGCTGGCAAGATCCTTTCTCTTAAATACGATGATCACTATGAATGTGAGCAGGAACATTATATCAAGGCAGATCACCTTTGCCATGGACAGGGCTTCAGGAGCCAGAACTACCGGGGTCGGGTAGGGCATTTCAAGATTGTATATCCTCCATGCCAGCAGGCAGGAGATCAACTCGGTGACAATGTCAAGCACTATTTCCAGCAGGAAGATCAGCGTTTTCCGTATAAAGCTCCCCCTGTAAGCCATAAGCGTTAATATATATATTACAATGATCCTGAGCACGGTGCTGAGGGTGTTGTTTGTATGCTCCGGCATAAAATTGAATTCCAGATATATTCCTGCCATCACCATTGTAAACATCGACAGCCTTAGCAGATAGCACCAGCGCGGCTCAATAAACTGATCGTACATAAAAGTAAAGATCATTATCTGAATAAAGAAATTAACTATTGTAAAAGCCGTACTCATGTTTCCACCCTCATGAACGCGCTTGAGATCACCGTGCCGTCCTTCTGCCGGACGGTAAATTCTCCGCCGTGTCTTCTGCATATCTCGTCTACTATTTTTAACCCGTAGCCGTGACCCTCGCCCTTTGAAGAGCTTTCGTCAAAGCTGACGGTGCAGCTGTTAGTCACCTTCAGCACAAAGAGTTCCGCGGTGATACAGCTCTTTATCTCGATAAACGTCCCGGAAGGCTCCGGCTCCCTGAGGCAGCTCTCAATAGCGTTGTCCAGCAGGTTAGAGACCAGACTGCATATATCATAATTGTCTATCCCCGAAAGGGTGCAGTCTCTCAGACAGGTCTGTATGTTTATGTCCTTGACGCGCTTCTCGTTGAGCTTGACGGTAAGCACGGCATTGAGCGTCTTGTTATCGCAGTAGTTCACAGCCTTTATACTGTTGAGCCTGTCCAGCATTTCCTGCATAACATCTTCGGCAGTCCTGCTGTCCTGGGCTTCTGCCTTCATCAGCCTTTTTACGTCGGCAAGCTGCTCTTTGACATCGTTTTTCAGCTGAGTAATATCCCTTAGCTTGCTGTCTGCCAGTTCCATGTATCTGAGGCGGCTCTCTTTTTCCTTTTCTGCCGCTTTTATTTCCGACTCTCTCTTTGCAAGCAGGTCTATCCTTTTTGTGCTGTAATACTGCATGATTATCACACAGTACAGCAAAGCCTGAAAAAGCAGCTGGGTCAGGTTGATCCTCATGGTCATGCTGTCATGATCCAGCATATAGAATACCGCCAGATAAAGAGTATGTGCCAGCGCGTAGCCCAATATCGTCAGAAGGGAAGTGAGCCTTCTCTCGCTCCTGCTTTTCCCGGCGTCCAGACAGATGAGAAATATTGCCGAAGCGATCAGTGTGACCGAAGAGATCAGAATGCTCCCTGATGAAACAGCTACCGGCTGTGTCTCCATGCTGAGCCGGCAGCTGCTGCCCAGTGAAAACACCCTTCGGATAAAGATATCCACCGCAAGCCTTGACAGCAGCGCTGACGCTAAGAATACCAGATACCGTATGATCTTCTGAAGGGCAGTGCCTTCATAGCTCAAAGTCAGCAGGATTGCCGGTATCAGCGCCGTCGGAATCGTCAAAGCTGCCTTAGGGACGCTGAGGCAAAGACTTATGATACGAAACGCCGCAGCACCCGCTTCCCATATGATAATAGTGAAGATGAACGGGCGCCGTGCTCCCAGCGATTCGTAAAATAGAAAACTGAATATCATCACCTGAGTAAAAGTATTCAGATAATAGACTATCTCTGTCATATCGTATCCTCAATATATTCAAAGAATATCCTCTTGGTCTCGCTGTATCTTTTCTGACTTATGGGCACTTCTATGTCTCCCATGAGCAGGAACCTGAAACGTTCCAGCCTGAGCACCTTTTCCATATTCACGAAAAAGCTCTTGTGACATCTGACAAAGCTTTTAGGCATACGGTCTGCTATGTCTGCCATTTTCACGTCATAAAATCTATAAGCCTGACGGTAATTGGTGTCATAAAAGATCATATATCTGTATTTTGTTTCAATGTAGGAGATATTTTTAAGCTCTATCTTTTCAAGCTGTCTTTTGCCCATAGTAATGCTCATGCGATCCGTCTTATCGCTCTTTTTTCTCAGGATATCCAGTACCCTGCTGACTCTTTCGGCGGTAAAGGGCTTTATCAGCAGCGCATCAGGCTCTGCAGAGAAGATATCTTCGCAGTATTTTATATATCCGGTGATGAATACCAGCTCGACGGCAGGATAGCTTTTGCGTATTTTCTGTGCAAGCTCAATGCCGTTATTATTGTGATCCAGCTCTATGTCGATAAACAGGATCGAGTATGCAGTTTGCTCCATAAGGCGTTCTGCTTCGGATAATGTGTTAGCGTAGTGGATCACCGGTCTGCCCTGCAGCTGCTCCTTGATCATTCCGGCAAGCGCCTTGCACTGCTCCTGTTCGTCATCGTATATCAGTATCTTCATGTATCCTTCATCCTTTTTGCGTTATTGGACAATAGATAGTATATCATCATATCGCCGGCATGTCAAGTTTTTTCAATATTATGCGGCACTACAGCCATACAATGTCATTAAGTCCATAAAGCTCAGCACTGAACGCTTCCGCGTCGGTGTCCACCAGCGTTTTGGTGGATACAGAAGAACTGCTCTTGGTGATCTCGCTGAGGATAACGGCATTTCCGGAAGGATAGTCCGACGGACTTGCGGGACCTATGCATAAAACCACCAGCTTGTTATATATCGTAGAATAGTAAAGCTGTGTACGCCCTCCAAGCGCCGGGATCTCGTCTAAAAGATCAACGCTTCCGTTTTTGTATTCGTAGACCTCTGCGCTGTATGATGCATAGGTGCAGTCGTTCCTGAACAGCAGCTCGGTGCAGCCGTCGCTGTCGATATCGACATAGTAATACCCGCCGTCCGGATGATCCGACAGAAGCTCGTCAAGCTTTTTGGAGAATGCGGTGGCTATGTCATCGACGGCAGCCGCAGCGGGCTTGTTATCATCACGTTTTGAAGACGTATCTACGTTATTTGTCGTGCTGTTCCGCAGCTTGTCCGTTATGTCCTCTAACGGCAGGTCTCCAGTCCAGTCCTCGGAATATGAGAACGCATTGTATGAATCGGTGAGAGCCTGCGTTCTTTCGTCGCGGCTCATGCTCTTGTAGTCGCTGAGCTTTATGGTCTTTATGTTAGCTTTAAGCGGAGTCAAGCCTGAGAAAAAGCTGTCGTAAGCACTTATGACACCGCTCGGGTCTGTGCTGCTGCCGTTTGCGTTGAAGGATGAAAAACTGCCGTCGGAATAGCAGAAATATATCAGCTGATCCGAATAGGTGCCGTTTCCGAAACTGTACTTGTACATCTCATAGGCGCCGCCATTTCCCGATACGTCTGTGTCGGTGTAGCCGAAGTACCTTTCGTCCGCGAAAATAAGGCTTCCGTCGGAGCTGCGGAAGGCTTTCAGCGAAAAAGCACTGTGACCGTAGCTGTCGGCAAATGTGCATATGTCGTCACCGCAGGCTATCGTTTTGTTTTCGCTGTAGATCTCAAAAATGTGCGATTCAGCCTGCCCCAGGAATATCCCGTAACCGCCGACGATAAGCTCAGGCTCGTCGTCGCCGGTAACGTCCTGGAACCACAGCTCGTTCTGGTCGTAGCCGTTTTTGTCCATATATCCGTTGAAGGACTCAAAGGAATCTATCCAGCTGTCGTCCCACGATATGGTCTTTCCCGAAGGCTCGGTTTCGGTCTTTTTTGTTTGCTGCCCGCTTTTTGAGGGACTGCTATCTTTTGATGCCGAGGATACCTTGCTGCTTTTTTCGCCGCGTATGAGCGGTGCGTCGGCATTATCGTGATCCTCCGAGTAACCGACGAAGATATCCTGCTCGATATTTTCTTTATCGGGATAGGTGAAGCTGCTGAGATCCGTATAGCTGTCTCCGATGTGTCGATTGCCTAATGCTGCGCCTATACCTATCACTGCTATTACTGCTGCCGAAGCTATCAACGCCGCTGCCGAGCGCTTGGATATCCCTTTCTTTTCGGGAGTGACGTTCTCGCAAACGGGCTCGGAAGTATCTGTCTGCGGGTATAGGCTTTGGCTGTCGGGTACGTCTGCGGGATAGCCTGTGTTATTCGCACACGGGGTGCCGCATACCGGACAGCTCAGTTCTCCGTATTCAAGCTTTTTTCCGCATTTGCGGCATCTTTCTCCGGGCATATATCATCATCCTTTTCGATTTGATCGTTCTCTTGTATAGCTGTGTACACGCCGTCCCCGAGCATCATTCCGTAACAGTAATAATAGCTGTCATCGTCATTCATGACCGAAACTATGATGGGTATAATTATGAAATACAAGATCAGCAGTATCACCACGATCCTGGCGATCTTTTGGTTCACGTTCCTGGCAATCTTTTGGTTGCGGAGGTTATTATCCGTGCTGCCTGACGGCTGGCTGCTGCTGTTTTCCTGCTTGCTGCGCTCCGTTCTGGTTGGATTCGGCTTGTGATGCTTTTGGAACGGCTCCTCGCGGGCGTTTATCATTTCGATAAACTTCTTTTTCCTTTGCTCCATATCCGACTCCAGACTGCACCATGCACAGCTGTTCAGTCCGCTGTAATAGATATGGCTGCTGTTTGATCTGCACATTATAAGCTCAGAGTTAAGCTTGCTCAACCCGTAAAACCAGTATTCAGCGCTGGGGCGGGCAGAGGGGTCCTTTATTCCCAGGACAAATGCCTTTCTGAAAAGCTCCTGGAGCGACTCGGGCAGTATATCCAGACTGGGTGAGCGCAAAGTGATAAGCAGATCGCCATCGTTGTTTGTCTCGGTGAAATATGGCGAACAGCCTTTCCTGATATTTGATTCCAGGTTGTTCATCGAATTTGAGGCACTAAAGCAGGCAAAAGGGTGTACCCCGTTCATCAGGATCTTGAATATTATGACCGCCAGAGAGAAATCATCTGTCTTTTCGTTGAAGTAATGTTTGTCGGTATTCTTTTCAAAATTGATGTTCTGAAGCTCCGGCGGTATGTATTCCGGTGTTGCCACCATGCAGGGGAACAGCTTTCCGTTCTCTCCGGTGAGCTGATAGGAGTCGGTGTCCACCAGCCTTACTTTGCCGCTGACCGGGTCAATGATTATGTTGTCCGGCTTTAGATCGCCTATGACTATCCCGGCATCATGTATGTTGTTGACAGCGGCTGCAATATTGATCGCAGCTATAACATACTGCTTCCATGTGTGGTTAGATCTGTTTTCGTAAACGAAAAAATCCACCAGATTTCCCAGCCCCGTTATCTTGTCCATTATGAATCCGCAGAAGTTCCCGCTTTCGTCAAACAAAAGCTCATGGGGCCATGCACATTCGGGAAGCTGTGAGGCAGGTATGCGCGTCATAGCCTTTAGCTTGTTGTATCTTGTATCGGTACGTTTGTCCTCGTGGTAAATCTTGGCTACCTTGTCAGCACAGCCAATTATATCATATACAGCGCCTTCTCCGCCCGAAGCAAGCTGTTTGTCAGAAAGCTCATACCGTTCTGTTTTCGTACTGTTATAGAATATCTTGCTCAATTATCAAACCTTCACTTCCGTCTCATTTCCGGGGAATATAAATTCCGTTCCCGGTACTGCGTCCTGTTCGGCAGGTGTTGTCTCAGGAACGATGCTCTGCTCGGTAGTCGCAGACTCGGGAGCTTTGCTCTGCTCGGTAGACGTGGTTTCCGGAACGTTATCCTTTCCGGATCCCTCCGTTTTCTTATTATTGCTGCTCTTTGCCTTGCTTTCCTGTGTCTTTTTAGTGGTCTTTTCCACAGACGAAGATACTGAGTCTGAAGCTTTTGCTTTTTTATCGGTTTTTTTGTGGGAAGCAGATATGCCTAACAACAGCGCAAGAAGCACGATCACCGCAAATTCTGTGATCGCTATTCTTGCGAGGAGCTTATTCCGGCGCTTGCAGCGGGAATACTTTTCCCTCATCTCGTAAAGCTCTCCCAATTCCTTATCGCGGCTTGGGCTCTGCTCAGGCGTCTGGATGATCCTGGATGTATTTTCTTCCGGTTTTTTAACCTTCGATCCTCTGAGCTTTTCCTTCATTTTATCGTTCAGAGCGTCCCAGTCCGGCTCGCGGTAGTAATCATCGTCCTTTAGCTTTGGCATTATTTCTGTGTTTATAAGCCCCACTATGGTCTTGTCATCTGTAACGCCGGGCAGACCGCTTCCGCTGATAAATCTGCCTATACCTTTTTGGAGCGATTCAAAATCGGCTGCAATATTAGCCTTCAGGATATTTCTGTCCATAAAGCGGCGGATAAAGTGTATGTTTATCTTCTGCGTCTCGCTTGCAAGCAGAGGGTGACAAACGATATCGAAGATACCGTCGGTCATCATTGTGACTGCGCATACTTCGCCTTCGTATTTTCCAAAGCTCCAGTTGCTTTCTCCGCCCAGCAGAGGAAATGTCTCGTTGAAAGCCTCGCCCTTCTTGACTTCGGTGACACATACATAATCTCCGTCGTAGGTAAGAGCTATTATCCCGCCGTCCCCGCACTGTCCGTAGTACAATGTTCTGCCGTCGTAGATCGCGGCAGCAAGGGTAGTGTTGAGCTCCTCGGGCTTTACCGAGAGATCGCGGGCGTGATGTATCACGCTGTTGTAGGCATACATATACGCCTTTAGCAGCAGATCTGTATAAAAACCGTCGGTACGGTTTCTCCCTATGTTTTTTGAAATGAACCCGATAGCAGACTTAACAGCTGTCTCTGAACCGAGATCTGATCTTTTAGCGCTGCCAAGCCCGTCTGCGATCACCGCGATAGTGAAGCCGTCCGACGTCTGCTTTACTTCGGAATAGTCCTGACATACTCCGCCCGGCTTGTTAAGATGATCGGTGCCTATGGCGGATACTTTATAATATCCTATCATTTGTATTCACTCCAGGTTTGATATGTTTTGGATACCACCTCGTAAAGATCGCGGGCAAAGCGGGAAAGCAGTCTTTGTGAGGTTTTGGACATTACACTCTTTTGAGTACGAGAGTCGATACACTGCCTTTCGCTTCCGTCAGAACGAGTTTTGTTAAGGTGATCTTTTCGATGACGAACTGTTCTGTTTTTTCTCGTTTATAGTTCCCGACAATGGTTTCACTTGTCGAAAAGCTTAACATATCACCGTCGATCTTGTAATATGTCGTGGCGGTCTGACCGTTTGCGGTCACCTCCATTACTCCCTTTTTCGTGAATTTTAAAGTAATATTATAATTGTCATCGAGCGTTACGCTGTTGCCCTGTGAGTCATATGCCTCGACCGCTTTCCATGTCCCAACGATCTTGTTGCTTTTGGTATTGAGAACCGTTGTTAATGTCAATATGACCGCCAGCAGCACTCCGAAGGCTATAATGATGACTTTTTTGGAAAGTCTGGTTTTCACTGATACGGCATTTGTAATAGCCGATGCAGTATTCTTTAAAGGTGCTGCGTTTTTTGCAGCGGAAGAGAACGAGTAAGGTATCGCCTGCGGCTGCTGTGATCCCGGAGAATTAGGTACAGTATTTTGAGCGAAACGATCATAGGATCCTGGCGTTGGCGCAGGCTTTGTCGTCACTGTTTGTGCTGCACTGTTTCCGCTATCGGGACGTCTTTCGCTTGAATGTGTCACCGTATTTGCAGGCGCAGCCGCCGTAGCAGGTGATGTCCTGCCGCTGCATATCATACATATTCCGTTTATCAGTTTCTTTCCGCATTTGGGGCATATCCCCGAAGGTGTAGCCGCTGCCTGAGCATATGCCGTATGACCGACGGTCTTTTTACCGCATACGGGACATACGGCAGTGCCGTCGTCAAGCTTTTTTCCGCAGCCGTTGCAAATCATAGTGATCCTCTCCTTGTTGTATTATTCTCAGTCAAGGGGTATCTTGAACATTGTTGCGGGAGCGTCCACTTCAATGGCGGCTCCCGATTCGTCGGTGCTTGTCCTTACAGCTGCAAGACTTGAAGATACGAACTTGAACAGCCCTGTAAAATCACAGTTCTTCAGCCCGAAAATATTGTCAGGGTTGAATATCTGTCTCATGATATCGACTCTGAAATCCTCGACTCCGACACAGTAGGCAACGACTTTTTTATTAGACTCCATCCATTTCAGACGCTCTGCCGCGTCGCGGTAATCATCATTGGGACCGCCGTCCGTTATGCAGAATATCCAGGGACGGAAATATGGAGTGCCGGCGTATGCGTATACGTTTTTCTGACGGGTTATCATGTCCATGCCCTGCTCAAGAGCAGCTCCCATGACCGTCTGACCGCAGGCAGTTAGTTCGGGCAGCTCCATATCCTCGACAGGCGTGAAGTTCTGGATAACATTGACTTCGCTGTCAAAGGTGACTATCGCCACGTCGATACAGGCTTTCGCCCTGGAATCCATGCTTGAGAGCGTCTGTTCTTTAAAAGCTCTGAGTCCTTCGTTGAGCTGACCGATCGCATCGTTTCTCACCATAGAGCTTGATGTATCCAGCAGGAATACACAGGCTACGTGCTTCTCCGTAGAGTATTTTACCGGAGTATCATCAAAATCCATCTGTTCTAATTTTGCCATTTCAGTTTCCCCCTATATATTATTTTGAAAAGACATCGGATATATTTAAGGTATATATCCATACTTAATAAAATTATAACGTTTTAGGGTCTATTATTCAACTTAAACCGCAAAAAAAACGCTTTTTCCGGCAAAAATAATGTACGCTTTCAGGTGCAGCTCTGGCTGCTGTCTGTTTTATGCAAAAAGATCCCATATAAGGCATTGCCTTACATGGGATCTCTGTTATGGATATACGGAGATAGTCTTTAAGGCAACACCGCACAACCACCGGCTAACGCCTTTGCACGTCATAAACTTGCATATTTTCCGTCATATCACACAAAGTTTC
>CACXDI010000067.1 GCA_902766335.1 uncultured Ruminococcus sp. | reverse complement strand
TGCACCATTAGCTCAGATGGTAGAGCAACTGACTCTTAATCAGTGGGTCCTGGGTTCGAGTCCCCGATGGTGCACTTTAATGGCCGGTTGGTCAAGCGGTTAAGACTTCGGCCTCTCACGCCGACAACACGAGTTCGAATCTCGTACCGGTCATAACAGAATCAATTCTGTTGCAAACGGGATCAAGCAAAAGTTTGCTTGATCTTTTTTTGTAAGGTTCATTAGCTCAGTTGGTTAGAGCTCCCGGCTCATAACCGGACGGTCCTGGGTTCGAGTCCCCGATGAACCACCATGTCCCTCGCGGAAACGCGGGGGACTTTTTCTTATATGCGGTCTTCGATCTCGGTGCAGAGGGCGCTCATGGTGGTGCCGAGGGCGAGGGACAGGCGGTAGAAGGTCTCAAGCGTGGGCTTGCGGTCGCCGCGTTCAATGGCGCTCAAATGCGTTCTGCCGATGTCGGCGAGACCGCTGAGCACTTCCTGAGAAACTCCCCGCTTTCTGCGGTATTCTGCAATGACCTCGCCAACTATCTTCGAGTCAAGCATGGCTGTTTCCATAGTATCACCTCCGATATTAGCATACATCATTTTCGGGTGATTATTGAATACATATGTTGACAAATGAATACTTATGTGTTATAATATTTTCAGAAATGCTTTATTGGCTTTCAAAATATAACGTGAAAGGACAGAGGAACATGAAGAAAAGAATTATTTCGGCAGTTTTGGCTGCGACCACAATGCTCGGCATGGCGGCGGCTCCCGCTCAGGGCGTTATCACTGTATATGCGGACGGAGACGGCGCAGGAAATTCTGCCGATATTGCAGTGACACAGAGCGCTGTGCAGCTTGAAGATTTGGGAGCAGATAAAACTTATGGGGATTTTTCGTATTTTGAGCATCCTGATTACATCAGTATTACAAAGTATAACGGTACTGATAAAAACGTCACTATCCCGTCAAAGATAAACGGAAAACCTGTAAAGGATATTGACGACTATTCCTTTAGATTTACCGAAATTGAAAGCGTTACTATTCCTGAAGGAGTGTTCAGAATAGGCCTCCAAGCATTTTACTTATGTGACTTGCTGAAAACCGTGAATTTTCCGTCAACGATAACAGATATCGGTGTGCAAGCATTTTGGGATACTCCCTGGCTCGAAAATGCTGAGGAAAAGAATCAGTATGTTGTGGTAAACAAGATACTTATCTCGGTTAGTGATAAATGTGTTTCGGGAAAGAAGCTTGACATTCCCTCGAACCTTGGTATCGAGGCTATAGGATCGTGCGTTGTTTCTTCGCTCAACAGCTTTTTTATTGAGGAGATTGTTATCCCCAAGGGCGTTACAAGGATTTGCTCCAGGGCATTTGACGACGTTACTGCGCTAAAGAAGGTCTCTATCCCTGCTACAGTTACAATAATAGGTTCTTACGCATTTCATAATACAGAGTGGTTTGAAAAACAAATCAAAACTGACGAGTTTGTTATAATCAACAATGTTCTCTATTCGGCGCCTTTATACACTAAGACTGCTGTGACTATTCCGGATAATATCGTTTCTATCAGCGGTTCGGCATTCTATAATAATCAGGAGCTGACCTCTGTAAAGATACCGTCAAGTGTTAAATATATTGGTGACTGGGCATTTGGAAATTGTCACAACCTTAAAACCGTTACTCTTTCAGAGGGCTTGGAGGAGGTAGACGCTGCTGCCTTCAAGATGGACGAAAATCTCAAATCCATAACTATACCTGCAAGTGTAAAGGTACTTAACAATTACGCTTTTGGTTGTTACTATACTGATGAAAAAGGTGAGTTCACGCTCGAAGACTTCAAAATCAACTGCTACAAGGGTACTGCCGGTGAGGATTATGCTAAGAGATATGGTTTTAAGTATAATTTGATAAATAGCTTGAAAAAAGCCACCGTCAAGGTCGCCAACAAGACCTACACCGGCAAGGCTCTCAAGCCTGCGCCTACTGTTACGCTGGACGGCAAGACTCTGAAAAAGGGCACCGACTATACCGTTTCCTACAAGAACAACAAGAACTGCGGCAAGGCGACTGTGACCGTTACCGGCAAGGGAAGCTACACCGGCAGCAAGTCTAAGGCGTTTATCATCAAGCCCGCAAAGGTGACTTCCAAGAAGCTGACCTCGCCCAAGAGCAAGACCGTCAAGCTGACATGGACTAAGGCAAAGGGCGGCGTTACCGGCTATCAGATCAAGCTGGGTCTCAACAAGAAGATGACCTCCGGCAAGAAGGTGGTATCGGTGAAGAAGGCATCTGCCACTGCCAAGACCATCAAGGGTCTGAGATCGAAGAAGGTGTACTACGTGAAGGTACGTGCTTACAAGCAGGTGGGCGACAAGAAGTACGTCGGCGCGTGGAGCGCTGTTAAGAAGGTAAAGTGCAAGTAAAGAGAGATTCATATTTTAATATCTAAAAAATGACGGAGGCTTTCTGCTTCCGTCATTTTGCCGAATAAACCGGGATATTATTAGGGCATTTAGACGGTTTACTTTTTGTAAGTATTGTGGTATAATTATTCCAGTTGGGAGGGATATGAAATGTATAAGGCAAGTGAAAAAAGATATGACGAGATGATCTACAGGCGCTGCGGCAAGTCGGGGCTGAGACTGCCTGCCATATCACTCGGGCTGTGGCAGAACTTCGGCTACGGCTCGAGCTTTGAGAATGCGGAGAATATGTGCCGGACGGCGTTTGACCTGGGTATCACCCACTTTGATCTTGCGAACAACTACGGTCACCCGCACAACGGCTCGGCGGAGGAAAACTTCGGGCGGATATTAAAGCGTGGGCTGGGCGCTTACCGCGACGAACTTATCATATCCACCAAGGCGGGCTACGATATGTGGGAGGGACCCTACGGCGACAAGCACGGCTCCCGCAAGTATCTGGTGGCGTCGCTTGACCAGTCGCTCGCCCGCATGGGGCTTGAGTATGTGGATATCTACTATCACCACGTCTATGACCCGGAGGCTCCCGCCGAGGAGATTGCGGTGGCGCTTGACGACATCGTAAAGCAGGGCAAGGCGCTGTATGTGGGAGTCTCAAATTACAACAGCAAGCAGACTGAGGAGATATACGGCATTTTCCGCGAGCTTCACACCCCCTTTATCCTCAATCAGCCGTCCTATTCCATGCTCAACCGCTGGGTAGAGGAGGACGGTCTGGACAAGTGGGTCTGTGACCACGGCATAGGCTTGGCGGTGTTCTCGCCGCTGCACCAGGGCTTTCTCACCGACAGGTATTTAAACGGCGTGCCGGAGGATTCCCGTATCGGCAAGGGCAACACATGGCTGGGAGATATGCTGGACGACAATATGGTAAAGCGGCTCAACGCTCTGAATGATATGGCGAAGGAGCGTGGGCAGAGCCTTTCGCAAATGGCGGTGGCATGGCTGCTGCACAATCCGGCGGTAGCGACAGTCCTTTGCGGAGCAAGCAGACCGGAGCAGATAGTGAACAACGTCGGCGCTCTGAAGAACTTAGAGTTTACCGGTGAAGAGATTTCGAGGATAGAGGAGCTTTTGAAATAAAAGGAAGAAATCTATGAGACCAATAACAAGGATATGGCGGGCTGCCGTATCGGGTACGGCGGCGGCTGTTATGGCGTTCAGCTCGGCGGCGGCATTCAGCATGCCGGCAAGCGCGGCGGAGCCGAACACCTATGACACTCTGGAGGTTGACCGGGCGGCAAAGCAGCAGTTCGAGAAGGACACCGCTGCAAAGACCAAGCTTCCCGTTATAAACGTCACCACATATCAGAACAGCGAGTATATACTTTCGAGGGAAGAATATACCAAGTGCGTGGTGGACGTTTTCAATGCCGGCGACAAATTTGAGCTGGACGAGGTGTCAGCGGGCATAAGGGTTCGGGGAAACTCCAGCGCCTACTACGGCGACGAGGAGAAGATAAAAAAGAACCCTGTTCCCTACCGCATAAAGTTTGACAAGAAGCAGAATATGCTGGGGCTCAACGACGGCGCCAAGTGCAAGAGCTGGGTGCTGCTGAAATCCGACTGGAATCTGGTGGCAAACGATCTTGCGCTGAGAATGGGCAGGGAGATATTTGACGATACCGCCTTCTGCTCCGATTCGCAGTTTGTGCATCTGTATGTCAATGACAAGCTTCAGGGCACCTATGTGCTTTGCGAGCAGTGTCAGGTGAACGAGAACAGAGTCAACATCTCGGAGCCGGAAAAGGACTACGAGGGCACCGACATCGGCTACTATCTTGAGCTGGACAACTATGCCGAAAGCGAGCCGGACAACAACTATTTTGTTATGGACTACGAGGAAGCCACCGTCACCGACGTGAGAAACAAGACGAGGCAGTTCGTGCCGGCGGAGTATTCGATAAAGAATGACATCTACTCTCAGGAGCAGATAGAGTTTATCTCCAAGTATCTGAACAACGCCTTTGAGCTGCTTTACAAGGCGTGCGAGAAGGGCGAGTATCTTGCCTTTGACGAGAACTATGACCTTGTGCCCTCTGACTTCACTAACGCAAAGGACTGCGTATGTGCAGCCATGGATATGGATTCGGTAGTGGATATGTATTTGCTGTATGAGATAGTCCATGACTATGACTGCGGCGAGGGCAGCTTCTATATGTGCGTTGACTTTGCGCCGGGCAGCACGACTCAGAAGCTTCAGTTCACATCTCCCTGGGACTTCAACTGGGCTTACAATGACAGCACCTACCGTTACTGGGCGGGAGCCTTCTGTGACCAGAGCTTTGTGATAAGAAACGGCGACAGATCCAACCCGTGGTTCATACTGCTTGCAAAGCAGGACTGGTTCCGGGAGCTTTGCTCTGCCAAGTGGAGCACCGAGTCTGCAAACATAAGGAACGTGCTTTCCGTCGAGAGAGGTATCCTCAAGGAATACGAGGCAGACCTTAACGCCAAGGAGCCGTACGGCACCGGAAACGCCGAAAGTACTATCCAGTGGGTAGAGAAGCGTCTTAAATGGATGGACGATACCTTTGCGGTTGCCGTGGAGCCTGTCCCGGAGCCTGTTCCGGAGCCCAAACCCGAGCCTGCGCCTTTATCCATATCGGACGCCAAGGTAAGCACCTCCTCAAAGGTATACACCTACACCGGCAAGGCGAGAAAGCCTGCCGTTACCGTGACGCTTGACGGCAAGACCTTAAAGAAGGGCACCGACTACACGGTAAGCTACAAGAACAACAAAAACTGCGGCAAGGCGGCATATACCGTCGTTGGTACCGGAAAGTACACCGGAGATGTAAGCGGCAGCTTTATCATCAAGCCGGCGAAGATGAAGATAAAGAAGGTGACCTCCCCCAAGGCGAAGGCTGTCAAGGTGAGCTGGAGCAAGGCGGGCGGAAAGGTCAGCGGATATCATGTACAGATAGCGCTGAACAAGAAGTTCACCAAGGGCAAGAAGAGCTACTATGTAAAGAAGGGCTCTGCCGCCTCAAAGACTATCACCAAGCTGAAAAAGAAAACCAAGTACTACGTAAGGCTGAGAGCATACAAGACTGTCGGCGGCAAAAAGTACTGGGGCGCCTACAGCGCGGTGAAGGCTGTAAAGACCAAGTAAAGAAAAGGAAAAAGGACTGCTGTGCGACACGGCAGTCCTTTTTGCGCTGCCGGCGGCGGCGGGAAAAACTATATGTTGATTTATTAAACAAATACACATACCCGATTTTGTGCAAAGCGGCGGTTTTTTTGAATTGCTGTTTACATTCTATTGACGGATTTGTGAAGCTTGTGATATAATAGGATAGAATGTAGTACTGCGCGTTAGAGGCGTGAGGGACTTAATATTTGGAACTTATGGATTTTCTGATACGGATACGGAGGGTAACTGATGAGTCAGGAGAAAAAAGTTATAGATTATTCGACCTATTCGTCCTACAAGGACACGGTGAAGAGTCTGACGGGAGACCTGAAGGAGCTGCTTGAGCTGAGCGAGGAGATATCGCTCACCAACACCGCGGAGTCTATCCGCGAGACCATCGAGAAATCGTCGGACGAGCATTTTGAGGTAGCTATCGTGGGCGAGTTCAAGAGGGGCAAGTCTACTCTGATAAACGCCATGCTGGGGCAGGACGTGCTTCCCGCGGACGTACTTCCCGCCACCGCCACGCTCAACCGCGTGACCTACAGCGAGGAGCCTTATGTGCAGGTGGAGTACAAGGACGGACATTCCGAGAGGGTGGACATTGACCAGCTGGAAAACTACGTTACCAAGCTGACCATGGAGTCGGAGGAGGTAGCGGAGACGGTGAAGGAGGCTACCGTTTACTACGAGACCGACTTCTGCCGCAACAACGTTGACATCATCGACACTCCCGGACTCAACGATGACGAGCAGATGACAAACGTTACGCTGTCCATACTGCCGAAGATAGACGCGGCGGTATTCGTCATTTCCGCAAACAGTCCCTTCTCGCAGTTTGAGAAGGACTTCCTGGAAAAGAAGATGCTGACCTCTGACGTGGGGCGTATCATCTTTGTGGTGAACTGCTTCGGCACGTTCTCTCCCGAGGACGAGAACAAGATAGTAGAGACAGTCCGCACCCGTATCACCAAGTACGTCATGGACAAGGCTAAAATGGTAATGGGCGAGGATTCCCGCGAGTTTGCGGTATACAAGAGAAAGATCGGCACGCCCAAGGTAATAGGCGTGTACGCGAAGCGCGCCCTCACCGCCAAGAAGATAGAGGACGAGGGTCTGCTGGAAGAATCCAACTTCCCCGAGTTCGAGCGTGCGCTGGAGAATATGCTGACCCGTGACCGCGGCTCTATCACCCTCCAGATACTTGCCAACAAGATAACCAACTCCGGTACAGAGATACTCCGCTCAGTAGTTATGCAGGAGAACGCGCTGATGATGGCGAACGACGAGTTCATGGAGCGCTACGAGGCTGCTATCGCGGAGATAGACGATATCAGAAACAAAAAGAGACAGGAATTTGTCCGCATAAACAACGCGGCAAATCAGGTGTTCGACGATCTGAAGCCGGTGCTCGACAACTACTGGGACAACATCGAGGAAGCGGCTATGAAGGTCATCGACGGGTACAGAATGACCTCTGACGATTTCAAGAGAGACCAGCTGAAGCTGGTGTCCGCCAAGCTGACCGAGAAGATCCGCGAGGGCATACAGGACAGAGCGCAGATAATCTGCGAGCAGATACAGAACAACATAAACGTAGCGGTAAGCGTGGAAGCCGAGAGATTGCAGGGCTTTGAGGACGAGTTCTTCCAGAGCGTCACCAAGATACAGGAGATGTTCGTAATGCCCGACAAGATCTCCAAGAACGGCACCGTGGCAGACCGCAGCATCGGCGCGGCGCTGGGTTCCTTCGGCGTAGGCGCGGCGTTCTTAGGCTTCCGCGAGGCGGGCGTCAAGGGTGCGCTGCTGGGCGGCGTTACGGGACTTATCAGCTTCTCGTCCATATTCTTTACCACCGTGCTGGCACTCAGCCCGGCGTGGCCTGTTGCGCTCTGCGTTATGGCAGTAGCGGGCTTTGCGGGTACTTTCAGCGCCGGCTTTGCAATCGACAAGCTGCTGGTCAACGAGCGTATCGACAAGTATAAGACCAGCTTCAAGCAGCAGGTAAAGAAGCAGTTCCACGAGATGAGACTCAACAATGACTTCACCGAGACCGTAAGACGTCAGGTATACTCCGCGTTTGACGGCTTGAAGAGCAAGATAGAAGAAGAGACCGAGATAATCCTCCGCGACACTCAGGAGACTCTCGATAACCTGAACGCGCTCAAGACAGAAAAGAACGACGTTTCCGAGCGCGAGATGGACAGACTGCACGGCGTAGCCGAGCGCGCAAGCAAGATAGTTTCCGACGCCCACGCCGTCCGCAAGGCGGTCACCGATTCTATGGTAAGCTGATTGTTTTTCCCTGGGGACGCTGTCCCCAGACCCCCGCTAGGGGGACTCCGGCAAAACGCCCTTTGGGCTTATTTGCTATGAGTTTGCAAAGCAAACTCTCTGTGAAGTCTCCCCTAGATCCCTCCTAAACTTTTTTGTCATTTTTGCGATTTGGGACTTTAGCCCCAAATCACAAAAATAGCGAGAAGTTTTAGGAAGGGTCAAGGGATAACCCTTTTTCAAAAGGGTTTCCCTTGCAGGAGTCTGAGGGCAGAGCCCTCAGAAAGAAGACGACTATCTTACCTACAAGGAGGACAGATACATGAGTGATACCGTTTCATCGGTAAATCCGCTGTTGAATATAGATACGGGGTTTCGGAGCTATCTTAATGCTTATACCAGATCATTTCAGAATCATGTGATCGACGGGCAGTTAGACTATGCGTTCGATTCCGATTTTGCCGTGCGGCAGAAAATAATAGGGCTTTCGGGGTGGAGCAAGCTCTCTAAAGCTATCAACACCGTTGACATCGGTGCTGAGGCGAAGCACCTTTTCTTAAAGTGCGAGCAGGCTGGTCCTTTGAAGTATCCCGAGATATACGACATCTTAAAGCGCTGCTGCGAGCGTCTTGAGCTTAATCTCCCGATAATGCTCATACGCAAGGACTACGAGCGTCCGCTTATCTACTCAATAGCGAGCGATATAATAGAACCAAGCATAATAATCACACGTCCGCTGCTGGATATGTGCTCCACCGACGAGCTGGAGCTGCTTATCGGCGCCGAGTGCGGACGCATACAGAACAACCATGCCGTTTACAACTGGGCGTTCACATACCTCAACTTTAACAAGGACGCCTACAAGCCCTCCGAGAGGAGCTACAAGGGCGCTGTCAACAGTCAGATAGTTGGCGCACTTTCCGACTGGGTGAGGTTTGCGGACATAACCGCCGACAGAGCGGGCATGATCTGTATGCAGTCGCCCGGCAGGTACATCGAGGTTATCTGCGGGCTGCTGAACAAGGGCTATGTTGATTTTTACGGAAGATCGCAGAAGAACTTTGTGCCTCAGGTGATAGAGGCGCTGGTAAGAGCCAACCGCGGCATAGCGGTGCGGAGCCTTATGCCCGACATGGGCGATCCGCTGCAAAAGCGCATAGTGGCGGCTGCGGAGTTTTTGGGCTGCGAGTCGCTGTTCCACTGGCGCCGCGACATACAGGCTGCCGACGCACACACCTGCACCGGACAGATCTGCGACGTTAGATGCAACATAATACTGGCGACGGGAGGACATTGATATGAGTGAATACATCAAAGCCGCCGCCGCTAACGACATCAAGAGGATAAGGGAGTGCTTCAAGCAGCTGGCGGCAAACGAGGAGCTTACTGCGATACTGGGGCACGACTTCACCAACGGGCTGAAGGACTGGAACGCGCTTATCGACAAGCGCAGCCGCGAGCCGTTCACGCTGGTGATACTGGGAGACTTCAAGCGCGGCAAGAGCACCATAATCAACGCGCTGATAGGGCACGAGATCGCGCCCTCTAACGTATCTCCCGAGACCTACACGATAAACGAAATATCCTACGGAACCAAGCGTGAGGCTATAGCCGTGCTGGAAAACGGCGACAGAGTTCCGCTTGAGATGTCAGACATCACCCGCGACAGGCTGGAGCAGCTGATGAAGATGTTCCCCGCCAAGGTGAACTATCTGGAGATAAAGGACAACGCGCCGATACTGAAAGAGATACGCATAGTAGACACCCCGGGACTTTCCGATCTGGACGATCTTGACAGACAGGTGACGGAATATCTGGTCAACGCCGACGCTATCATGTATGCGGCGAGCAGTCTGCTGCCATTTTCGGAATCGGAGCAGATATATTTAGCCTCCCACGTACAGCCGAGGAAATTCGGTATGCTTTATGTGCTGGTGAACATGATAGACGCACTCAACACCCAGACGGACGTTGACAAGATAATCAGACGTTTCAAGGTGCTGAGCGAGAAGATAGTGCCCAACTCCTTCGTATACGGCATAAGCGGTGCGGACGAGCTGAGGCGCAAAATGGGCAAGTCAAGGCTGCCGGACAAGGGTACAAGGGAGTTTTACGAGACCCAGTTCATGCAGTTCGAGATGTCTTTGCAGCGGGATATAATACTCCGCAAGGACATTATCCGCACCAAGAGAGTCATCACCATGCTGGAGGACATGACTGCCGAGACAATGGCGAAGCTCCACATGGTAGCGGAAATGGCAGAGCTTGACTCCAAAAAGCTGGAGGACAAGGCGAGGGACTTCGATGAGGAGTGCTCGCAGCTTGAAGCGGCGCTGGAGGAGTGCAAGCCGGTGCTGCACCTTTCCATTACCGAGATGCAGCAGGAGGCGGAGACCTGGATGTACGAGTTCTTCGCAAAGCTGCGCATAAGCATACTGGAGTGCCGCATGAAGAACTCCGAGGGCGAGGACATCTACCCGCCGGAGGACATCGAGAAGTATTTCTACTCCTATCTCATGGAGAAGGTGGGGGAGGCTTACCGCACCTGCATAGAGTATCACCGCCGTCAAATGGACGAGCTGGTGGACAAGATGAGTCATCAGCTTGCGAAAAAGCTGGGCATGGAGGATCTGTCGCAGGTGACGCAGTCTACATCGGTAGACCGTATCATGCGCTCGCTGGGAAAGAACGTCACCAGACAGGTAATGGGCGTCAAGATGTTCGGCACCTCCGAGACATTCCCGCCCGCCACCATGACTTCATTCAGCAAGATACTTAAGCGCAAAAAGCAGACGGACATCATCGACATCGCGCTGGAGAACTACGACGACATACGCTCGAACATCGTCAAGGACATCAAGACGGTGTATCAGGACTTGGAGGTCAAGGCGCTTCAGCAGCTTGACAGCATATACCAGTACCAGGCTGAGCTTGGCAAGGAGACGCTGGGTCATGCGCGTCAGATAATGGAGAGCTACGACAGCGAGCAGATAGGCGCGGTGATAAAGGAAGCGCTGGAGCTTATGAAGGAGCCGGCAGAGAAACTGGAGAAATACCGCGACGACGAAAATCCATGATAATTTTTTGATATTTTCACATAATAATCATTGTGGTGTGGTAGTATCAATGTGGCGCAGGGCAGTATATTACTGTCTGCGGTCACGGACAGCGCAGGGATTAATACTAATCCCTAAAAGGTTAGTATAAGGTACACGCCATGAGGGTGCAAACTGAGAGAAGATCGCTTGCTAATGCCGAGGCTCAAAAAAGGCGAAGATCGCCTGCGAGTCTCCGCGCAGCGGAGCGAATGCGCGTTTAAAGAAAGAAAGAGAGGGAAGGGTAATGCCTAAGTTGTTAGTTGTGGATGATGAGGAGCGTATCCGCGATATAATCAGAGAGTATGCGGAGTTCAATGAGTTTCAGGTGACGGAGGCTGCCGACGGTATGGAGGCGGTGGAGTGCGTCAGAAAGAACGACTTCGACATCATCGTTATGGACATTATGATGCCCAAGCTGGACGGTTATTCCGCCTGCAAGGAGATAAAGAAGATAAAGGATATCCCGGTCATTATGCTTTCGGCGAGGGGCGAGGAGTACGACAAGCTGTTCGGCTTTGAGATAGGCGTGGACGACTATGTGGTAAAGCCCTTCTCACCCAAGGAGCTAATGGCGAGGATAAGAGCGGTCATCAACCGTGCCAAGGCTTCAAACAAGCTGGAGGACGTTATAACATACGAGGGACTGGTGATAAACTTCACCGCCCGCGAGGTGACTATAGACGGCAAGAAGGCGCAGATGACGCCTAAGGAATACGATCTGCTGTTCTATCTTGTGCGGAACATGAACATCGCACTTTCGAGAGAGAAGCTGCTGGAGGAGGTCTGGGGCTTCGATTTCTACGGCGATGACCGCACGGTGGACACCCACATCAAGATGCTGAGAAACAGCCTGGGACCCTATCGCAATCTTATCGTTACCCTGAGAGGAATGGGATACAAATTTGAAAAGATCTCATAAGAAAAGTGATCCGGCGGAGAGCAGCATCTCCGCCGATATTGTGCCCGGCGGTGAAGCGGCGGCTGTCAAAGACAGCGGAAGGAAAAAGCCGCGCAGGGAAAAGAAGCTAAAAAAGCGAAGCAAGCTGCCGCTGAAAATATACGTATGGCTCTGCTTTATGGTGGTAGTCGTATTCATACTGGTTCTGCTGTGGATATTCCAGTATTTCTTCCTGCCCAGGTACTACCGGGCAGCGAAGATACGCGACGTTATCGCGGCGGGGGACGATCTGATCTTAGGCTGGACGAGCGGCAAGGTGGACGAAAAGGCGCGGAGCCTTGCATTTGAGCACAATATGTTCATGCTGGTGACGGACGATGAGGGCAACACGCTGGTGGACGCCAACAACATGGGCGACTTCTCCTTTTTCAGTCAGGACAAGGAGGACAACTTCGGCAAGACGCTCTACCAGTTCCGGCAGAAGCTGCCCGACAGCAAGAACGGCTACATCACCAAGATAATCACCCGCGAGGAGCTGGGGCACGAGGAGATATTCTACTGCACCTCCTTCAGCGCCGAGGGCAAGACCATGTATCTGTATCTTGAAGCGCCTATCGAAGCGATAGACTCTACCGTCAGCATTATACGCGAGCAGCTTATGTACATCTCAGTCATACTGTTCGAGCTGGCGTTTATCGCTACGGTGCTGATATCCCGAAGGATATCCTATCCCATAGAGGATCTTACCGAGACGGCTAAGAAGTTCGGTGAGGGGGATTTTGAGGTAGAGTTCAAGGCAGAGGGCTACCGCGAGATAGAGGAGCTGGCGACGGTGCTGGACGACGCGCGTGACGAGATACGGAAGGTCACGGATCTTAAAAAGGATCTTATCGCCAACGTCTCACACGATCTGCGGACTCCGCTTACTATGGTGAAGGCTTACGCCGAGATGATCCGCGATCTTTCGGGCGACGTTCCCGAAAAGCGTGAGAAGCACTGTCAGATAATAATTGATGAAGCGGACAGGCTTTCTGGGCTGGTAAATTCCATTCTGGAGCTTTCAAAGCTGGAGAGCGCCGGCACCGAACTGAAGCTTGAGACTTATTCGATAAACAATCAGATAAACGAGGTCATGACCCGCTACACGCTGATGATAGAGCAGAAGGGCTATGACATAGTTTACATTCCCGACGAGGAGCGAAAGGTGATCGCAGACCGCGAGAAGCTGGCGCAGGTGATATATAATTTTATCAACAACGCCATAAACTACACCGGCGAGCACAAGGTAATCAGGATACGGCAGATAAACAAGCCCGGTGTGGTTAGGATAGAGGTCATCGACAACGGACTGGGCATACCCAAGGACAAGCTCTCTGAGGTGTTTGACCGTTACTACCGCGGCGGCAAGGTCAAGCGCGAAACGGTAGGCACGGGACTCGGTCTATCTATCTGTCAGGAAATACTGAAAAAACACGAGTTCGCTTTCGGCGTAATGAGCGAGGAAGGTCACGGCTCCACATTCTGGTTTGAAGCTGTTTCAACAGAGTGAGTGCCGTACCTTCTGGGGGCAGAGCCCCCAAAAGCACAGTACAAACTATAAACAAGGGTGGAATATTATGTTTAGTGAGGAAAAGCAGGTTTCCAGGGAGATGAAGTTTGACGGGAAGGTGGTCAAGCTTTATGTGGATCAGGTGGTTCTGGATAACGGGACGGAGACATTCCGGGAGGTCATCGAGCATCCGGGCGGTGTGTGTGTGCTGCCTATCGACGACAACGGCGATGTCTATATGGTAAAGCAGTTCCGGTATCCCTTTATGAAGGCGCTGTATGAGCTGCCGGCGGGCAAGCTGGAGTACGGCGAGAGCCACCGGGAGTGCGGTATCCGGGAGCTTAAAGAAGAGACCGGTGCCACCGCCGACAGCTTTGAATACTTAGGTTGCATATACCCCACCGTCGCATATGACACCGAGATCATACATATGTATCTCGCGCGGGGTCTGCACTTCGGTGAGCAGCATCTTGACGAGGGCGAGTTCTTAGACGTCATAAAGCTGCCCTTTGAAAAAGTCGTGGACATGGCGCTTTCCGGCGAGCTGCCGGACGCAAAGACTCAGGCGGCGGTGCTTAAAACTAAAATTTTGCTTGATGGGAAGAAGATCTGAATGAAGCTTTACAGAAGAACATGGGCAGAGGTAGACCTTGACAAGCTGGGGGGCAACTACAGAGCCTACCGCTCGCGTCTGCCCGAGAGCATTGATATCATGTGTGTGGTAAAGGCGTTCTGCTACGGTCACGGTGACCGCGCCTGCATGGGATATTTGCAGGACACGCTGGGCGTGAAATGGTTCGCGGTGTCGAATCTTGACGAAGCGGAGCGGCTGAGAAGGCTGGGTATCACCGGCGAGATACTGATACTGGGCTACACCGATCCCGCCGACGCGGGTGAGCTTATCGACAACAACATTATCCAGGCGATAGTCAGCGAGGAGTACGCCAAGCGGCTGAGCGATAATGCCGGCGGCAGGAAAGTGCGCTGCCACATCGCCGCTGACACCGGCATGACCCGCATAGGCGTGCGGGGCACCGCCCGGGAGATCGCTGCCGCCTTTGAGCGTATAGCGGCGCTGCCGGGGCTCGAGGTCTGCGGGGCGTTCACCCACTACGCGGTAGCGGACACCCTCACCGACGACTGCATAGCCTACACCCTGGCGCAGGCAGAGCTCATGTACAACGCCGCCGACATCGCCCGGGCAAAGGGCGTGCCGCTTGACACGGTACACAGTCTCAACTCCGCAGGCGGGCTGTTCCGCTGCGACGAACGATCGGCGCTGGCGCGGCTGGGGATAATCCTCTACGGTCTGACTCCCGACGCTTCGCTGACGCTGCCAGGGGAGATACAGCCGGTGATGTCGCTGCGTTCGGCGGTATCCCGGGTGGAAGAGATACCCGCCGGAGTGAGTGTGAGCTACGGCAGGACGTTCACCAGCAGCAAGCCCATGAAGCTTGCCACCATATCCTGCGGCTATGCTGACGGATATCCGCGGGCGCTGTCAAACAAGGGCGAGGTGATCATCCGGGGCAGGCGCTGTCCCATAGTCGGCAGGGTCTGCATGGATCAGTTCATGGCGGACGTTACCGGCACAGACGTGCAGCCGGGGGATATTGCCACCCTTATCGGCACCGACGGCGAAGAGACGATCACCGCCGACGATATAGCCGCCCTCACCGGGACGATAGGCTACGAGGTAGTCTGCGGCATATCCGAGCGGGTACCCCGCGCCGCGTACAAAGGCGGAGAGCTTGCGGGAGTATATAAGCTGTAACCACCGTCCAAGGCTGTGAAGCCTCCCTTCACAGGGGCGGAGGGTCACACGGAGCTGCGAAAACCCACAACATAACACAACCCCGACGGTACCAGAAGTACCGCCGGGGTTTATTGCTTGTCAGAGTGAAACGGTCATAGCGCATCTGCTTGCAGTGTCGCCCTTCAAGCTTTTACAACGCAGAGATTTTTTATTTGTGTCAAGCATTTTTGGCAAGGTTTAATTGGGGGAGCAATAGTATTACTGCTTCACGAAATACTCCTCGTACCATACAAGGAAGGTGTAGATCGTCCAGACCTTGCGCCACAGATCGGAGTTGCCGCCTGTGTACTCGTCGTAGATCGCCTTGATCTCCTCCGGCTTGAAGAACCTCGCCGCTATGTCGGAAGCGAACAGACGCCTTACGTCGGAGTTATAGTTCTCGTCCGCAAGCCACAGACGTATCGGCACGATGAAGCCCAGCTTCTTGCGGAAGGCTATCTCCTCCGGCAGATACTTCGCCGCCGCGGTGCGGAAGGCTACCTTGTTCTGCTCCTCGGTGACCTTGTACTCGGCGGGCATACGCGACGCTATGTCGAATATGCGGCGATCGGTCAGCGGCATACGTATCTCCAGACCGGCGGCGGTGGACATCTTGTCTACGTTCAGATAGATGTCGCCCTCCAGCCATATCTGTATGTCAACGTCAGACATCCTGGTCAGCGGGTCAAGACCCTCTGTCTCCTCGTAGATGTGCTGCACTAAGTCTATGGGCTTCACCGACGGATCGTAGTGCTGAAGCAGACGCTCCTTCTCTTCCTCCTTCATGATGTTGGTGTTGCCCACATAGAAGGTCTTGAGGTTGTCGCCGTAGCGCTCGGCGTTGCGGTACATATTGTAGCCGCCAAAAAACTCGTCCGAGCCCTCGCCGGAATAGCAGAGCTTTGTCTCCTTTGCGGTGGCGTTGCAGCCCAGCGTGAACACGATAGCCGAAGCGTCGCCCAGCGGCTGCTCCATGTTCAGCATGGTGTAGTGGACGATCCCGAAGTAGTCCTCCGGCTGTACCTTCAGAGCGCTGAAATCGCGCTCCAGTATGTCGGCAGTTACCTTAGCGACACGAGATTCGTCGAACCGCTCCTCGTCATAGCCGCAGCAGTGAGCCGCGGGAGCGTCGCTTACAGCCAGCACGTAAGCGGAATCGACGCCGCCCGACAGGAAGCTGTGAGCGGTCTCACCCTCCTCCTTGACCTCAGTCATGATGACCGACATAGCCTCGTTGATCTCGTCGGCGTAGTCCTGGAGGGACTTGCTGCGGTCAGGCGAGAAGGTGGGCTTCCAGTAGCGCTCGATCTCAATGCTGCCGCCCTTGAAGGTCAGCAGGCAGCCGGGCATAAGCTTTTTCAGACCCTTGAAGAAGGTGTCCTCGCCCGCCACGTATGTAAGAGTCAGATATATCTGGAGCATCGGCTCGTTCAGCTCCTTGACAAAGCCCTCCTGCCCGATGATGTCGCGGATCATGGTGCCGTAAAGCAGTCTGCCGTCGGCGGTCAGGTAGTAGTAGAAAGGCTTGGTGCCGAACTGATCGCGGAAGCAGGTGAGCGTGTCGGTCTCGCTGTCATACACCGCGAAAGCGAACATTCCGTAGATATGATCGGGGAGCGCCTTGCCCCACTTCTCAAAGCCTGCCTTCAATATAGCAAGCTCCCGCTCCTCGCGGGGGAGCGAGTCCTCAAGCCCCAGCTCGGCGCACAGCGCCTTATGGTTGCGGATATGTCCGCGGTATGCTTTTATCTCTGTCATAGTCAACACCTCGTAAGTTATGTTTGCCGGTGATAACGGCATCATTCATATTATACCACGGTTCGGGGGTGAAAATCAATAGCTGAGCGAAATTTTCTTTTTACAGATAGTGCGGGTCTGTTGGGGACTCTGTCCCCAAACCCCTGCCGGGGGACTCCGGCAAAACGCCCTTTGGGCTTATTTGCTATGAGTTTGCAAAGCAAACTCTCTGTGAAGTCTCCCCGGACCCCTCCTAAACTTTTTCTATTCTTTTTCAGGCAGGGGCTCACGCCTTGACTGAAAAAAGAGACCTTATTCAAACAGTTACATTACTGCAAAAACAGTATGCCCCTGCCTGAAAAAGAACAAAGAGGTTTAGGGAGAGTCCAGAGAACCCCTTCTCCTTGACGTGCGAAGCTAAGTCCAAGGGGCTTCTCTGGCGGGAGTCTGAGGGCAGAGCCCTCAGCAGGTCAGCACTATTTGTATAAAGAAGACTCACAGTATCAGATACCCCAGCCCGAACAGCAGTTTCTTGTCTGCGCCGTTCTTCCAGAGAATGTATATTAGCAGCGCTATGAGCGCCTTCTCCTCGTCGATGTTCAGCCCGCTGAGCAGATCGGCGAGACTGCCCCCCGGCGCCGGCGCGGAGCTGTGCGTAACGCCGGACGAAGCCGAAGGCTCGGGCTCGGGAATCGGAGCCTGCCCGCCTCCGGTCAGACCCTCTGCCCGCGCCTGCATCTCCATTACCCGCCGAACAGCGTCACGGCGCATATCCTCAAAGCTTTCGGGCATAGGTCAAGCCCCCTTTCAGAAGAGATCGTCCAGCATACCGCTGTCCCGGAGCAGCGGATAGGCGTTCATCAGCCGCATCAGCTTTATCACCCGATCGGCTTTCGGGCGGGTCTCAGGCTTTAGCAGCGGCTTGAGCGCCATTATCAGCCCTATGCTGCCGTCGTCGCTGCCGTTTTGCTGCAAAATGCCCATTAGCTTAACTATCTTGTCCATGTCGCCGGGCAGCGCCGGCGGCGCCGGTGTTCCCGCACCGCCGTTTAGCAGCCCTTTCAGCGGCTCGGACGCCGGCTGACTGTCTCCCCCCGCTGACAGCTGCGTCAGCAGACTGTTCACCTGCTGCATGGTCTGCGGATCGGAAAGCGCCTCGTTCAGCGCGTTCATGATGTCATCCAAAGCCCGATCACCTGCCGTTTCTCAGCTTTCTGATAAGCTCCGCCGTCTGAGGATCGCTCATCAGCTTTCGCATGGCGGCAGGATCGTTCATCAGCGCCGCTATCCCCGCCATTTGCGAGCCCTTTGGCGCCGAGCGTATCTTCTTTTCCAGCTCGCCGCTTTGCAGCTGCGCCTTGAGCTGCTCGGGAGTGCAGCCCAGCTTCTTGGCGGCAGTATTCAAAAGCTGATCTGCCCCCGACTGACTTAAATTTTTGTTCAAATTATTCTGCATAAAAATTTCTCCTTTATTTCAAAATAGACATTTAATTGTCTGGCATTATATGTTATCATATTGTAGATATAATGTATTAGTGTCTGTTGTTCCGCCGCCCGGCGGGGCATATCACGGCTTGGGGGGTGTTTGCGTGAGACTGGTCGTATTCTCTGATACACACGGAAATTTCAGAGCCGCACGGGAAGTCATAGAGCGCAATCCCGAGGTGTATACCTTCTTCTTTCTCGGCGACGGCGAGGCTGAGATAGATAAGCTGAAGATCGTTTACCCGGAAAAGCAGATACTTAACGTTTCCGGCAACTGCGATTATAATTCCACTTCGCCAAGCACCGATCTTTATTACGCCGGTAAGGTGAGGATACTGTATACTCACGGTCATAAGCTGAACGTCCAGTACGGCGTTGACGATCTTTTTAATATGACCAAGCAGATCGGCGCGAAGATAGCGCTGTTCGGACATACCCACCAGAGGTACTACGAATACCGCGACGGCATACATATGCTCAATCCCGGAAGCTGCTCGGTGCCCCGTGACGGACAGGCGCCCAGCTATGCCTTTATCGACATCACACCCAGCGGCATCATGTGCAGCCACGCAGAGCTGTGACCACATCAGAAGTGTTTCCCACCGCACAGGCAGACGCTTGTGCGGTGTTATCATAATATCTATATGCAGACGTGACCGAAATTGTGCATAAGGAGATGAAAAGCTTTGTCAGAAGAATATTACCACCGCAGGACTGTCGCGGAAAGACTCAAACGCGCCCGGAAAGAGGCGGGGCTAACACAAAAACAGGCGGCAAGGCTTTTCGGATTGTCGCAGTCGGTCATATCCATGCAGGAAAACGGCAGACGCAGAGTCCCGGCAGATACCGCTGAGCGCATGAAGGAAGTATACTCGATGCTTACCCGCAGGCAGCTGACCAGCACGCCGGTAAAGCTCCCCGGCGCAGAGGCGGCAGAGGTGCTGCTCCAGTTGGCAGCGCTGGGCGGCAAGGATCTTGAATGTATCGCGGATAACTATATAGCATTCTGCTCTTATGTGCTTATCCGCGAGATATATAACTCCAACCCGAATAATTACGAAAGCCCTTTCAGGCTGGATACTCCTTCGGCAATACTGCTCCGCGAACAGCTCTCCGACGAGCTGGAGAAGATACGCAAGTATATCTCATATTCCAAGAACGTAAAGACCTCTGAGATAATTCCCGACGAGGTGCTGGAAAAGCGTATGAACAACGTTATCCGCAACTGTGAGGAAATGGTGCTCTCACGCTCGAAAAAGCCGAAAAAAAGGAAATGATCCCCTGCCGCTGGACAAACGGGAAAAAATGTGCTATACTATAAGAATGAAAAAGAAAAGGTAAGGAGGAGGAGCCATGGATCATGACAGACGTGAGCAGGAAATGTATACGCCCTCGGCGCAGATGCAGCAGGACGAATACTACCGGCGCGCACTCGAGGATATAGAACGCGCAAAGCTCCGCAGACAGCGTGCAGATCAGCTTGCAAAAGACAGGCTCCATGCCGAGCTGATAATGATAGGCGCCGCTGTACTGATAATAATCCTGATAGCTATGATGATAATCCGCGCCGGCAAAAAGAAACAGCAGCAGGCTGAGTTTTTGAGCAGTACGGTGGCTCAGGCTTCCGCTTCACAGCCGGACAACGGTCTGGAAGATGACAGTCAGCCTGCCGGCAAGACAGTTCCCGAATATCAGGGCGACGGCAAGGCGGTGGACAGCAGCGAAAGCGGTGAGTCTCCGTACAAGGGTCAGGCAGAGGGTCACTCGCTGGTGACTAAGAACGGCGTGACCTACGTTGACGGCATACTGATAGTCAACAAGACCTTCTCGCTTCCAAAGGACTACGCTCCCGGCGTGGATCCTGCCGCACAGAAAGCCTTCGATCAAATGGCGACAGCGGCGTGGACGGACGGCTACTCCCTGTGGGTATGCTCCGGCTACAGGACATTTGAGGAGCAGGAACAGCTCTTCGACGGCTACGCCAGTGCCCGCGGACTCGCGGAGGCGGACGATGTTTCGGCAAGACCCGGACACTCGGAGCACCAGTCGGGACTTTGCTTTGACCTCAATTCCACCGATTTTGATTTCGCCAACACCGGCGAGGCACAATGGCTGGACGCTCACTGCGCCGAGTACGGCTTTATAATCCGCTTCCCCCAGGGCAAGGAAAGCTTCACCGGCTACGCCTATGAGCCGTGGCATATCCGCTACGTGGGAGTCGAGGCGGCACAGGCTATGAAGGCGTCGGGGCAGTGCCTTGAGGAATACTTAGGCGTTACCTCTGATTACAACGATTCGCTGGAGAACGAGGACTTCGTCAAGAAGTACTCCGGCATAGGCGACGGTGCGGCAGATGACGGCATAACTCAGGCAGAGACAGGCGCCGGCGATCAGACCTATGACGGCGGCTATCAGCAGGACTACAATTACGACAATAACTACAACTACGACAACGGATACCAGCAGGATTACAACTACGACTATAACAACGACTATAATTACGATAACAACAACGACAACGGCTGGGGTTACTGATACCCCTTGATATGACGCAAAAAAGCCTCCCTTTCCGGGAGGCTTTGCTGTTTTCTGTTATCAGAGCTTAGCCAGCTTCGCACACTGTGCCTTGACCGCAGGATAGATCTCGCGGTAGAGCTGGTAGTAGCTGTCGTATACCGGAACGTTTGCAGCGTCGGGCTGCTGGGTCTTGTCCACCGATACCACCGCCTTGCAGGCTTCGGGCACCGAGCTGTATACGCCCGCACCGGTCAGCGCCAGCAGAGCAACGCCCAGCGCCGGGCCTTCCTTGGAGGCTACCGTCTTTACTGGGCAGTTGTACAGATCGGCGAGCATTGATCTCCACAGGGGGGAGCTTCCGCCGCCGCCGCACGCCATCATGTCGGATACGTTTATGTTCATCTCGCGGAATACCTCAACGCAGTCGCGCAGAGAATAGGATACGCCCTCGAGCACGGCACGGAGCATATGCTTCTTTGTGTGCATAGCCGAAAGTCCGAAGAACATTCCTCTCGCATTGGGGTCAAGGTGGGGAGTTCTCTCGCCCATAAGATAGGGCAGGTAAAGCAGTCTCTCCGCGCCCACGGGAACGGTCTCAGCTTCCTTGTCCATAAGATAGTATTCGTCAACGCCCATGTACGCCGCGGTCTCCTTCTCGGCGGCACAGAAGTTGTCCCTGAACCATTTGAGCGACAGTCCCGCGCCCTGGGTAACGCCCATTACGTGCCATGCGCCGGGAACAGCTGCACAGCAGGTGTGAACTCTGCCCTTGGGGTCAATGGCGATGCCCGAGGTATGTGCGAACACAACTCCCGAGGTGCCTATGGTGGTGAACGCCTTGCCGTCTTCCGCAACGCCGGTGCCGATAGCCGCCGCCGCATTGTCGCCGGCGCCGCCGACTACGATAGTGCCCTCGCAGAGCCCCAGCTCCTCAGCCATGCACTTTGTCAGCGTGCCCGTTACCTCGCAGGATTCATATACCTTGCCCAGCCAGCTCTTGTCGATCTCGAAAGCTTCAAGCAGCTCGTCAGACCACTTTCTGTTCGGAACGTCCAGCAGCTGCATACCGCTCGCGTCGGATACCTCGGTGGCGTACTCGTGGGTGAGCACAAAGCGCAGAAAGTCCTTCGGCAGCAGTATGTGCGCTATCTTGTCGTATATCTCCGGCTCGTTGTTCTTTACCCAAAGGATCTTCGCCGCAGTCCAGCCGGTAAGCGCCGGGTTTGCGGTTATCTCTATGAGCTTCTCTCTGCCGACGGTGCTGGTCATCCACTCCACCTCGGCTTCGGTGCGCTGATCGCACCAGATTATCGAGCGCCGCAGAACATTGTTGTCCTTGTCCAGCAGCACAAGCCCGTGCATCTGACCCGAAATGCCGATGCCCTTGACGTCGTTCTTGTCAACGCCGCTCTGTGCCATAACAGCCTTTATGGTATTAATCATAGCTGAAGCCCAGTCCCCCGGCTCCTGCTCCGCATAGCCGTTCTTAGGCTGGTACATGGGATACTCAATGGTCTTTGAAGCGATCACTGTACCCTTCTCATCAAACAAAACCGTCTTGGTACCGCTTGTACCACAGTCAACTCCAATTACATAAGCCATGTCGATCTACTCCTTATAAATTTTAGAGAGTGCAGCGCTTCCTGAGGCTCTGTCCGCAGATCACCCCATAAGCTCCGCTGTTTTCAGATACCTATTGTAAGCTTTATCATGAACAGCAGCGCCATTACGATAAAGGAAGTGCCCAGCATAAGCTGACGCGAGGTAAAGATGTCGCTCTCATTGGGGTCTTTCAGCTGCTCGCCTATGGTGAAGGTGCGCATGAACTGGTCACTGTAGACCTCCTCGGGGAGCAGGGATATGCCCAGCAGTCCCGCCAGCACCGCACGGCAGCTGCCGAATGCAGTCCTCGCACACTTTTTGCTGTCGCTCTTCATTATCCTCTCGGCATTTCTTGTGTTGAGCTTTAAGAACAAAGCATCCACCAGCATGATGACTGCAGCCAGCTTTCCGGGCAGGAAGCAGAGAACGTCTCTCATGCCCCTAGCCGCGTCGCCGAAGCTGTCGTCCTCGCCGTAGAGGGAATCGGTCACGCCTGCCGCAGCGTCAGCCGCCGCAAACAGCACCGCGCCCGCGCCGGAAAGCAGGAACATACAAAGCAGAGGCCCCACTATGGTGTCTACCGTTCTGTCGGCGATACCCTGTACAGCGCCTCTTGCGGCGTCGTCTATCTCAAGCTTCGAGCAATCCTCGCCGGAAAGTGCCGAGGCGTATCTTGCAGCCTTGGGCTGGTTGCCGGTCTTTACCGCTCTCGCGGCGATACCGGCTGCGGTGCTGACGCCCTTGATGTCCATTACAGACCAGCAGAGCAGCGCGTCAACAACGATAGCCCCGAAGGGGAAGAATATGTAAAGAAGAATAAGTATCGCCAGAACGGGTATCAGCAGCATAAGCAGAATGACCGCCAAGAAAACGGCTCCCGCAGCGTGCTTTCCTTCCTCGCTGTCCTGATACTTGTTTTTTATCGCAGGAGCAAGCCATTCACAGAGCATTCCGAGAAGTCTCCTTGCGCTGATAACCTTCGGCACGCCTAGTGCCAGTCCCAGAACATATCCCGCCGTCATAGCGGCAAGTGTGCTAATTATCATATTTTACATACCTTTCTTTAATGCTTCATGCGTTCCCGCAGGCGCTTGTATTCGGGACAGCAGGTAGCCACCAGCGCCCAGAAATCCGCGCTGTGATCCATATGCTTCAAATGGCACAGCTCGTGTATCACCACATAATCTATGCACTCCTGCTCGAAGCAGACCACATCAACATTTATTGAGATATTCCCGTTTGCCGAGCAGCTCCCCCAGCGGGAGACCATTTTCTTGAAGGTCACGCGCTTAGGGTACAGACCCAGCCTTTCGGTATATTTTGCAAATGCAAGCTTCACCCGCTCCTCGCACAATCCGTAGACGAACCGGTGAAACAGCCGTCTGACGTCCTCGGCGGACATACCCCCGTGAATGAATATCGTGAGGGAATCCTCCTCAAGCAGCGGCTCGCGGTATTCCTCCGACTCCTTTATGCAGAGCCGGCGTTTTTTCCCAAGCAGCGAAAAGCTTTCGCCGTCGGAAAATTCCTCAGGCAGACGCGAGCGGTCTTTAGAGCTTTCCAGCTTCTCCTTGAGCCATTCGCCGTGCTCCCTGATAAGCGTTTCCGCCCGCTGGGGAGTGCCGCCGTAGGGCAGGCGCACGGTAAGCACGCCGTCCTTAACGCTCAGGTAAGCGTTTGAACGGCGCCCTATGTCGAGAAGATATTCCAGCTCTTTGCCGTCAAGCGTCATGCTGCAAAGTGTTTTCATCAGTTAAGCAGACCGTCCTTATCTCAGCTGAGGTACTCGTAGTATACCCAGCCCTCGGTGCCGTAGTAGCTTACCTTTACATACTCGCTGCCTGCGGGTCTTTCAAGGATAGTTACCTCTTCGCCCGCGTTTATGGAGAATATAGGATCGCTCTCCATATCTCCGCTGGCGCGCAGGTAAGCGGTCTGGTTGAGCACAGCGGTCTCGCCCTCTGCCACAGACTCGGTAGGCTCAGCCTGAGAATCCTCTGCCGTCTCGGCAGCCGACTCGTTAAGGTCTATTACCACCTCGGAATCCTTGACATCGGGAACTACCTGCTGAGGCAGGGTAGTAGTGACATTGTCTGCGGGCTTGGTACCGGTGTATTCGCCGTCCGGAACGGAGTTATCGTTAGACGGGAACAGGCTCTTTGCGAGTATCAGTATCACGCAGACAACGAACACGCCCACAACGATGATCGCGGCTATCCCTGCTACGGTAAGCTTTTCCGCAGGTCTTGCGTCTTTTTCGTTAAAGTTTGCCATTATATCAAATCCTTTTCACGGAAATTTTGTCCCTTATGAGACAGATATTCATTTTATATTATACCCCATTCTGCGTCTTTTGTCAATGTTTTTACAAAATAATTTTATTCTCTGCAAAAAAATCTCCTCCGGGCTGTTCCGGAGGAGGTCTTGAAATGTCATCGGTCTACTGCATTTGTCCGTTCATGCCGCCGTTATTGTAATACGGATTCACGCTGTAGGGCGGCTTTTTGTTCTTAGCGAAGTTAACCAGCAGCATAACGAGCATAACAATGCCCGCCGCTAAAGGGACGATCCCCACCACCAGCATTATCGCCATGATCCTATTGTTTTCCGATTCATCGGCGGGGTCATAGACAAATGTCGGTTCATCGGGGGCGTATCTCAGCATCACAGTCTCGCCCATGTCGTACCTGGGCGGATCGTCGAAGTGGCTGGAAGCGTATGTATAGGTCTTGCCGTCCACCTCGTAGGAGAATACCGGAGCCGATCTGTACACCGGCTCGCCGCCGTTCTTATCGGGGAAGGCTAGCGTATCCTGCTGATAGCCTATGACGGTGGCTTCCGTTTTTGCGGTGCATTTATTGTGCCCGCCCGCAAGCGCAAAGATCAAACCTGCGATAGTAAGCATCAAGCCGCCTGCAACTATCATGATGACAGAAAGAATTATCCCTATGACCTTGAGGGCGTTACTGCCTTTGTCGGGGGGCAGCGGGGGCGGCGGGTAATTTGCGTAATTGTAATTATTATACTGCGGCTGTTGGTAGTTCATTTTTCATTCCTCGCCCTGAAGCTATTGTCTGTTGTAGTATTCCAGCTCGTCGCGTTCGGCGGGGCTTTTCTTTCGGGTCAGTATCAGCGACGCGAAGATCGCCAGCACGCCGACCGCACCCAGTCCCGCGCCCACATAGCGGAATACCTTCATCACGATCCAGAATACCTTGAGCGTCTTTGGGTCATAGACCTTCTTAGGGTCTGAGGGGTCATAGCGGATCTCGGCGGTATCGCCTATC
Source organism: uncultured Ruminococcus sp. (assembly GCA_902766335.1). Classification (GTDB taxonomy): domain Bacteria; phylum Bacillota; class Clostridia; order Oscillospirales; family Ruminococcaceae; genus YE71. Next base: position 11,126 of record CACXDI010000067.1, on the reverse strand, counting down.
TCATATACGGCGGGCGAGCTGGAATACTCCGACTGCACGGTATACAGCTGCCCGTCAACGGTAAATGTATACACGGGGGCAAAGGTGACATCGCCCTCCGAGTTTGTATTTTTGACGTTATCCGTGATCACCGCGGAGATCTTTTCGCTGCACTGCTCTTCGGTCTTTTCGTATATCTTCGATATGAACATCGAGATGCCGAAAAGGATAAGTCCCGTGAAAATAAATACCACCGAGAATATCAGCCCGACGATCCTGAGAGCCGTTCTGTTCTGATCCTTCCCCGGAGCGGCGTAGTTATAATTGACGTTGTACTGCGGGTGTTGACCGTATCTGTTGTTCATATCATTCCTCTGTAGGTATAACGGCTATGCCCAGCTCCTCGAGCTGTGCGGCGTCCACCTGCGCGGGGCAGGCGCTCATAAGCTCGCTTGCGTTCTGCACCTTCGGGAATGCCACTACGTCGCGGAGCGAATCTGCGCCGCAGAGCAGCATGGCAAGTCTGTCCAGACCGAAGCCCATGCCGCCGTGAGGGGGAGAAGCGTAGCGGTAAGCGTCCACTAAGAATCCGAACTTCGCGGCGATCTCCTCGTCGGTGAGACCCAGAGCCTCGAACATCTTCTGCTGGAGCTCGTAGTCGGTGATACGCATGGAGCCGCTGGAAAGCTCGGTGCCGTTGAGCACGAAGTCGAATGCCTGTGCGCGTACCGAAGCGGGATCGCTGTCAAGGTCTGCAAGGCACTCCTCCATAGGCATGGTGAAGGGGTGGTGCATGGCAAGCCAGCTGCCGGTCTCCTCGTCGTACTCGAAGAAGGGCATTTCGGTGATGACAACAAAGTTCCACTTGCCCTCGGGAATGATGTCCAGCTTCTTTGCCGCGATAAGACGGAGCGCACCCAGTACCGGCAGCACTACCTTGTCCTTGTCGGCGGCTATCAGCACAAGATCGCCCTCTTTAGCGCCCAGTGCCGAGGTTATGCGGTCAAGGTCTCCCTCGCCTAAGAACTTCTTGAAGGAGCAGTTAGCGCCCTCGGAAGTCCAGCGGATATACGCAAGACCCTTGGCACCGATGCCCTTTGCGTGATCGGTGAGCTTGTCTATCTCCTTGCGGGTGTAGGCGGCAGCGCCGTTTTCCACAACGATAGCCCTTACCGAGCCGCCGTTTTCAACAGCGCCGGTGAACACCGGGAACTCTATGCCCTTTACAGCCTCGGTGATATCCTGTATCTCCATGCCGAAGCGGGTGTCCGGCTTGTCGGAGCCGTAGCGGTTCATGGCGTCGGCGAAGGTGAGTCTCGGCAGCGGCAGCGGAACCTCCACGCCGATGCACTCGCGGCAGATGTGCGCGAGGAAGCCCTCGCCGGTGGCGATAAGCTGATCTACGTCAACGAAGGACATCTCCAGGTCCACCTGAGTGAACTCCGGCTGTCTGTCGGCTCTCAGATCCTCGTCGCGGAAGCAGCGGGCGATCTGCACGTATCTGTCATAGCCTGCCACCATGAGCAGCTGCTTGTATATCTGCGGAGACTGGGGCAGAGCGTAGAAGCTGCCCTTATGTACTCTCGAGGGCACCAGATAGTCACGCGCACCCTCGGGAGTGGACTTCATCATCATGGGAGTCTCGATCTCAAGGAAGCCGTTTGCATAGAAATAGTCTCTAGCCGCCTTGGCTATGTTGTGGCGCATGATTATGTTCTGCTGTAGCTTGGGATTTCTCAGATCAAGATAGCGGTAGCGGAGCTTCAGCTCGTCGTTTACCTTGTCGGAGTTTGTCACCTCAAAGGGAGTGGTCTCCGCCTTTGAGAGTATCCGCAGGTCATCGACTGCTACCTCCACCTTGCCGGTCTTCATATTGGGGTTAGCTTGATCTCTGTCGCGGATAGTACCGTGAGCCATAAGAACATACTCGCCCTTCACCTGCTGAGCCTTTGCGAACACCTCGCGGTCTGTCTCGTCATTGAAGGCGAGCTGCACCAGACCGGTGCGGTCACGCAGGTTGATGAAGATTATGTTTCCCACATCGCGCACTCTGTCGGCAAAGCCGCAGACCGTTACCTCGCAGGGAGTCAGCGGTACCTCGCCGCAGTAGTGGGTACGCTTCAGACCCTTCATTGTGTCAAGTTTCATTTCCATTTCCATATCAGTCCTTTGTTAATTATTGTTATCGTTGTTATCGGTGAGCATACGGCTGGCGGCGGCGTCAGAAAACAATTTTGCAACGGACGGAGCGTTCTTTGTCAGCTTTTTGATGCTCAGGTCATCTGCCTTGCTGTTGGCAAGGCGCAGATTGTTCTCTGATTTTGTCAGAGACTCTTTTATCTTTTGCAGATGCTCGATAGATTTGTCTATCTCATCTATCGCGGTCTTGAACTGCTTGCTTGCAAGCTCGTAATTGCGGGCGAAGCCGGTCTTGAACGCCTGCATATTTTCCTCAAAGTTTGCGATGTCGATATTCTGTTTGAGAGATTCCTCGTACTTCTGCCGGTACTCAAAGGCTCTCAGCCCGGCGTTCCTCAGCAGAGTTATTATCTGTATGAAGAACTGGGGGCGGATGACATACATCTTCTCGTACTGATATACGCTGACGATACCCGAGTTGTAATACTCGCTGTCAGCTTCAAGCAAGGATACCAGCACCGCGTACTCGCAGCCCTTCTCGCGCCTGTCCTTGTCCAGCTCCTTGAAGAAGTGCTCGTTCTTGTGCTTGGAGGCGGTGGTGTCCATTTCGTTTTTCATCTCGAACATAATGGATACTATCTCCACGCCGTCCCGCTCCTCGCGGTATATGTAGTCGCCCTTGCTGCCTGTGCGGGCGTCGTTGTCCTTTTCAAAATACGCCGTCGGGAAAGCCGTCATGCGCAGCTTGTTGAACTCGTCCTCGCAGTGGCGCTCCAGGCTCTCGCCCACCATTTTAGTGGACTGCCGCGCCTTGAAGTCACGGTACTGCTCGATCTGCTCGTCCTTCATTTTAAGCTGTGTCTCGTAGGCGATCTTCTGCTCGTCCCGCTCCTTTTCGGCAGCCGACACCGCTTGCTGCTTTTGCTTTTCCACCTCGGCGACTGCTTCATTGAGAGCGAGCCTGTGCTCAGAGTCTCTCTTTGCCGCCTCTGTCGTCAGCGCGGTTATCCGTTCACCCAGTCTGCTCTTTACGTCATCGACAGCGTTCTGCACGGCAAGCGCCTTTTCGGTCTCGAACCTTTGCGCTTCGGCACGAAGGCGCTGTATCTCCGCGTCCTTCTCGCTGAGTTTTCTTTCGCTCTCGGCAGCAGCTTTGGTAAGAGCTGCCTTCTGCTCGCTGCCGGAGGCGGCAAGCTGTGACCTGAGCTCGCTTATCTCCGCGTCCTTCTCAGCCTTTATCTCCAGTATATGATTGTTGTTTTTCTGCTGCACCGCCGCAAGCTGGTCTTTCAGGCGCTGGGAAAGCTCATGCTCGAACTCATGGGTGCGCACCTGCTGCAAAAGCGCAGCATAGCCGCTTTCGTCTACTTTAAAGACCTCGCCGCAGTGAGGGCATTTCAGTTCTGCCATTTATTCATCAGTCCTTTCCGGAAAAGTCTCAAGATACTTCTCGATATACCCCGCTGACCGGTCATAGACGATAAGTCCCAGCCCCGCGAGGAAAACTCCCGCCGAGACCAATGCTCCGGCGTATTCCTTCATGGCTATAAGCGACAGTATCAGAAACAGCAGCATAAGCGTCCACAGCGCCGCCGCGGTCATCACCGCCGCCGTCCGGCGTATGCTCCCGGTTATCACCGAGCCCTTGCCGCCGGGGCTTTTCTCTATCCTGCCGATGAACCCCGCCGACGAGCCGTCGTGCTTTTTGGCGCGGTGGTAGAATATCTCCGCTCTGACCGCCTTGCCGTCCTTATCGCAGCTGCCGAAGTAGCAGCTTTCCAGCCGGTGCTTTTTCAAAAACTCGCTCGCCGCGATAAGGCTGGGTCTCCGCCGGTACTCCACAAGCTCTCTTGCAAGCTTTGCCCGGCACTGGGCGGGGGTCATTGAGGTCTCTATCCTCACTTTGCGGGGGAATAGAAAAAACAGTCTTTTGCTATCAGTATTCATCGGGTATGAACACCTTGTCGTTCATTCTTATCTCGCCGCCCTGTGTGGTATCAACATACATTCCGTAGATACAGCCGCAGGCGCAGCACTTGAACTGGTGGAATATCTTTCTGTCATAGAACTTGCCGTCCTTGATGACCTCATCCAGCGGGCAGGTCTGGTAAACGACTGTCAGCTCCTTGGCGTTGAGCATTCTCATAAAGCTGTCCATGCAGAGCATATATTCCTGCGGGTTGTGTATACGTACCAGCGGTATCTGACCGCATATCACACATCTTTCCTTTGCCATAGCTATCCTCCTGTTCCTTTCGGGTCTGAAAAACAAGTCTATCTTATAGTATAGCATATATTTTCCGAAATTTCAACTAGCCGCGGAAATATTTTTCGGCTGGAAGAATTTGTTAACAATGTGAAAACAATATCCGAACTTTTTCAAAAACCTGTTGCACTTTGCCATTTTTTTGTTAATGTATATTATAGAATGTTCTGAATTTAATTGCGATCGCCAATTGCGATCGCCGATCTTGATGTTGGAGATGAAATAATGAAAAAAGCCAAAACAGCTCTGCTGCTTACCGGCATGGGCTTGTGTCTGGCGGTATTTGCGGTGTGCTGGCTGCTGTCGGTCAGGTGGTATCTGATCCCGGCGGCGGCAGCGGCTATGCTGGTCTGCCTGTTCCGCACGCTGCTACGCAGAAATGAGTTCAGACTTAGGGATAAACACTTTACGCTGATATTCGCGGGCTGCTGCCTTTTGCTGCTGGCGGCTCAGATATACTATGTCTCAAACATCACCTACGTTCCCGCCATGAGCGACCCCGTGCTGTACGGCGATCTTGCCAAACAGTTTGTACGGACGGGGAGCTTTGAGGGGCTTCGGAAAAGCTGCTACATCTACGCCTCCCGCTATCCCAACACATGGGGCTCGACATTTCTTCTCATCGGCTGGTATTCCGTATGGTACAGGCTGACGGGGGATATCACCGTCACCGCGGGGCATACCCTTGATATAATAGCGGTGCAGACTGCGGTGATATTCACCTACCTCACCGCACGCAATGTGTTCCGCACCCGCACCGATGCGCTGCTCTGCGGAGTTTCGGCGGCGTTCTGCCCGATCTATCTCCTCTACACCCCGATATTCCATTCGGATATTCTGAGCGTTGCATTCACAGCTCCTGTCATGTATCTGCTCACAAAGGCTATGAAGAAAAACGGCAGCGGGCGTTATGCCCGCATAGCGGGAGCGGCAGTGCTGACGGGGCTCGGCAACACGCTGAAGGGTACGCTCGTGATACTCGCCATTGCCGCTTCGGTGATCTTTCTGCTAAGATTCAAGCCTAAGCTCTCGCTGCCCGCTGCCGCCATGCTTATCGGCGGCGTGGTGCTTGCAAGCGCAGGCATGATGCAGCTCGGTCTTGCGACGGGCATCAGCAGCCGTGAAGCTATGGACAAATACCGCTTTCCCACGGTTCACTGGATAATGATGGGCACAAATAAAAAGGGCGGCGGACATTACAAAGCCGATGTGGAATTCACCGACAAAGCGGGTCGCTACGAAGAGAAAAAGCGGGCTGATACCGAACGTCTGCACAGGCGGTTTCGACATATGCACGGTCCCGCAGGTGTTATGAAGATGGTCAAGTTCAAGATCTACCGCGTATGGAATTGCAGTGACAGAAGATATCAGCGATATATGCGTTCAACCTATGCCGATGACGGCATTGCGGATATGCTGATGCATTCGGAATACCCGAGAGCATTCTGCCATCTGGATCATAACTGTCGTATGTTCTGCATTTTTGCCGCAATGATATATGCCTGCCGCAGAAGGGCAGCTCCCGCTGTTCAATTCGGCGGTATGGCGCTGGCGGGGCTGATGCTTTTCCTTATCCTCTGGGAAGCCACACCGCGCTACAACATATGCTTCATGCCGCTGATGCAGCTGCTTACCGCCGCGGGCGTGAGATATATATGCAATGTCGTGAAGATACATTGGAATAAGATCGGCGGCGCTGCAAGGCATTCGCTTTGTGCTGCTGAATGAAAAAAAGCGGCGATACCTTTGTTCGGTATCGCCGCTTTTGCTATAGCCGATGTCAGATAGATCTTGACATTGGCTGTATATAGGGGGAACGTTTGGTGTGATGTTTTTTATTTTGCCGCCGCCGTTGCCGTGAACCCGTCTTGGTAGTCCACCGTCACGGTGCTGTCCGGCTGTATCTCGCCGGAGAGTATCTTGTGTGCGATGAGCGTCTCGATGTTGCGCTGTATGAACCTCTTTAGCGGTCTTGCGCCGAAGCTGGGGTCAAAGCCCTGCTCTATCACCTGCTCCATGGCGGCATCGGTGACTGTTACATCTATCCGCCTGTCCTCAAGACGGCGGTCAAGCTCGGTGAGCATGAGCCGGACGATGTTGCTTATCTCCTCGCGGCGCAGCGGCTTGTAGTAAACTATCTCGTCCAGACGGTTCAAAAACTCGGGACGGAAGCTGCGGTGCAGCAGCGCCTCCACTTGCGCCTTGGCGGTCTCGCTTATCTCGCCGTCCTCGCCTATGCCTTCAAGCAGGTTCTGGGAGCCCAGGTTGGAGGTGAGGATTATTATAGTGTTCTTGAAGTCCACCGTCCGTCCCTGGGAGTCGGTGATGCGTCCGTCGTCCAGCACCTGCAAGAGAATGTTGAACACGTCCGGGTGAGCCTTCTCCACCTCGTCCAGAAGTATTACCGAATAGGGTCTGCGGCGCACCGCTTCGGTGAGCTGTCCGCCCTCCTCGTAGCCCACATATCCGGGAGGCGCTCCGATAAGGCGGGATACCGAGAACTTCTCCATGTACTCCGACATATCTATTCTCACCATATTGCGCTCGTCGTCGAACAGCGCCTGAGCCAGCGCCTTTGCAAGCTCCGTCTTGCCCACGCCGGTGGGCCCTAAGAACAGGAATGAGCCTATCGGTCTGTCGGGGTTGGCTATGCCCGCGCGGGAGCGCCAGATAGCCTCGGTGACCTTCTTCACCGCTTCGTCCTGCCCGATGACGCGCTTGTGCAGGGTATCGCCCAGCGCCAGCAGCTTTTCGCGCTCGCCCTCCATGAGCTTCGCCACAGGTATCCCCGTCCAGCGGGCGACGATACGCGCGATCTCCTCGTCGGTGACGCGGTCACGCAGCAGGGTGTTTTTGCCGGTGCGCTCCTCGGCTTCCTTTTCCTTCTGTTCAAGCTGCTGCTTTAGCCCCGGCAGTCTGCCGTAGCGAAGCTCTGCCAGCTTGTTCAGATCGTACTCGCGTTCTGCCTTTTCTATCTCGGCGTTGCAGGCTTCTATCTCCTCGCGGAGCTTCTGCACGCCGGAGATCTCGTTCTTTTCGTTCTCCCACTTCGCCTTCATGGCATTGAACTGCTCTCTGAGCTCGGAAAGCTCCTTCTGCACCTCTGCAAGCTGTGCTTCCGCAAGGCGGTCTGTCTCCTTTTTGAGAGCCGCTTCCTCTATCTCGTGCTGGAGTATCTTGCGGCGCACCTCGTCAAGCTCGGTGGGCATCGAGTCCATTTCGGTGCGGATAAGCGCACAGGCTTCGTCTATAAGGTCTATCGCCTTGTCGGGCAGGAAGCGGTCTGTGATGTACCTGTCCGACAGGGTAGCCGCCGCGATGAGCGCCGCGTCCTGTATCTTGACGCCGTGGAACACCTCGTAGCGCTCCTTTAGTCCGCGGAGTATGGAGATAGTGTCCTCCACGTTCGGCTCGCTCACAAGCACCGTCTGGAATCTTCTTTCAAGCGCCGCGTCCTTTTCGATATACTCCCGGTACTCATTCAGCGTAGTGGCGCCTATGCAGTGCAGCTCGCCGCGAGCAAGCATGGGCTTTAGCAGGTTGCCCGCGTCCATAGCGCCGTCGGTCTTGCCGGCGCCCACTATCGTGTGGAGCTCGTCGATAAAGAGGATTATCCGTCCGTCGGACTTCTTTACCTCCTGAAGCACGGCTTTGAGTCTTTCCTCAAACTCGCCGCGGAACTTAGCACCCGCGATGAGCGCACCCATATCCAGCGAGAACACCTGTCTGTCCCTCAGATTCTCCGGCACGTCGCCCTTGACGATACGCTGAGCGAGACCCTCAACCACGGCGGTCTTGCCGACGCCCGGCTCGCCTATCAGCACGGGGTTGTTCTTGGTCTTGCGGGAGAGTATGCGGATAACGTTGCGTATCTCGCTGTCCCGCCCGATGACGGGATCCAGCTTGTTTTTCTTCGCCATTTCCACCAGATCCTGACCGTACTTTTTCAGCACGTTGTAGGTATCCTCGGGATCCTGTGAGGTGACCTGCTGACTGCCGCGTATCTGCTGGAGCGCGGACAGCACCTTTTCCTTGGTAAGGCCAAAGGACTTGAAGATGTCCTTCATCTCCGAATTGGGACATTCCAGCATACCGAGGAGCAGGTGCTCCACCGAGATATAGCTGTCCCCCATGCGTTCAGCCTGTGTCTCAGCCTCCGACAGTGCGGCGTTCAGCTCCGCAGACACGTATATTCCGTCCTGTCTTGCCGAGGTCTGCACCTTCGGCAGCTTGCCGATAGCGTTCTCCACCGATCGTCCCAGCATAGCCGGGTCACAGCCCAGCGACTGCATAAGCTCGGGGATAAGCCCGCCGTCCTGTTTCAGCAGAGCGTACAGCAGGTGCTGTTCGTCCACCGTCTGATTTGAATATCTAGCCGCCGCCGACTGAGCATCGGCAAAGGCTTCCTGTGATTTCGTAGTAAGCTTATTAACGTTCATATCGCTACCTCCTTTTTTTGTCCGCGTCATCGCTCCGCTGCGCGGAGACTCGCAGGTGATCTTTGTTTATTTTCAGCCGCGGCATTTTACACGTGATCTTCCAGGCTTCGCACCCTCTGGCGTGGTCATGGGGAAATAATAGCGCTTGTCGCGGTTTTCCCGACCTCATGGCGTGTACCTTCATGCCTGCCCTTGACTATGCTACACTACATTTACCCCGCCGCTCAGGTACTCCTTGTATATCTGCTCGCAGAGCCTTGCGGCTGTGTCGGGGGCGGCGGCGTTGTCGAAGTAGAGGTTCATCGCCTTGGAAAAGGCCTCGATGTAGCCCGAGACCGCATTTGCTATGTCGTCATCGCTCAGACTGTCCTCGCCGGGAGCGTAAAGCTCGCGGGTGTAGCTGGTGGGTGTGAGCGTCACCGGGAAGCCGCCCTCAAAGTATCTGCCGAGATACTTTTTCTCCAGCCCGCCCCACAGTTTGAAAAAGCCGTCACAGAGGCTTATCAGCTCGGTGCTCTGGGTGCGCATGGTGACTTTGAGCCGTCCCACGCAGCCGGACAGATCGCGGTAAAGCTCCACCGAGTACTTGACGGTGGGCTTGTACTTGAACCGCAGCGCCGTTTTGACCGCCATTACCGAGCCGGACATTCCCGGCACCGGCAGGAACCGCCTGTCCAGCGCCTGCTCCACCAGCGAGAATATCTCGTGGATACGCATTTCCGGCGTGGTACAGCTCACCCGCTCGGCGAGTATCCGGTCAATGAGGTTTGACCTGCTCAGCCCCAGCCGGTACGCCATATCGTCCACCGCCTGCACCACCTCGTCGGACAGCACTATACTATACACGCTCTTGCTCATGTCACCACCCTCTTTCTTTGCCGGTATAGCCGAACAACGACCCTCCCCCGCGGGGAAAATCGTTGACCGGCTTGCGTATTTTTATGAAAGGTTTATATAAGTGCTAAATCTTTCTATATAACATTATACCACAAATAAATAACTTGTCAATAGATTTATATAATAATCTATACGAATTTATATATCTGCACAAATCTAACGTCTGATTTTTAGGGTATCGTATTGCACCTTGCACAACAGGCGGCGCAAAAAATCACCCCCGATGTCCGCAAACACCGGGAGCCGTCATCATTTTTTCTGCTTTTCCATTGCAAGTCCCTGCATAAAGCCGTCCAGCTCGGTGCAGCAGACGTCGCCCGCTATAAGCTCGCCGCCGCAGCCGATGAGCGTCAGCTGCATACAGTCCTTGTGACCCTTGTAGTTGTACACCTTGTAGGTATAGACCTCAGCCTTTTTGCCGCGGTAGGGGGTCAGGTCAAAGCCCTGCTCCTTTTGCAGCCGGTTGTAGCCCTCGTAGACCTTGTCGAAGCGGTCTGGTATCGTGATCGTCTTGTGGCTCAGCGGCTTTTCGCCGGTCTCCCAGCCCAGCTCGCGGATAAGCTGATGTCGCTGCTGTTCGGTCTTGACCTTATAAACTCGCCTCCCTGCGGAGGCTTTCACCGCACACAGCCCGGCAAGCACCACCAATCCCGCTGCGATCAGCGTCACCAAAAGCACGAACACGGGTCTTTTCAGCTTCACCGTTTTGATATACATACGCAAACTCCCTCTTTTCTTTTAAGGCGGCACTACACGGCTGTTGCGCTCGGTATGCAGGCAGACCGGATCCAAAGCCGTCATGCGCTGCCTCAAGGTTTGTCTATATGTATGCCAAAGCTGCGGAGTTTAGAACATCACTTTATAACTTTTCCGAGAAGCTCCTCGCTGTGGAGCTTTATATGCTCCAGCATATGCCCGATATTGCCCTCGCCCGCGTAGCGCTTGAGGTCAAAGAAATTGCGGTGAAGGTCTGTCCAGATCAGCTTGTTCTCGTCGCCGTGGGGCTTGAAGGGCTTGTTCAGCCTGCCCACATACACCTCAACATAGCAGTTGTCCATAGGATAGAAAAAATCCATAAGGTGTTTCAGCTCTATGTCATCGCGGGTGATAGCCGTCTCCTCTTTAAGCTCGCGGTAGGCGGCGATAAGATGACCCTCGTCCGGCTCGATCTTGCCGCCCACGAGATTGAGCATACCCTTGTAGGGCTCCTTTTCTCTCATGCACATGAGCCACTTGTCGGCGTCGGGATTGAACACCGCGATACAGTTATACCCCTGCATATCCATATATCTTTCTCTCCTTTACTTCATCATAGTTGGTATTATATCATGAAGCAAAAATGCTTGCTTGCAAGGGCATTTTTGCGATTGAAACAATAAAGCCGCGGACGCTAGTCCGCAAGCCGG
>CACXDI010000066.1 GCA_902766335.1 uncultured Ruminococcus sp. | reverse complement strand
GCGACAGCCCAACTGCGGTCGCTTTCCTAGATTGCTGATCCGTCAGCACCGATCTTTGTCTACTAACCTTTTAGGGATTAGTATAAGTCTGAAAAAAGGAGGAAATCAATATGACTACAAAAAGGTTACTGAGCGCTGTCTGCGCTCTGGCGATGGCGGCAAGCATGATCTCGCCGTCTGTGTCTACAACAGAAGCAAGGCTCGCGCCGGCTGTTGTGGCTAGTGCGGAGGTACTCACCTGCGGGGATTTTCAGTATACTGAAAACAACGGCGAGATATCCATTACTAAATATACCGGCGACGGCGGCGATGTGGTGATACCTTCCGAGATCGCGGGAAAGCCCGTTACGGAAATATCCCTATATGCTTTCTATTCCTGTGAGAGCATGACCGGAGTGACGATCCCCGAGACTGTGAAGGAGATAGGCTATTGGGCTTTTGTTCACTGTACCGGGCTCAAGACCATATATATCCCGAAAAGCGTTGAGCAGATAGATGAACTGGCTTTTGACGCCTGCTCCGGTCTTGAAAGCTTTGTGGTAGACGAGGATAACAAGGCTTTCAACTCCCTTGATGGCGTTATTTATAATAAGGACAGGACATATGTGTTATTCTGCCCTGCGACAAAGACTGCTGTCAATATCCCCGATACTGTGACTAAGATATGCAGTTATTCTTTTAACGGCTGCACTCTGCTTACGGACATAGATATCCCGGATAGTGTTGAGACTATCGAAAATTACGCATTTTCAGGGTGCTCGGGATTAAAGACTGTGACCCTGCCGGATAAAGTTACAAGCATATCCGAAACGACGTTTTTTGTATGCTCATCATTAAAGAGCATAAATGTAAGCAGCAGCAACACCAGTCTCAGTTCTTATGACGGCTGCATTTACAGCAAGGATATGAGCAAGCTGATCTTCTGCCCTATGGGGAAAACAGAAATAAAATTTGCAGAGGGTTTGAAAATAATTGGCGATGAGGCTTTCGGACGCTCTGAAAATATAAAGAACATAGTGATCCCCGAGGGCGTTACCGAAATGGGAAGAGATGTTTTCTTTGAGTGTAAAAATCTTGAGCAGGTGACCCTTCCCGAGACCCTGACCGAGCTTCCCGACTTTACATTTGATGAATGTTCATCGCTCAAAGAGGTGAATATCCCCGCAAGCGTCACTAAAATTGGCAATATGGTTTTTGCCAACTGCACCAGCCTGACCTCTATGGAGATACCGGAAACGGTCAAAGAGGTGGGCGGTGGACAGTTCTATAACTGTACCTCGCTTAGGAGCGTAAAGCTGCCTTCTTCACTTACCGGACTGAATACCTGCTATTTCAATTTGGATTACAGCTTTTTCGGAAACTGCACCGCTCTTAAAGAACTCACAATGCCTAACGGAGCGGAATTCCAAAAATGGACTTTCAGCGGCGTGCAGCTCGATAAACTGACGCTCACCTGCTCGTCTCCCGACGCTCCCCTCGTTCACAGAGGATACGGTGAGTATCTCCCCCAGACAAAGGAGCTTGTGGTTGGAGAAGGTATAAAGGAAGCAGGCACCTATTTCTATACCGACGCGGCGCTTGAATGTGTGACGCTGCCCAGTAGCATGACAAAGATAGGTCAGGGCGCTTTCGGCTATAATCTGAAATACATTGACGGCGACAAGTATGATTATGCGTATTACTATAACGATCCTTTCAAGATAAGATGCTATGATGACTCCGCTGCGCTTGAGTATGCGAAAGAAAATAACATGGCGTATGAGCTGATAGAGGATACGCCGCATCATGAACACAGCTATACTTCAAAGGTCACAAGGGAAGCTTCCTGCACCGAGCCGGGAGAGACCACCTATACCTGCGATTGCGGCGAAAGCTATACCGAGGAGATACCCGTAAAGGATCATAGCTTTGTTGACAAGACGGTGGAGCCTACCTACGACGAGCAGGGCTACACCGAGCATACCTGCTCCGTATGCGGCTACAGCTTCAAGGACAACTACACTCCCAAGAAGCAGCGCCAGTCCATCAAATCAGCGAAAGTTACCGTATCCAAAATGGTCTACAGCGGAAAGGCGCTGAAGCCCGCCGTGACCGTCAAGCTGAACGGCAAGACCCTCAAGAAAGGCAGAGACTACAGCGCGGCTTACAAGAACAATGAGAAATGCGGAAAGGCAACTGTCACCGTTGTCGGCAAGGGCGCCTACACCGGCAGCAAGTCGGGCAGCTTTATCATCAAACCCGCGAAGATGAAGGCTAAGAATCTGACAAGCCCCAAGGCTAAGACCATAAAGCTTACATGGACTAAGGCTAAGGGCGGTGTCACCGGCTATGAGGTCATGATCGCCACCAACAAGAAGTTCAGCAAGGGCAGAAAGACCTATACTATCACCAGGGCGGGCACCACTTCCAAGACCGTAAAGGATTTGAAAAATAAGACCAAGTACTACGCGAAAGTCCGCGCTTACAAGACTGTGAACGGCACCAAGTATTTTGGCGCATGGAGCGCTGTCAAGTCGGTAAAGACTAGGTAAATAAAATAATCAAGACCGGCGCCTGAAATTTCAGACGCCGGTCATACTTTTAAAATGACTTTATGCTTTTTCTTCAGATCGCACCGTAAGCTTTTTGATGCTGTCTATAAGACCCCGGTATTCGGCGACAAACTCGCCGTGCCCGGCTTCTATGTATCCGGTGTCTCCGCTCCTTGCGGCATTCTCCAGCAGACGCGCCTTCTCGGCGATGAGCTCCGCGCCTATGGTCTTGCAGGCGCTCTTCATGCTGTGTGCCGTTATCCTGTAAAGCTCGTAGTCGCGGCTGTCAAAGGCTTTGCAGAGCTCGCCGGACTTGTCGGCGGTCACAAAGCCGTCCAGCGTGTCGAACCAGAAGTCCTTCTGATCCATGCAGTTGCCCATGCCGGCAGCTATGTTGATCTGCGGACAAAGACCGCGTATGCGCTTTATCTCGTCAAAGGTCAGGATATCATGCTCGGAGCCTGTGCGCTCCTGAGGCTTTTCGGGAGCGGTGAAGCTTATCTTGCTCTTCGGCAGATCGCTTATGAGCTGCCTTTCCAGAGCCGCGCTGCCTATAGGCTTTGTCAGATAACCGTTGAAGCCCTTTGAGATATACATTTCCTTCGCACCGGAAATTGCGTTGGCGGTCAGCGCGATCACGGAGGTGCTGTCGGGGACGAGCCCGCGCCGGCGTATCTCGCCGAGCAGCTCTATGCCGTCCATTTCCGGCATCATGTGATCGAGGAAAATAACATCGTACTGCTTCTTCGCGAGGATATCCAGAGCCTCTTTTCCGGAGCCGGCGGTGTCCGCTTTTATCCCGAAAATGCCGATGAGCTTTCCGGCGACTTTCAGGTTCATGGCGTTGTCATCCACCACCAGAACGCGGGCGTCAGGGGCGTAGAGCCTGGACTGACCGTCCGGTATGATGATCTCGGGAAGATGATCGAGGTAATTGCCCATAGGCTCGCTGTTCACTATCTCCTGCTCCAGCTCAAAGCTGAATGTGGAGCCCTCGCCGTAAACGCTTTTCAGCTCCAGGCGGCTGTTCATCATGTTAAGCAGCCGTGTGACTATGGACATTCCCAGTCCGGTGCCCTCGATAGTGCGGTTGCGGGTCTCGTCGAGACGTATGAAGGACTCAAAGAGCTTTTCTCTGTCCTCCTCCTTTATGCCGATACCGGTGTCGGTGACTTCGGTGTAGATCGTGACTGTGCTGTCTGTCCTGCTTTTAGATTTCATGACAAGCTTTACCGAGCCGGTCTCGGTGTATTTTACAGCGTTGGTCAGCAGGTTGGATATTATCTGCTTTATCCGCACATCATCGCCCAGCAGCTCGGAGGGCAGCGTTTCGTCGGCTTCGACTATCAGCTCGAGCCCCTTGCTCTCGGCACGCTGAGCTATGCCGTTTACCAGCTCGTTTATCATGACGGCGGTATTGTATCGGGCGGGGAGTATCTCCATTTTGCCGTCCTCGATCTTTGAGAAATCGAGTATGCCGTTTATTATGGAGAGCAGAGTCCCGCCGGAGCTTTTTATGTTCGCGGCGTATTCCCGGATATTGGGCTCCTGGCTCTCGCGGATTATCATTTCGTCCATGCCGATTATGGCGTTGAGGGGAGTGCGTATCTCGTGGGACATCTGCGCTAAGAAGGTGCTCTTTGCCCTGTTTGCGGCTTCCGACGCCGACTTCTCCAGCCGGAGCATCTCCGACTCCATTTCCTTCTGACGTTCTCTAAGCTCAAGTGCCTCAAGGCGCTTGGCTTCCTCGGTGTTGTCCTCGGTCATGAACTGGTAGCCCTTTATCTTGTCGCCGAAGTACATATAGCTCGCCGTGACCTTGTAGGTGACATCGTTCTTTTTTACGTAGAATGCGGGAGCGTTCTCGCCCTTCTGCACCTTGTTTATGCAGTCGATGATCTTTTTAAAGGTGTCGTTGTCGGGTGAGATTATCTTATCGACGTACATGGAATTGAGCTCCGGCAGACATTCGCCGGCAGAAGCGGTGCAGCCCAGGTAGCGCTTTTTCAGGTCAAATACCACAAAGCCTATGTCTCCGCGCTCCGATATGTTCGTAAGGGTCAGCGCCGTGACGTCATACAGGTTTATCTTGTTCATGACCATAAGGAATATGACCTGCGAAAGGGTATATGACAGCGGCAGCAGCTCAAAGGCAGGGTGGAAGCTCTTGCCGATGAGGAACGCTATTATTATCATCATGTATATGATAAGCAGCAGCAGGGAGTTTATCTTTGAAACATTTCTCCTGGTGAAGCTGTAGATTATTGCTGCGAGATTGGCGGCGAGGTAGAAGGCGATCATCACATAGTACACCGTGTGTACGCTGCCGTATTCCTTGACGATGTACGACACTCCGTCGAGCTGGTGCAGCTCGGCTGTGGTGTAGAGCATATGGTACTTTGAATCGTTTATGGCAAAGTAGAAGATGACCGAGCCT
This sequence comes from uncultured Ruminococcus sp., assembly GCA_902766335.1. Classification (GTDB taxonomy): domain Bacteria; phylum Bacillota; class Clostridia; order Oscillospirales; family Ruminococcaceae; genus YE71. Next base: position 1,483 of record CACXDI010000066.1, on the reverse strand, counting down.
ATGGCAAGCAGTCCGCCTGTCAGCACCTTCGGGATCCTCAGCTTGCAGAAGCTCATTATATAAAGGAAGAACACCAGCTCAAGGAAGCAGCCGTCAAAGTATTCTACACCGTTGGCAATGAGCGCTTCGTAGATGTTCTGCGATGTTGCCACCTTTAGGTATCCCACGTTTATTATCGGTATCAGCAGGAATATCAGCGGGAAATGCACCGCGATATTTCGATTCCAGCGAAGCAGGAACACCGCTGACAGTATTACCGATAGGATAACTGTTAAATGAAAGTACAGTATCATTTCAAACTCCCGTAAAGAAGATATTTATACTAATCCCTAAAAGATTTGTCTGCTGTTATTTTAGGGATTAGTATTAGTCCATAGCGACGATTTCTTTGTAGAACTCGGCGTAATCGCTTCTGCCGTCCTTGGTGAAGGCGATAGCCGTCCTCGGGTGCTGGTTGAGCAGTCCGGTCATCAGGTACTGCAGATCGTAGCCCCATACCATGCCCTCCTCACGGAGCTTGTTGATATGCTGCTCGATGAATTTTATGACGGGGAAAACGTTGTATTTCGGGTTTTTCAGGAATCCCAGCAGCAGCTCCATAGCGCAGTTGCCGGCGCCTCTGCCCATGGCGGCGTAGGTGGCGTCCAGCCAGTCAACGCCGTCGCCCGCTGCTTCTATGGTGTTTGCGAAGGCGAGCTGCTGATTGTTGTGGGCGTGTATGCCTATCTTCTTGCCGTACTTCTCGGCGTATTCCACATACAGCGCCGCTATGCGCTGCATCTGCTCGGGGTAGAGCGCTCCAAAGCTGTCTACAATGTAAATGACGTCAACGGGAGTCTGACCGAGTATTTCCAGGGCGGTCTTAACGTCCGCCTCCTGAGCCGCAGAGATCGCCATGATATTGCAGCTGACCTCGTAGCCCTTGTTCTTTGCGTCCTCTATCATATCCACCGCTGTGGGCATCTGATTCAGGTAGGTAGCCACTCTGATAAGGTCTATCACGCTCTCGTCCCGGGGGATGATATCCTGCTTGTAGCTGCACCTTCCAACGTCCGCCATTACGGCGATCTTCAGATCGGTGTCGTTGTCGCCCACGATATTTCTGATATCGGCTTCGTCGCAGAACTTCCACTTGCCGAACTTCTCGGGATCGAACATCTCCTTGTCGCCCTTGTAGCCGAACTCCATGTAGTCCACTCCTGCCTTGATGTTGGCGAGATAGAGGGCGCGTACAAAGCTGTCATCGAAGAAGAAGTCATTCACCAGACCGCCGTCGCGGAGCGTTGCGTCTATTACCTTTATACTGTCTCTGTAGGTCATGAGCTTGGATATTTCTTTCATGATCGTCAATTCCTTTCGTAACGAAAATATATGTGCCAAGCATAGGCTGTGGGTATATTATATCATGAAGCAAAAATGCTTGCTTGCAAGGGCATTTTTGCGATTGAAACAATAAAGCCGCGGACGCTAGTCCGCAAGCCGG
>CACXDI010000065.1 GCA_902766335.1 uncultured Ruminococcus sp. | reverse complement strand
GGCTGTCGCCCTGCAAGGGAGCTTGACGACGAGTGATGAGCCGTCAGTGCCGAGATTTGTCTGCTGTTCTTTTAGGGATTAGTATTACATATCATCCTGCGTTACGCGCAGGGTATCAGGAGGCTCCGCCGCCTGCTGCTGCCTTTTTCAGCATCTTGACCGCGCCGCCGGTGAGTACCGATACTCCGCAGAGTATGGACGCCTCGACTTCCTCGCTCTGGGTGGAGAGCAGCTTGTCGCAGTCGATGATGACGTCGGTGCCGTAGATCACCTCTGCCGCGCACTTGCTGTCAATACCGATCACCTTGTCGGAATCAATGCTGGGGCACTTGATGAGGGTCACGCCGTAGGGAGTCACCACTCTGCCGCTGCTCATGAAGTCGCTCACGCAGTACTTCATCTCGGTGAGGGCGAGGATATCAGCCATCATAGCGGGGGAGCAGAGCATTACGTCCATGTCGTAGTCGCTCATGGAAGCCCAGAAGGAAGCAAGATCAGAGTAAGCGATGCTGCCCGAGTAGGTAGTTGCAGTAGACGCCGCCGCAGTTGCGAAGGCGGTGGCAGCGCTGGTGTTGATAGCGCGGGAGATGTTTGCGCCCAGTCCGCGGAGTATCACGCCGAATGCCTCAAGTCTCTGCTTGCGGATAGATTCGTAGGAGCAGGAGAGCTTTCTTGCAAACTTTGTGAGTGCGGCTGCCGAAGCGCCCAGAGCCACGGTGGTGGTGGGGACGGAGCCGTTCTGCTCAACGCCGGCTGTGGTGCCGCTCACAGATACGCTCAGCGGTCTGTAGTCGTAAGAATCGGTGTAGCCCTGAGCTGCGGTGATATAGGGCAGCAGGCTCACCTCGTCCATGCCCGCCTTTATCTGACGGCGCACATATTCGGGGAAGAGCACTGCCGACTCGGTGGACAGGAAGAACTTCTCCACCCTGTCGCAGTTCTCGCCGGACACCTTGATGTCGAAGCGCTTGAGCTGTCTCTCAAAAGCGTCCAGCTGCTCGAGATCTGTGCCCTTGTACTCGCAGTCGGGGTCAAGCTCCGAAAGCACCTCGGTGAAGCTCTTGCCTGTGATAGAATACATTCCCTTTTCAAGTTTTACGTCATTGTACATTTAGATTTCCTCTCTTTCGTTTTGTTTGTATGTCATGCCTTTTCCGTTATCTCCGCAGGTCTGCCGGCTGTTGTTTTTCAGCTTACGGCTGTGCGTCCCGGCTGCTGCGGCAGATGACGTTCCGGGCTGTGGGGCTTTACTTTTTCAGCTTGAAACCGCCGAAGGACGGTCTGCTGCCGTTATCCGGCTCGGCGCTCATGAATACGCCGGCGGTCTTTGACTTGTTCACCTGCGCCCTGGTCTGCGCTTTGAAGGCGAGCAGCTGCTCCACCGTCATCCCGGCACAGAGGGTGTTCACCGCCTCGGCGGTGTAGGCGGGCACGCAGAACTGTCCCAGACGCACTATCTCGGCTCTTATGTCTGCCTTTGCCTTTTCGATCTCGGCGTCCCTTTCGGCGACGGCATTTTTCAGCGCCTTTATCTCAAGACCTCTCCCGCCGGAAAGCGCCTTGGTGACACCCGCCGCAGGCTGTGCCGGCACCGCCACGAATGACCACTCGTAGGCGTCGGAGGGGTCTGAAAGTATGCGCTCGCAGAGCTTGCCGGCGTATGTCCTGCCCTTTACGTGAGAGCAGCCCTTTTTGCGCTCGTCGGCGCCGCATATCGAGCAGGTTTTTTTGCCCACAGAACAGCTCACCGACACCTCCTTCTTGATGCCGCCGTCTATCTCCTTTATGAAGTCCTCGTTGGCTTTGGTGCGCATCATGTACGCCATAGCCTTTACATAGTGATAGACCTCGCCGCTGCGGGTCACCCGCTCCGGATCGCTTTTGAGCTCGGCTGAGTAGATGCGCGCCGTCTGGTTCCTGCCCTTCGGATCGTGGTCAAAGATGCCGGTCTTTCCGACGAACAGCTCCGCCAGCCGTCCCAGCGCCGCTATCGAGAAGCGCTCGCAGTCGCGGTCTGTCTCGTTGTCGCAGAGCACCACCGGGAAGGTGTAGACCTCCTCGGGCTTCAGCTCGCGCCTTGCAAGCTTGTTTATCAGCTTCATGTCAGAGGGGCTGACAGCATTTGTGTTTTCCATGTCTTTTTTGCTCCTTTCTTATGCAAGTCTCTGTTCGATCTCCGCTGCCTGGGCGTTGCAGAGCCTTGCCTTTGCAAGGGACTCCTCATCCTGCAGGTTCACGTTCTCCCATACCACTTCGATACGCTCGTCCACGCCGTTGATATCGCACCAGAGCCGGACTATCTTCATGATAGTCTGGGTGAGCAGGCGGCGGTAGTAGTCTATCTCGCTGGTGAGTATATCCGCCTGCTGAGAGCTCATGCGCTCGGTGGTAGACCAGCTCAGCCCCAGCAGGAAGGGCGGTATCGACAGCTTTGAGATTATCTGCTCAAGTATCTGCCGCACGGGTATCTCGGTGTCGAGTATCACGCCGTCGGCGCCGATGACCTTGATATCCACATCGCCCACGGCAACGAAGTCCTTGATGTTGCCCGCCTTTGAAGCGGTCATGCCGTCTGCCCACTGACGGGCTATCTCCATGGCACGCTCCTTGGCGAATGCCGACTCTCCCTCGCCGGAGGGCTTGTAGGTCACGGCATAGCGGACGTTGCCCGCCCGGTCAAAGTTCTCGCCCACGGTGCGGTATATCTCCATGAGAATGTTCGCCAGCGCCGGAAGTCCTCTCAGCAGCGAGGTGCCGCAGGGGTTCTTGGGAGTCGGGTTCTGTGCCGTGTATAGTATCCTCTCCGGGTGGGGACAGTTCATCTTTTCGCCGGTGAGCAGCGAGTATATCTCCCGCCTGCCGTCGCTGCCGCGGCGGACGCTGTATAGGGTGCAGTCGGCACAGTAAAGACCTGCGATATCTCCGCTGTCCTCGTCCAGCAGCACCTCTCCGAAGGCTCTGCCGTAGGTGAGCAGGCTGTCCAGATACATCTCGGTGAAGGTGCTGAGCCCGCTTCCCGACACCGATACCGGCAGCTCCTCAAAAAACTCCTCCAGCTGCCGGGCGGTGTCCTCGTTCTCGCACTTGAACGAGAACCCGCCCGTAAGCCTTACCAGCTTTGAGATCGCCGCGTCGATCACCGGCACGTTGGCTCTCAGCGATTCGTACAGTCCCTCCTCCAGCATTCGCGGGTGAGGCGCAAGCTTAAAGCCGGTCTGCCTCCCCGCCCCCGCAGTCACCTCGGTAAATGCCGCGGGGGTCTCCTTTTTCTTGCCAAACATTTTTTATCTCCTCCTTGTTATCCTCTCTCCAGCGCAAGCACGAAGAAGCTGTCGCCGCTCTGCTTCGCTGCGTCGTTGACCAGATACCGGACGTCGTCCATGGCGTGGTCATTTTCCTTCAGCGGCTTATCTGCGGCAGCGCCGTCGTCCCAGCGGTAAAGCCCGAACTCGCGTATGCAGTCGGTACAGCCGGCGGATATCTTCAGCCGCCCGGTGCTGAGCATATCGCCTACCCGGCTTATGCCGCCCAGCACGTCATTGTCGGCTTTTCTCACCCTGTAGCTCCCGTACCGCTGTATGCAGGTGATGAAGGACGCCGCCGACGGGTCTACCAGTATGTGGTCTATCTGCCGCCCGTCTATCAGCGACTCCAGACCCTTGTAATGCTCCTCGTCCGTCCGCGATGACCCCTCCCGCCGCGAGTCATAGTAGTACTCCGAGATACGGTACCAAACTCCCGAGCAAAGCCCCCACAGCCCGAAGCTGGAAGGATTGACGGTACCGTAGTCACAGCTGACCACATATTTCTCGAAGCGTCCGGGCAGCGAGGTGACGATGTGCTTGTCCGGCTTGAACATGGGGTAGATAAGCCCCGTAACGTCGCACCATTTGCCGAGAATGAACCGCTCGTAAAACGCGCCGCTGTAAAGACGCTCGTAGCGCCTTTTCACCGAGCTGCTGAGTGAAGGGTTGTCCTGCATGGTGAAGTGCATGATGAGCATACGCTTTTCGTCTGCCTTGTCTATCCACTCACGCTTGAACCAGTGCCCGGAATTGGACGGATTGCAGTTGAACCAAAGCTTTGCATTGGGCAGCGAGCACCTTGCCACCGCCTGCTCCACAAAGCTTCGCGGCATAAGCACCGTCTCGTCGAACAGTACTCCTCCGAGGGTCATGCCCTGTATCAGCGATGCGGAGCCCTCGTCCTTTCCGCCGAACAGGTAGAAGCTGTTCTTTCGTCCCGGCAGGCTTATGTCTATCCTGTTTTCAGAGCGTCTGTATCTCACCCCGAAGCGCATTATCTCGCATATCCGCATGATATGCTCCAGGATATTCCTCCGCGCCGAGCTTATGGTCTTGCCGCATACCGCGAAGCTCACGCCGTTGAACCCCGCCATTGCCCACATTATAAAGGAGTAGGTCATAACGGTGGTCTTGCCCGAGCGCACCGCGCCGTCGCATATCACCCCGTCCAGACCGCAGGACGCCGGCTCTATCCACCAGCGGAGCAGCCTTTTCTGCTTGTCCGAGAAGTCATATCCTGCGGGCTTTTCAGTCGGCATACCTCTCCTCCTCCCCGCCTCCGAACACGGCGTTCAGGAAGGTCTCGGCGGTGTCGGCATGGCTCATCTCGCCCTCCGCCTGACTCAGCGCCTCCAGCGCCTTGCAGCGGTCGAAGAACTTTATCTCCACCACGCCCTTGCCGCACTTTATCTCCTGCACGCCGTAAAGATCGGCTCTCGCTATCATCGCGGGAGTGACCGTCTCGGCAAACGCCAGCGCCGCCGCGTCGTTGTTCCTGCCGAATGCTATCCGGCGAAGCCCCTGTATCGCCGGAGTCTCGGCGTTTGACAGGCGGTACTGCTCGACGCGCCGCCTCACCGGACGCTCGCAGATCAGCTTCAGACCCACCAGCGCCGCAGACGCCCGGCTCGCCCCCGCCATGACCGCCGCCTCGTAAAGATTGCCGCACCTTGCATACCCGGCGGCAAATACATTTTTGTCTATCTGTGACATTCCGTGACCTCCGTTTCGTTGTCTTTATACTAATCCCTAAAAGATTTGTCTGCTGTTCTTTTAGGGATTAGTATTAAGAGTCCCTGTGATATCTTTTTTACGAACAAGTCCTCTCATATATAGTCTCACAGAGGGGTTTTGTTGCACTAAAACGTGCAACAATAAATGAAATATGTCTAAATTAAAAGATAAATCAGATACTTGCATAGTTTCAAGTTCACATTTTTGTTCTATAGGCACAAAAAAAGACCGGTTTTTCAACCGGTCAATTTTCTGGAATATATTGGATATTACAACTATGATCTTAAATCAAATATCAAAGTCTCTGGAGAACGAAGATCTCGTAGATCGCCTTTACCGCACGCTCGAAATCGCGCTCGGCAACGCCGATGATGATGTTCAGCTCGCTGGAGCCCTGGTCGATCATCTTGACATTTACATGAGCGTGAGCCAGCGCCGAGAAAATGCGTCCCGCAGTACCGCGCTCGCTTCTCATGCCGCGTCCAACAACTGCTATCAGCGCCAGATCCGTCTCGATGTCGATGAGATCGGGGTGGGTGTTTCTGTGGATACCCGCAAGTATCTCCTGCTCCTTCTCGCCGAACTCCGACTGGTGAACAACAATGCTCATGGTGTCAATGCCGGAGGGCATATGCTCGAAGGAAATGCCGTTCTTCTCGAACTGCTCCAGCACCTTTCTGCCGAAGCCAAGCTCGCTGTTCATCATGTCCTTCTCGATGTTGACTACCGCAAAGCCCTTCTTGCCTGCGATACCTGTGATAGTGTAGAGCGGCTTTAAGCTGGTGCTCTCAACGATGAAGGTGCCGGGATCGCCGGGCTTGTTGGTGTTCTTTATGTTTATCGGGATACCAGCCTTGCGTACCGGGAAGATAGCGTCCTCGTGCAGAACGGTAGCGCCCATGTATGCAAGCTCTCTCAGCTCCTTGTAGGTAATGGTGCGGATAGGCTCGGGATCCTCAACTATGCGGGGATCGCAGATAAGGAATCCGGAAACGTCCGTCCAGTTCTCGTAAAGATCGGCGTTGACACCTGCCGCCACTATAGAGCCGGTGATGTCGGAGCCGCCGCGGGAGAAGGTCTTGATAGTGTCGTTAGGCATGGAGCCGTAGAAGCCGGGGATAACGGCACGCTCAACGCCCTTGAGTCTCTCGGAGACCGCCGCTAAGGTAGGCTCCAGATCAAAGCTGCCGTCGTCGCGGAAGAATACGATCTCAGCCGGGTCAACGAACTCGTAGCCCAGATAAGCCGCCAGCACCTTGCCGTTTAAGAACTCGCCGCGGGAAGCCGCATAGTCTCTGCCGGCACGTCCGATAAAGCAAGCCTTAACGGTGTTGAACTCCTCGGTGAGGTCAAGATCTATCTTCAGCTCATCAATGATGCTGTTGTAGCGCTCCTTGATAGCTTCAAACTCCTTTTCAAAATTTCTGCCCTTTACAGCCAGCTCATAGCAGCCGTAGAGCATATCGGTGACCTTTGTGTCGCTGGAAAATCTCTTTCCGGGAGCGGAAGGCACCACATAACGTCTCGATTCGTCAGAATGGATTATGTCGGCTACCTTTCTGAACTGCTCCGCACTAGCAAGCGAGCTGCCGCCGAACTTTACTACCTTTACCATATTATCTTACTCCTCAATATATGATTGTACGTGTTTTACCACACCTTTATAATTATATGCTTTAAACGCAGAATAGTCAATATGCAATCCGCACAACAAAATGTTAATTTTCCGTGTACCTAATGTGCGTACTGTTGTACGCGGCAGGCGTACAGTCAAATATGACATATTTTCCGCCGGCGTACAGCCCGGGCAAAAAATGATACAACTCATAAAAATAAGAAACAGACAATTGATATACCTCACAAAAGAAACTATCTGCCTTTGTGCGGAATTGCTATTGAAAATAATAGTTCAGTATGGTATAATTAATTTGATTTATAAATTGGTCTGTACAGACAAATCCAATTATACGGAGGTAATCAAAATGATATTCAAGAAACTTATCGCAGGCTTTTCCGCAGCTACGATAGCAGCTACCCTTGCTGCTCTCCCCGCTGCCGCAGACGAGATCAAGGCTGACGAGAACGGCGTATACGGTCAGGCAGGTATCATCTGGATGATCCGCGATCAGTGGGATCACAAGAAGGGTCTTGACCTGGATCCTACCGACGAGTTTGAGACCTACACGATCTCTGCTACCCACCACGATGTAAACATCACCGGCAACGGTCAGTATACCGTTGACATGAGCGGCTACCACGCTCCCCAGGACTGGCTGGACGTAGGCGTTGAGGTAGGCTACCTCGGCGTGCTCTGCACCCTCGACTTTGAGAACAACCCTGACCTCACCTTCGAGCTGAACGAGGCTACCATAGACGGTCAGACCTATACCTTCGAGACCGGCAAGAACGAGGACGGCGAGCCTATCCAGGTACTTGAGGACTCCGAGATCGTTGAGAACGGCATGAAGATGATAAAGATAAAGAACGGCTACGGCGATCAGATCAAGTCGGATCCTGAGATGACCGCCGCTGCATGGACTACCACCGATCCCCTGACTGTCACCTTCACTATCGGCGGTCTGCCTACCGACAAGATCGAGGACAACCCCGACGAGGTCATCGAGAAGGTATACGGCAACGGCTCTATCGACAACGATCCTGCTGAGGGCGAGGAGGAAGCCGAGACCGAGGCTGAGACCGAAGAGGAGCCCGCTGAGACCGAGGCTGCTGAGGAGGAAGGCGACGGCGATGCTGCCGAGACCACCGCTGCTGCTGCCGATAACAAGGACGACGATAAGGAAGATGAGGAGAGCAGCTCCAATACCGGACTTATCATCGGAATAATCGCTGCTGTAGTAGTACTTGCCGGCGTTATCGGATTTGTTGTTGTAAAGAAGAAGAAGTAATTCTTCCGCACAGAATACCTTACCCCCGAAGGTCATGACCCTCGGGGGTATTTTTGTGTCTTTTATCAGAGCACCTTCGACAGGAAGTCCTGCAAGCGCTGACTCTTGGGGTGGGCGAAGAACTCCTCCGGGGTGTTCTGCTCGGTTATCATGCCGTCGGACATGAACATCACCCGGGACGCCACCTCGCGGGCAAAGCCCATTTCGTGGGTGACCACCGCCATTGTCATGCCGCCCCCCGCTAGCTGCTTCATAAGCTCCAGAACCTCGCCTACCATTTCCGGGTCAAGTGCCGACGTCGGCTCGTCAAAGAGCATCACCTCCGGCTCCATGGCAAGGGAGCGGGCTATGGCGATACGCTGCTTCTGACCGCCCGAAAGCATGGCGGGATATTCATCCGCCTTGTCCGGCAGACCCACTCTTTTGAGCAGCTCTTCCGCCTTGGCGTCCGCCTGCTCCTGGGTCATAAGCTTCAGCTTTACGGGAGCTAAGGTTATATTCTTTCGTATAGTCAGGTGCGGGAAGAGATTGAAGTGCTGGAACACCATGCCCAGTCTGGTGCGGACATGGTTCAGCTCCTTCTCGCTCAGCTTGGTGATGTCGGTGCCGTCGAAAATTATCTCGCCCTCGGTGGGGCGCTCCATAAGGTTCATGCAGCGCAGCAGGGTGGATTTTCCCGAGCCGGAGGGCCCGACTATTACCACCTTTTCCCCCTGCTTTATCGTGTCGTTTATGCCCTTGAGCACGTCTATGCTGCCGAAGGATTTTTTCAGCCCGCGTATCTCTATAAGCGTTTTAGCGTCTGACATTTACCGCGAGCCTCCTTTCAAGCTTGCCTACCAGGTAGGTAAGGAACATTACGATAACAAGGTATATCACCGCCACCGAGATAAGCGGCAGGAACGGTGAGAAGGTCTGGGAGCGGATTATGTCGCCGCCCTTTGTAAGATCGGCGATCGCTATGTAGCCGGCTACCGAGGTCTCCTTGAGCAGCACTATGCACTCGTTGGCGAGGGCGGGCAGCACCGTCCTCAGCGCCTGGGGGAGTATTATAAACATCATCGTGCGGCGGTAGCTGAGCCCTAAGCTCCTGCCCGCCTCGAACTGTCCGTTGTCCACCGCCATGATGCCGCCGCGGACTATCTCCGCAACATATGCACCGGAATTGATACCGAAGGCGATGACCGCCACAAAGGTCTTGGATATCGGCACGCTTGCGAAGATAACAAAGTAGATGATAAGCAGCTGCACCACGACAGGCGTGCCGCGTATCACGGTAAGATATATGCGGCAGATGATGTCAAGCGGCCTCAGCTTGCCGGTCTTTATGTAGGTGCATCGCACTATAGCCACCAGAAATCCCAGCACCATGCCCAGCAGCACGGCGAATACGGTTATCTCCAGCGTGGTCAGCAGACCGTTGGCAAGGTATTTCCAGCGGTCAGCCTCTAAAAAATTCTGCCTGAAGCTCTCGGAAAAGCTCACTAAGGTTACCCCATTTCCTAGAATAAAGTTTTAAACAGCATAGGGGCGGACATCGCCCGCCCCCGGATAATATCGATCTTGTCTGTATTACTTGCGTACCATTACCACAAGGTGAGTAACGGTGTACTCGTTTGAGAACAGCACGTTCTTCTTTCTGTCCTCAGTCACCGAAAGACCCGCAACGCCCACGTCAGCCTTGCCGGACTGTACAGCGGGGATAACGGAATCGAAAGCCATATCGTCTATCTGGAGCTCATAGCCCAGCTTGTCGCATACGGCGTTCATCATGTCGATGTCTATGCCCACGAAGTCGTCGCCCTCACGGCTCTCGTAGGGAGGGAACTCCGCGTTGGTAGCCATGATGAGCTTGCCGTTGCTTCTGTCAACGTCGTCGGGAGACTTGTAGCGGTCACCGCTCTTCTCGCCGTCGTAGTAGTCCTTGATAGCCTTGAGCGTACCTTCGTTGTCCAGATCCGCAAGCGCTGCGTTTATCTTATTCTGGAGCTCGGTGTTGTCCAGATTGATAGCGATAGCGTAGGATTCATCGGCAAAGCCCTCGTCCAGCAGCTCGATGTCCTTGTTCTTGTCAACGAAAACATCAGCGGTGTCCTTGTCGATGATAACAGCGTCCACCTTGCCCTGCTTGAGCGCCTGAACAGCGTCGGAGTACTTGTTGTACTTCTCCACCTTGCCGTCCTCGATGTCGCCCGCCAGGGTATCGCCGGTGGTGCCTATCTGCACGCCGATAGTCTTGCCCTTCAGATCGTCTATCGAATGTACGGTGTTCTCGGGAGTGCCGCAGGAGGTGAGCATAGCGCCGGCAATAGCCGCCGATGCCATAACGCATAACAGTCTCTTGAATATCATATTGATTACTTCCTTTCCCGCTGTTTTAAACAGCTGAAATATTATACACTATAGTATATCACAATCTTCCCCCGATTGCAATACCTAAAGCGAAATTTTTTACTTTGTGCCGAATATTCTGTCGCCGGCGTCGCCCAGACCGGGAACGATGTAGGCATTTTCATTGAGTCTCTCGTCAAGGCTGCCGACGTAGATGTCGATGTCGGGGTGAGCCTTTCTCAGCGCTTCAAGACCCTCGGGTGCCGCGATGACGCACATGAACTTGATGTTGGTGCAGCCCCGCTGCTTGATGAAGTCCACCGCCTGTATAGCCGAGCCGCCTGTCGCCAGCATAGGATCGGGGAGGATAACAAGACGCTCCTCGATGTTCTCCGGCAGCTTGCAGAAGTACTCGTGAGGCTCGTGAGTCACCTCGTCGCGGTAGAGTCCGATGTGTCCGACCTTAGCGGAGGGCACCAGCGCCAGTATGCCGTTTACCATGCCCAGACCGGCGCGGAGTATGGGAACTACCGCCAGCTTCTTGCCCGCCAGCATAGGCACCTCAGCCTCAGTTATGGGGGTCTTGACCTTCACCGGCTCGGTGGGAAGATCCCGCAGCGCCTCGTAGCCCATGAGCATGGCTATCTCCTCCACCAGTATGCGGAAATCGCGGGTGCCAGTGTTTTCGTCTCTCAGCAGAGATATCTTGTGCTTTATCAGCGGATGATCGATTATTGTTACAGTTCCAAGCTTTGCCATGATAATTACCTCACTTTTTGTTTTTCTTTCCCGAAAGCATCGTATTCGTAAGTATACCCAGTATCAGCGCGGCGGCTATCTCGGTGAGGGTCACCGAGCCGAAGCTGAGACTCAGCCCGCCGATGCCCGCTATCAGTATCACCGACGCGGTGAAAAGATTGCAGTTGTCGTCAAGGTCTACTTCCTTGAGCATTTTCAGACCCGACACAGCGATGAATCCGTAAAGCGCCACGCACACGCCGCCCATTACGCAGGCGGGTATCGAGTCGATGAAAGCCACAAAGGGCGTGATGAACGAAAATATGATACAGCCTATGGAAGCCGTGATTATCGTTTTGACAGAGGCGTTCCTCGTTATCGCCACGCAGCCTACCGACTCGCCGTAGGTGGTGTTGGGACAGCCGCCGAAGAAAGCGCCCGCCATAGAGCCTATGCCGTCGCCCAGCAGCGTCCGGGACAGCCCCGGATCGCGGAGCAGGTCTCTGCCTATTACCGAGGACAGGTTCTTGTGGTCTGCAACGTGCTCGGCGAATACCACCAGCGCCACGGGAACGTAAGCTACCAGTATGGTGGCGAGATATCCGCCCGTAAGCTCTCCCAGTCCCTTGAAGCCCTGAATGAACACCAGATCGGGAACTTTAACAAAGCTGCCCGCAGTGACTGTGCCGTCGGGGAACATCACCTTTTCAAATACCGAGAAGTCAACGATCTTCAAAGCCTCTATGCCGGCTGCATCGCCGATAAGGGTGAACACCGCCGCCGCCGCGTACCCCGCCAGTATACCCAGCACAAAGGGTATCAGCCGCATGAGCTTCTTTCCGAAGGTGGAGCAGAGCATGGTCACCGCCAGGGTGATGAGCCCGCATACTATCGCCGTGTAGTTTGAGCCTGCCGCGTCGGTAACGTCGCTCTTTTGCAGATCGCCTATGGCGTTGCCCGCCAGCGACAGACCGATTATCGCCACGGTAGGCCCTATGACCACCGGCGGCATCAGCCTGCCCAGCCAGTCAACGCCCACCGCCTTTATCAGCATGGATATCACCACGTACACAAGCCCCGCCGCCGCCGCGCCGATGATAAGTCCCAGCATACCCAGCTGCATAGAGACCCCGCCGGCGAAAGCCGCCGCCATTGAGCCTATGAAGGCAAAGGATGAGCCTAAGAAAACAGGGCTCTTCTTTTTGGTGAACGCCACATATACGAGCGTTCCCACGCCGGCGCCGAACATTGCTGCCGCAGGTGTCAGTCCGTTGCCGATTATCACCGGCACAGCGATAGTCGCCGCCAGTATCGCCAGCATCTGCTGAAGCGCGAACACTATCAGCTGTCCGCCCTTCGGCTTGTCCTCAACATCATAAATAAGCTTCATGTCATACCCCCTTAAATGAGAAGCCTGAGCTTTTCGGGCAGCATACGTATCTCCACCCGCTTTGCTCTGCCCAGCACCTCGCCGTCGGTGTGTACCCACAGCGGCACGTCCGAGGTCATGACTATACTCTCTCCGCGCTGCTCGTATATGCCCGGCAGCTTCAGGTGAGTGCCCTTATAGGCAAACGGCAGCATCCTGAGGAACGCCAGCTTGCCCAGTCCGTTGCCGACGCAGACATCGAACAGCCCGTCCGAGAAATCGGCGTTGGGGCAGAACTCAAATCCGCCGCCCTCGTGACAGTGGTTCATAACAATAGCGCAGAGGCATTTTTTATAAAGCCTTGTTTTTCCGCCGCATCTGAGCTTTACAGCCGCAGGCTTGGCGGTGAAGCATACCTTTATCGCCTCAACGGGATATATCGCCCTGCCGAGACCGAATCGGTTGAGTATCGGCTTGAGCTTCGACTTGTTGACAAGAGCGCAGGTAGCCGCCCCGAATCCGATGTCGCTGCTGATATTGAAGCGTCTGACCTTCACCGAGCCGTCCTCGCCGTAGAAGGTGGTCTCTCCGATATCGGCATAGTGCTTTACCCCGCCTTCCATGATACGCTCCACAAGCGCTTTGCTGTCATCGGGGATCGCCATATCTCGACACATATCGTTGCCGGTACCGCAGGGCACAAACCCCAGCGCGGTATGCTTAAGATCGCATATGCCGTTCACCGCCTCGTTGAGCGAGCCGTCGCCGCCTATTATCACGAGAGCGGTTTCCTCACCGCGGGAGGTCAGCTCGCGGCAGATATCGGTAATGCCGTGCTGCGGCGTCGAGCAGTGCAGCTCAAAGTCTGCGCCCGCGTGCAGGAACATACTCTCCAGGCTTTTCCAGAGCCTTGCCGCCCCGCCGGAAGCCCCCGCCGGATTGAGCACCACATGGTATACCATAACAAGCACCTCACAATTCGTCAGATATCATTTAAATTATACCACATTTTCCCGTTAAAGTCAATGCCGCGCCGCCCTTTTGCACTTGACACTTAGGGTGTTATGTGGTATAATTTTCCCATAGGAAGTCCGCCGTGCGAGCGCGGGCAAAAGTTGAACAGGAGTGATTAAAATGACATTCAGACTTACCGTTAAGCAGAAGCTTTCAAACGTTGCCTTCGGCGATCCCAAGCCCTGCAACAACATCAGTCCCGACGGCACCTTCGAGGCAGACAGTCTCCCCTTCGCCCGCCGTGACTGCAACGCCTACGTCCGCGGCTGGGTAGAGGGACAGGGCATGAAGATGCGCACCCAGAAGGACTGGACCAAGAACTTAAAGACCAAGAACCTTGAAAAGCAGGTAATGGTACAAAACGGCGCCAAGCCCGAGACTTATGTGTTTGTGATCGAGGAGGCGTGAGCGCTAAACACCATTGATCTGCAAGCTGCGCTGATAAATTGCATACAAATCTAAAAACAAAGCGATCGGAGTGTGTGACTTCGACCGCTTTTTTATACTATTGCTCCACCAATTAAACATTGCCGAAAAGACGCAGACAGAGATAAAAAATATCAATGAACAAAAGCGCAGACGGGCTGACGCCCTGCAAGGGAGCTTGACGACGAGTGATGAGCCGTCAGTGCCGAGATTTGTCTGCTGTTCTTTTAGGGATTAGTATT
>CACXDI010000064.1 GCA_902766335.1 uncultured Ruminococcus sp. | reverse complement strand
GGCAATTGGGGACGCTGTCCCCAAACCTCTGCTTAGGGCTCCTCGCCCTAAGAACCTCGGCAGCCTCGCGCGGCTGCACCCGCTATTATTTCAGAAAGAAGTGATACCATGCGTGAAAGTATTCTGACTATACCGATAAACGAAACATTTGAGGAAAAGTGCGGCTGCCCTATCTGCCGTATGCGCGATACGCTTGAACAGCACAGCGTGGAGTATATAATGGGCGCTGCCATGATGGAGCCGGATGTCCGTATCGAGACCAATAAGCAGGGCTTCTGCAAGGAGCATTTCGAGCAGATGCGCGCCTGTAAAAACCGGCTCTCCTTGGCACTCATGCTCCAGACCCATTTGCAGGAGCTGCAAAAGCACGTATTCGACGACAAGAAATTCCTAGAGACCAAAGAGGGTAAGAACAAAAAGACTACCGAGAAGGTGTCGAAGATCGTCAACGACTGCTTCGTGTGCAGCAAGATAGAGTGGGCGATGTCCCGCCTTATCGGAAATATGTTTGACCTCTACCGTAAGGAGAGCGAGTTCCGCACCCTCTTTGCCGAGCAGGAGTTCCTTTGCCTGCCCCATTATAAAATTCTTATGCGCCTGTCGGAAACGGATATGGATAAGTCCTGCCGCTCCGGCTTCCGCGATACCTGCACCGAGCTGGTGAAGAAGTACCTGGACGAGCTTGAAAAGGACGTTTCCCATTACTGCAAGATGTACGATTACCGCAACACCGGCAAGGACGCCGACTGGGGCAACTCCAAGGATTCCATTGAACGCGCTATCAAGTTCCTGACTACAAGATAGCCTGCGAGTGCTGCAAAGCAGCATGACTGCGCGGACTAAAAAAAGGAGACGAATATAATGAACGAACTGAAACAGCTGGTCTATCCTATGCGGACGCTGGTGATATTCAAGGCGCTCGCCGACGATCCGGTGATAGACGGCTTTGTGTCGGCGGTGGACGCTGCTGCCGACGGCGATACCGACAGGGCGGTGGAGAATTACTGCCGCGCCGTCAAGGGGCTCTACGGCTTCGGTGAGGATCTTACAGAGTACCTCCTCACCCGGGTGCTTGAGGACGAGAATATGTATATAATCCGCCGCGCCGAGACCGGCTCCACCGGCACGCTTATGGACGAGTGCCTTTCCAGCGAGCTTTACGCCCTGGAAAAGCTGGCGAAGCTCCCCTGCGACAGACTGCTTGCGAGCTTCGGCTATAAAGGCTTCCTGCCCCGCTACCTCACCTCCGAGCTGGATTTCTCCGCCGCCTACGCCGACAGGATACACAACCTCTCGAAGCACGGCTTCGGCGTGTATTCCTCCCACCATGTGTTTGTGGTGGAAAACGGCAGACCCGTGCCGGTAGACCACCCGGACGACACCCGCCTGTCCCAGCTCTACGGCTACGAGAGGGAGCGCGGCGAGGTGATAAACAACACCCTTGCCCTGCTTGGCGGCAAGCCCGCTAACAACGTTCTGCTCTACGGACAGTGCGGCACCGGAAAGTCCTCCACCGTCAAGGCGATAGCCAACGAGTACGCGGGGGAGGGTCTGCGGCTTATCGAGATAAAGAAAAAACAGCTCCACGAGCTGCCGGATATAATAGACGTTATCTGCTGCAACCCGCTGAAATTCATCATCTTCATAGATGACCTGACCTTTACCGAGGACGACGACGATTACGCCGCGCTGAAGGCTATCTTGGAGGGCAGCGTAAATTCCTCCGCGGACAACGTCTGCATATACGCCACCTCCAACCGCCGCCACCTCGTCCACGAGACCTTTGAGTCCCGCAAGGGCGACGAGGTGCATTTCAATGACACCATGGCAGAGCTGCTTTCCCTTTCAGACCGCTTCGGTCTGACGGTGACCTTCCAGAAGCCGGACAAGGGACAGTTCCTCGAAGTCGTGGAGCAGCTTGCAAAGCAGTACGAGGTCAGCACTCCTGTGGACGAGCTGAAAAAGCAGGCGGAGATGTTCGCCCTCGCCCGCGGAGGACGCTCACCCCGCGTCGCCAAGCAGTTTGTCGAGTACACTATGGGAATGGAGGAGCTGTAAAAATGGTAACGCTCAGATTTGAAGAATACACCACCGACGAGCAGCTTGACGCTTTGGCGGAGCTTGCCGATGTGATATGGCACGAGTTCTTCCCCAAGATAATCAGCGACGGACAGATAGACTACATGGTGGAAAAGTTCCAGACCGCCGCCGCCATGAAGCAGCAGATAGCCGAAAAGGGCTACCACTACTTCGCGGTGGTGCTTGACGAGGTGCCGGTAGGCTACTACGCGGTGGCAAAGCAGCCGGACGGAAGCCTGCTGCTGTCAAAGCTCTATCTCCGCGCCGATATGCGCCACAAGGGTCTTTCGAGCATGATGTTCCGCGAGGTGAGAAAGTACGCCCGCCGTCAGGGCATACAGCTGATATGGCTCACCGTCAACCGCAACAACACCCATGCTATCGAGGTGTACAAGCACTTCGGAATGAGGCTGCTGCGCGAGGAAAAGTTCGACATCGGCGGCGGCTATTTCATGGACGATCAGATCTACGGCATAATGGTCTGATCTGTCAAAAATGTCCATAGTGTTAATTATAGCAAGACCCTCTTGACAACGGGGATAATATTTGCTATAATATTATAGCATGAATATCGGCGGTGTAACAAAAGCCCGCCGGGAAAGTGTGATGAGCTATTAGCTCAGTTGGCAGAGCATTTGACTTTTAATCAAAGGGTCTGGGGTTCAAATCCCCAATAGCTCAGGAAAGACTGCTGCGGTAAAATGCAGCAGTCTTTTTGTATTTGCAGAAACTAAAAAAGCGTGAGGACTTTTATCCTCACGCTTTTAGTTACATATCAGAATACAGAGCTGCCGCTGAGACCGTCTATGCACCACTTGCCGTCTATCTTGTAAACGTCGATCCAGGCGGTATCGGTATTGTCATCGTCCTTGCCCTTGATCTTAGCCTTTATCTTGACCTTGTAGCCCTTCTGTACCTTGACATTCTCGTCATAGTAATCGTCTACTCTGTCCTCAAGATCGTTGAGCTCAGACTTCTTCATTTCCTTGCTCTTTACAAACTTGTAGCTGATCTTGATATTCTCGCCGTAATCATCCTCAAGATTCTCATAAAGATCCTCAAGCATTTCGTCCTCATAGTACTCGGCAACGCTGTCATACTTGTCATCGTCCATGTTATCCTCGGCAGCCTCGTTGAGGTAGTCGGGGAATGCCTTTTCAAGAGACTTGCCGTCGGTCTTTTCGATAGCGGTGAAAAGATATCCGATAGGCTTCTCGTAAGGCTTCTTGGCGAGCATACATACCAGAATGATTATCACGATGATAAGAGCGACGCCGCAAGCCGCAAGACCGATTATGGTGTTCTTGTTCTTTGTCTTGCCCACGTTCTTTATCTCGTCCATTGTCATAGCGCCCTTGACGGAATCGAAGGACACGCCGTCGAAGGTGTTCTTTACCGCAGCGCCTGCCTGATGAGCCGCAGCACCTGCCGCCTGGGTAAAGTTATTCATATTAAGACCGCCCTGAGCGTTCATGTTGGGATTCTGAGGCTGACCAAAACCGGGCTGAACATTCTGCTGGGGCTGCTGACTGTAATCAAAGCCGCCCTGAAGCGGAGCCTGGGGCTGAATGTTCTGAGGCTGTCCGGCATTCTGAGCTGTTCCGCATATTGTGCAGAATCCGGCGTCATCATCGAGCTGTGCGCCGCAGGAAATACAAAACTTAGACATTATTCTTTCTCCTCTCATAATACGGGATATTACCCTTACCGGCAAGTGCTTGTACACACTCGTCTATTTTATATGATATACCAAAAATCCCGTGTTGTCAATAGATTATTAAAAAAATTAACACATTCATTCAAATAGCAGGATATTTCACCTTGTCTTTTTGATAAAATGTCAATAATCGCTGCCTTCGAGATATCTTACCGCCCAGTCAAGCTCGTAGTCCTCTCCGTGCTGGAATATCTTCATCGCCGCGTCATAGTCCAGCGGGATACGCTCCTCCACCGGATCGCGGCTCACCCTGTCGGCTCGCGGGTCTATGTACGGCTCGTTGTTTTCGTCAAGGGTAAGCGATATGGGATAGGCTACCCCCACGACTCCGTCCGAAAGCAGGCAGCCTCCCCCGGTCATCTGAGCGCTGCCGTTGGGGTCTGTCATGCCGGCAAGGGTCACGTTAGGCAGCTTTGACAGACAATACGCCATGCTGTCCCCCGCGCTGATACATTCTGAATTGGTGAGCACTACTACTTTAAGATCTGAAAACTCGCCGTCGCCGTGTATCCTGTGCTCGGCAAGACGGACGTACTTTCCGTTTTTCCGCATCCCCAGCCCCACGGCATACATATCCTCATCGGTGAGCAGCTCACAAAGCCCGTAGCTTATATCGGCGTTGCCGCCCATGTTGTTCCTCATGTCGATGACAAGATACTCCATGCCCCGATCCTTCAGATCACGGAGCTTTCTCCGGAACATCTCCTTCGTCTGCTTGCTCCTGCCGGTGTAAAATGCCATTTCGTCCCGGATCATGCTCCCGGTAGTCTCGGCAGACAGCACCATATACCCGCAGCTGCCGTCCAGCATTCTCGTCTTGAAATTAGAATTATACAGCTCGCCCATGCTCTCCGGCTCTTTCAGAAAAGCACTTCTGAACTCGCCTATGGTATGCTCCCTCTCATCTTCAAACGCCGCAAGCGTCACCGTCTGCTCGGCGCCGCGTTCGTCGAGGAAGGATACCTCAACAGTCTCTCCGCCCATGGTGGAAAGATACAACGGCGCAAACCGGTCTGCATTTGCCTTCACCGAGGTACCCCAGTCGGGCACGTTATTTACCGCCTCACTCACCGGCACGCCGTCCCATTTCGTGATAACGGTACCGGTATATATTCCCAGATCGTTGACCTCCGGCTCGGTGCAGACCGCGATGTACTCACCGCTGTCCAGCTGTATTATGGCAAGCCCGTAGTCATTGAGCTTGAACACCGAGGAATACTTATTCTCGTCATAATCGGTCTGTACCATTACATGACCGTCATGCAGCTCGCTGCAAAACATAGACACCGCGTCGGCGAACATGGCGGGATCCTGTTCCTTCTCCGCCTGCTCCACCATGGGCATATACTTGTCCTCCAGCGCGTAAAAGTCGATATCCTTCCACTCCTTGAGCACATAGCTCCTGTCCATTTCCTTCACCAGCGCGTGGAATGACCCGGTGTAGCTCTTGCGGATGAAGTTGTGCTCGTTGTTCAGCGTGGCAAGAAAGATCATCGCGAAGATCACCGTCAGCACGCTGGTACAGGTCAGCGTCACCTTGTAGCCGGTGTCCATTTCGGCGCATATCATCGGCAGCAGCGCCAGCACCGCTATCAGATACATAGGTGTGTAATTTCTTAGAAAGTGCGGCGCTCCCGCGACGCAGATAAAGTAATGCACGGTAGTCAGCAGCAGCGGAACGGGACAAAACTCCTTCCATATCTTCAGCTTTCTGTCATTATAACGCCAGCGGTGATGAAGTATATCCAGCGCAAGCACAAGAACTATCAACGCGCCGAACCAGATCAGCTGCTTCTTATCCGCATTAGCGACAGAAAAGCACAGCGCACCAAAAAAATTTTTCATTCCGTCCTCTCCTCAGGGCTGTCAGATATTACTATTGCTCCCCCAATTAAACCTTGCCTGCGCCTTTCCGGCAATGTTTAGTTGGGGGAGCAATATATATTATACCATTTCGCCCCCGATATGTCAAATAAAAAAGGACACTCCCGGCTGTGATCCGGAAGTGTCCCTGCGGGCAAAGCCCTTATTTTATCAGTCCTTGAAGTATCTGTCCAGCAGACCCTTGAATGCTCTGCCGTGACGAGCCTCGTCCTTAGCCATTTCGTGAACGGTGTCATGGATAGCGTCATAGTCCAGCTGCTTAGCCTTCTTAGCCAGAGCCAGCTTGCCCTCGCAGGCGCCGTTCTCTGCAAGCCATCTCTTTTCGAGGTTCTCCTTGGTGGAAGCGGATACCACTTCACCCAGCAGCTCCGCGAACTTGGCAGCGTGCTCTGCCTCCTCAAAGGCAGCCTTCTCGTAGTACATACCAACTTCGGGATAGCCCTCTCTGAAAGCGACTCTCGCCATAGCAAGATACATACCTACCTCGCCGCACTCGCCCTCAAAGTTCTCTCTCAGACCCTTTACGATCTCGGGGTCAAGACCCTGTGCAGAGCCTACAACGTGGTCACACGCCCAGGTCACCTCGGCGTTCTCCTCCACCTTGTTGAACTTCTCGGCGGGCGCCTTACATACAGGACATACAGCGGGCGGATTCTCGCCCTCAAATATGTACCCGCATACTGTACAGATCCACTTACTCATTTAAAACTCCTCCTTTAGGGGGTAAATTTATATACAAGAGCTATAAAAAGCTCCTGTAATATTCGTCATTCATTGTCGGGAAAAAACCGCAGGCGCGTTTTCCCGATCAGCTTATCATCCAGCGGAGCATTCCGAACTTCTTGCCCTCGGGGACGGTAACGGTCACGGTGTGCTTGCCCTTTTCGTCAAAGGATACCAGCTCCTGGTTCTTGGCGTAGTCGCCCCAGCCGCCGGTGAAGTCGGCGTTCAGCTCTGCTACCTCAACGCCGTCAATGGTGACAGAAGCGATACCGCTCTTGCCGTCGGTGGTCATGTAGTAGAGCATTCCTAAGTTCCTGAACTCCAGCTCAAAGGTGGCGGTGCCGCCGTCCTTGCAGGTCAGGTTGTTCTGGAAGTTCCAGGGGTTGGGATCGTTCTCGAAGCCCTTGCACTCGGTGGGCTTTGCAGCCTCCATATCCATAAGGGTGGCGTCATGATACTTGTCGCCGGTGGGAGACTCGGTGCTCTCGTCAAACGCCTTCACCGAATCGGTGTCTATGTAGTCGAGGTTGTCAATGGTGTCGCTCAAAAATCTCACCAGCATCTCGCCCAGCATCCTGTGACCCACATCGTTGGGGTGGATATTGTCGGGGGAGATGTCCTTCCAGGCAAGATTGCCCGCCTCTACCTCGGGGATCACCGCGTCATGGTAGCTGATGATCGGGATATTATACTTGAGTCCTATCTCCGAGTGAACGTTCTGGGGGCAGGTGCCGTCCTCCATGGTCATCTCTATCATGATAACAGCAGGATTATTGGGCGCCGACAGGCACTTTCTCACCAGGCTGTCCATTGTAGCCTTATAGAAATCGTTGTCCGAGTCGTTGATGAACTCGATGAAGATGATATCCGGCTCGTCCTTCAGCACGTCCTCATCAACTCTGTGTACCGCAAGATAGGAGTCGGTAGCACCGATACCCGCGTTCTTCGCGTTCCAGTAGTAGCTGATATTCTCGTCCCACCATGCGGTGATGACGTTGGTGTACTGATTGTCGGTAGCCGCCTGAGAGCCGGCGGTGATAGAGTCGCCGATGAAGGCTATCTTGGTGGCGTGCTTAGCCTTCTCGGGAGCCTCCATGTCCTTGTCGGCGGCAAGCTCCTTTGCAGCCTTGAGCTTTGCTCCCAGTCTGGAAAGATCGCCCTCGTTGAACAGCGCTCTGGTGTACATATTCGAGGTAAAGCCCTTTGAAATGTCGATCTTGCCGTCATTGACCGGCGCCTTGAGCTCGGGGGTGTTGGGATTCTCCGCCTCGGTGGCAGTCTCGGCAGCAGCGTCCCCGCTCGCCGCAGTAGAAGCAGCGGTAGTCTCAGCCTTGTCCGAGCCGCTGTCGGAAGTCTCGCTGCCGCAGGCGGTAAAGCAGGCAGATGTCATAACAAGAGCAGTAACTCCAGCAAGTATTTTCTTATTCATAGCTCATATTCCTTTCGAGTTTTATTTTTAAAGCCTTATAAGCATATTATACTACATTTGTACGTATTTTGCAAGGGGTTAGAAAAAATTTTATTTGTTAAACAAATACCCCACGATGAACCTCTTGTCCCGGTATATCTCGGCAGGACTGCCGATAGGGCGCGGCGCGGTATCATTGGAGTAAAGATCGAACACCTCGTACCCCCGCAGCGTCCGCCGGAACGCCACCGTGTGGAGCCCGCCGCTGAAAAAGTCCAGCCCCCGAAGCCTTGCCTCGGACAGCCGGTTGTTCCAGAAGCTCACTATCCCGCATTCGGCAGCGGCAGCTCCCTTTTCCAGCTCATCGGCACGGTCACACCTCCGGTACTCCACCCCACGCGAGTCAAGGAACCTCCAAAGCTGCCGCGGCGCCGTCCCCCAGTAGCCGCCGGGAAAGACAAAAGGCATACCGTTGAGCATGAACTCCCTCACGATCTGGGGCAGCGGTTCTCCCAGCCCCAGCATGGTCAGCACGTTGGCACAGGCGATTATTTCGCAGCCGTTCCACTCCATGCTGTATTTCCCGTATTTCATGGAGCGCAAAGGCTCGGTGCCCTGCCCGTTGAGCAGTATCGCGCCCCGTCCGTCCCATATCGTCATATTGTGGCGGTATACCTTCTCGGCGCGCTTCGTCCTTATGCGGAAAACCGCCGCGCACTGCTCGGGAGAGAGTGCCCAGCGGCTGTTTTTATCCTTCATGCGATCTATTCCTCACGCTCAGACCAGATACCGTCGCCCATGGCGCTGATGAATGCCGTGAGCTCCTCTGCCATTTCGTACTGCTCGGGGATACGCGGGTGACCCGGAGTAGCCTCGCCGGCGCGGGCAAAGCGGTAATGCACCGTCTTGTCGTCGCCCAGCTCCTCTACTATCTCGTCCAGCACGTCGTCCCAGTCGTGGGAGTGACCCAGCACCGTCAGAAGCAGGATGAACACCGCGTTGGGATAGTGCCCCCTCAGATCCAGAAGTATCTCGGTGTAGCGCTTTTTCCACTTCGCCCGGAATGCGGGATCGTTGATGTCATTGTCCTCGCCGCCCTCAACATGGGGATCGTTCTGCCCCACCGCGAACAGCACCACATCGGGAATGTACTTTGAAAAATCCCACTTGGTAACGCCGCCCTCAGCCTCGGGATAGAACGCCACCTTGTCATAGACGCTCTCCATGCCGATAGTCTCGGGACAATGGAACCAGCCCGTCCTGTCGAATATGGAGATACCGCCCTGAGCGATGTCATGCAGCTGCGCCCCCAGATTTCTCGCCGTGATAAAGGGGAAAGCATACCAGGCGTCGTCATAGATACCGCCGTGATCCTCCGGATCGCCGGAGCCTACGCAGTCGAGAGCGTGTACCACCTCGCCCGCCGAAACAGAGTCGCCGTAGCACTCTATCCTGCGTGAGGAAAGCTCCTTCCTGGGCAGCAGCTCGGTATCGTCAGAGAATATGAATCCCCCGAACTCAAACCAGCAGGAGCCTGCCTGCGCCTTGTAAAGGGTAAGCTCGTGCTCCTTGTATTCCAGCCCCTCGGCTATGGTGACGGTGATCTCTTCGTCCTGCTGCTCGTAGGGTATCTTGAACACCCTGCCGTCCAGAACTATGCCGAGTGCTGTCTCGCTGTACATCCTGTGGCTTTTTATCACAGCCGAAACGGAAGTTCCTTTGAATCTCACGGTGACGCTGGTGGCAGGGAAGAAAAATCTCGGCAGCCCCTCATAGCTGTCTATCCTGCCCATGTAGGACAGCATCGCGTTGAACGGTGATATCTTATGGCTCATAGGTCATTCCTCCGTTTCGTCATCCTCGTTTTCGGTGTCCTCGTTCACGGCTTCCTCAGCGGTCACCTCCGCCGGAGCCTCCTCGTCCTCGCCGGACTTTTCAGCCGCCTTCTTTGCGGAAGGCTTTGTGTTCTTCTTAGCGACAGCGGCAGCCTTTTTCCTCTTGGGATCAAAGTACCATACGCACATATAGATCACCCAAGCCGCACCGCCGGCTACGGTGAGCATTATGCCCTCCTTGAGACCCGCGGTCTTGTACTCAAAGTGTATGTCGCAGTCTCCGGCAGGGCAGCGGATCATCATAAATCCGTAGCTGCACTTGTCGATGTCCACCGGCTTGCCGTTTATCGAAGCCGTCCAGCCGTCCTCGTAGGGTACAGAGAAGAACAGGACTTTTTCCTTGTCCAAATTCACCTTGGCGTCAAAGCCGTGAGTCGATTCCTTGAAGTAATAGCAGGACTCGGCACGCTTGGCAGCGCAGTCCATAGCATAGGTCTCGTCGGTAAGCTCCGAAGCCTCGTATTCGTATCTCGAAAGGATATCCGAGTACTTCTTTATCATATCGGTATCCAGCTCTACCGCCTTCAGCAGTATGTTGGGACGCTTCAGCTCCGGCGCGTCCTTCACCGTCTTGTCGGTCACAAAATGATCGTAGGCAAAGCCCATAGGTATCCAGTTCTGGTTCTCGTAGATATCAAAGTCGTTCTGAGAATCAAGATAGGTGAATCCTGTAAGCTGGTTTACAGTCTCGGCAGGCTTTATATTCTTGTCGCTGTTGGATCTCTTGAAGTAGTACCTCACCGAGAACATACTCCTCAGCGCATAGAGCTTAGGCTCCATTCTCGATGCTACGTCTCTCGTCTGCCCGATGCTCTCGTAGAAATTCATTATGCTGGGCGGTACCACGCTATGGAATGTCCTCATGGAGGAAAGCCCCCAGAACATACACCAGTTATCCACGTTCTCCGAGGTGTCTATGCGGAAGAAGGTGTTGTCGTCATAAACGTGATTGACGTCCGACATTGAGTCCAGCTTGTCCATGTTCAGCTTTTCCCTGCCGTTGATAGCGTAGTTGATGTAGTCCTCGTGACCGCCGTCCTGCACGGCACCGAAGTTGACGCCCGCGAACATAACGATCACGCAAGCCGCCGCCGTCACTCCCGCTACTATCCTGTGGAAGCTCTTGGAGCGCGGCAGATAGTAGATGATTATGCCCATGATTATCATAAGCACCAGCGTCACCAGCGCCTGCATATAATACATCTCTTTATACTGGAAGTTCTGTAAGAACTGCACCTTGCCGTCGATATACTTCGGCAGCACGCCGATCGCGATGAAGAATCCGCCCACGATGACCGCCGGCTGATAGCCCAGCTTCAGCTTGTCCGCGTCCTCCTCTACGACAAGCGCCGTCATAAGACACATCATCAGTATGGGCGCAAAATACCACCTTGCATAGTAGCTGCTGTTGAGCGCTACGTATATCGAGTTGAGCCAGGGCACACACATCATTAAAGCGCAGGCAGCGACTATCTTGGTGAGCCAGCTCTTTTTCTTCTCTCTCATGAATGCGATGACGCCTACCATTGAGAACATCGGCAGATATCCCGCGATAGAAGCCCACCTCGCATTGTCCGACTGGAGTATGTTGACTCTCGCCGGCATATCCGACATCATGAAGAACGCCTGGATTATTCTCGGGATACGTACATTCTCGCCGTAGAATATCATGTCGGTGCCGTAGAGCCTTGAATTTACACGGGGATTGTTTATAACGTCATAGCACGCCGGCAGGAATATGATACAGGATATCGCCACGCCCAGCGCTCCCTCGATCAAAAGAAGCGTGAAGGACTTGAAATCCATCCTGAAATCGTCGTCCAGACAGCGGATAAAGAAGTAGAGCACTAAGAATACCAGCTCGCATACAAAGAAGAAGTAGCTGATAGAAGCACACAGCGCCACACAGAGCGCGAATACGCCCCGCCTGTCGTCCTGGGTCAGCTGCTCAAAGGTCAGCAGCAGCAGCGGGAAAAACGCCGTGACGTCGTGGAAGTGGTTGAAGAATACGTTGTAAAGCTGGAAGCCCGAATAAGCGTAGAGCATGGCTCCGATGAACGCCGCGTCCTTGTTCTTGACAAAGCGTCTGATGTAGGCGTAAGCCGTCATGGCTGCGACTGATGTTTTCAGCGCCAGCAGCCAGGGTATCAGATACCTCACCATGCCTATCGGGAAAATGGTAGACAGCCAGAAGAATGGGCTGCCCAGCAGATAGAAGGAATAGGAGCCTATAAAGTTAGAGCCCAGGTCAGTACCCCAGTCCCAGCCGAGATTTCCCGCCCTTACCATTTCGTTTGCGTGGAAATAGAACATCTGCTGCTGCGAGTTGAAGTCGCCGTAGTAGAGGAATATCCCGCCGTTCTTCATCATCGTCGGCAGGAACGAAAGCATCATCCCCACAAACGACACAACAAACAGCATAAGGTAGCGCTCATTGTTAACGCGCTGCCAAAGCCCTTTCTTCTCCATGTATATCACCTGATCTCTAGTGTAGTGTTCTTGGGGACTCCGTCCCCAAACCCCTGCCAGAGAAACCC
Source organism: uncultured Ruminococcus sp. (assembly GCA_902766335.1). Classification (GTDB taxonomy): domain Bacteria; phylum Bacillota; class Clostridia; order Oscillospirales; family Ruminococcaceae; genus YE71. The sequence goes on along the minus strand of CACXDI010000064.1, from coordinate 8,922 downwards.
TTTTGAAAAAGGTTTTCTCTGGACTCTTCCTAAAACTTCTCGCTATTTTTGAGATATGGGGCTAAAGCCCCATATCTCAAAAATGACAAAAAAGTTTAGGAGGGGGTCCGGGGGAGACCCTTTCCAAAGGGTCCACCCGGCGGGAGTCTGAGGGCAGAGCCCTCAGTACCCTATGCTCCTGCGCATAGCAGCGATGCGGTCGTCAACGCCGTCGACAGTTGTCTTTACGATAGAGGAGGTGCCCGCTACGAAAATGCGTGCGCCTGCGTCATACATAAGCTTGGCGTTCTCGTTGGACATATTGCCGTCCGCGATTATGGTCACGTCCTGCCTGCCCATGTCGTCAAGCTGCTTTCTCATTCTCTCTACCTTCTTGAAAACAGAGGGTATTATCTTCTGACCCGCAAAGCCGGGGTTTACGCTCAGCAGCAGTACGGCGTCCAGATAGTCGTATACCTCCTCCAGCACGAACAGCGGAGTGCCGGGGTTGAGGGCAACGCTCGCTTTTGCGCCGCGGCTCTTGATGTACTGCATACACTTGTTTATGTGCCTGGTGGACTCCCAGTGTACCGATACCAGATCGCCCTCGCGGATATCGAACCAGGGCATCTTCTCCTCCGGATCCTCCACCATGAAGTGGAAATCGAAGGGCTGCTTGCTTATCTCTCTCAGCTGCTTTACATAGTCAACGCCTATGGTGATGTTGGGCACAAAGGTGCCGTCCATAACGTCGATGTGCAGCAGCTCAACGTCATTTCTCTCAAATGCTTTCAGATAATCCATCGTAAGATCGAGCCTTACACACATCATGGATACCGATATCTGTCCCTTATCCTGCATGGTCATTTCCTTTCTTTTTGTCCGCGTCATCGCTCGGTCGCGGCGCGGTGTTTGCTTTATTCCGGGTCTCTCCGCCCGAATGTTCATTACTCTGCCGGCTTGCCTAGTATCAGCTGGTCTATCACTCTGTCGGTAGACTTGCCGTCGGTGTACTTGAAATTCTTCTTTACAAATGCTTCCATCTTGTGGTATTCGTAGTCCTCGTTCTTCATGGCTGTCAGCAGCTCGTCAAAATCGTAGACTATCTTGCCGGGCACCAGCTCCTCATACGGCTCGTAGAAATCTCTCGTCGCCTCGTAGTGCCGCCTGTCAAAGGCAAAGAACAGCATAGGCTTTCTCAGCAGCGAGGTCTCGTAGATTATCGAGCTGTAGTCGGTGATGAGCACGTCGATGATAAACAGTATGTCATTGACCTCGCGGTAGTCGGTGGCGTCAACGATACGGTCACGGTACTTCTCCGGTATCTCCACCCGCTCCTTGACAAAGGGGTGAAGCTTGATGATAAGCGCCGAATCCTCCTTCTCTAAGAACTCGCCCCAGCGGTCAAGATCGAATTTATCAAAGGGGAACCGTGCATTCAGCGCATTGTCTCCCCGGAAGGTGGGCGCGTACAGATATACCTTGTTCCTGCCCTGACACTCCGGGAACTCCGCGAACATCTTCTCTCTCGTGTCCTTCTTGTACTGCTCGTCAAAGAAGATGTCGGTGCGGGGGATACCCACAGGATAGAACTTGTCCTCGCTTATGGCGAAGCCCTCCGCGTGGTGCTTAGCCGAATGTTCCGAGCTTACCGGCACATGGGTGTAGCACTTGTGTACCCTCGTGTTGAAGGGCGGCGCTCCCGGCTTGCCGAGTCTCTCAAAGCCCAGCGACTTGAACGCTCCGCAGGCGTGCCATACCTGAAGCACCTTCGTGGTCTTGGGATAATCCACCTTGTATATGATAGGGTAATAATCGTCTATGAGTATGATATCCGAGCTTCCTAAGTAGTAGGCAAACCTTATCATCTCCAGCGGCTTGTGCCCGGCGGTTATGCTCTCCTTGAAGTCGAACCGGAACTTGAACTGCTTGTCCAGCCCCCGCTCTATCATTCGCTTGTAGATAAACTCCTCGTTGCCGCCGATCTTAGCTCTCGAGCCGGAGCAGAAAAGTATCACGTTGCCCTTGTGCTTTGAATGCTTTACGCCGTACTTGAACACCTTCTGGAATGCCGCGTTCTTGAACTCGTTTATCTTCTTGTTGAGCTTGTTCCGCCTTTCGTTACGGCGCTTTTTCTTCAGCTCATCAGGTGAGGGGGCTCTCTCCGGCGCTTTGTAGTCTACATCGAAGTAAAACTCCGCCGTGTCAAGATCCTGCTGCGCCAGCATAAAGAACCTGTTGTTTGCGCCCCGGTTCAGCTTGTAGTTCCAGGGATTCTCCTCCTCGGTGTCCAGCTGCCCCGACGCTTCGGGTGCGATGTATGCCGGGTATTCACAGGTCAGCTTTTTCTTATTGATAACATGACCCTTGCCGTCCAGCTCAATGCTGAATACCTCGTCGCCCCGCTTTACGATGCGCTTTTTGCCTGTCTGGTTGAGCTGGTTCTGCTCCTTGCGGTGATCCTTATATTTCTCGAATACCACCATGTAGTAAAGCCCGCTCTGTATAGGCTCGTCCTTCCTGCTGCACATGATGTTCGTAGACAGGGTGAACCTGTCGCCCTCAAGGTCAAAGTGGTCAGGGTAGAACATATTGTCTCTGCCCTCGCTCACGAATCTTACTCCATATGCCTTGCCCTGCTCAATGCCCTCTATACGCCCCGACATATGCAGTATGACCCGCTTGAACTCAATGTCCGTTATAAAAGCTGCCGGCGCTTTCTTTGCCCGGCGCTTTTCGATGGCACGCTCTCTGTCGGCGGCGTCCTGATGATTTTTCTGTTCCTGCTCTTCCGTATAATTTTTCATACCTTTTCTTCTTCACTCTCCAAAAATACTGTAGCAGACCCTCTGAGATCTCAGTCCATTGTGAACATTACCTTGATAGAGAATTCCTTCGGGTCTCTTACCACGCCGAATGCCTTCTCCTGCTCTTCCATACTGAAGGTGTGTGTCACCAGTCCTAAGAAATCAAGATCGCTGGTCTCGAACTCGCCGATTGCTTCCTTCCAGTCGTTTACCCGGTCATTGTAGTTGGAGTTCCAGGAGCCCTTTACGGTTATCTGCTTGCGCAGTATAGACCAGTATACGTTCTTCTCCATTTTCAGATCGTCGTAGGGATTGCCCACCAGCACAACGGTGCCCAGCGCAGCCGTGCACTTTACCGCATTCTCTATAGCCTCGTTGGTGCCTACCGCCTCGATGACAACATCGGCGCCAACGCCGTCTGTCAGAGCCTTTACGCCCTCGTCGGCTGCCTGCTCCCTGGTGTTTACTACCTCAAAGCCCAGCTTCTCGGCATAGGCGAGCTTCTCTGCATTTCTTCCCAGAATGATGACCTTTCCGCTGCCCGCTCTCTTTCTCGCAAAGAATCCGATGAGCAGCGCTATCGTACCGGTACCTACTACGGCAACGTTCATGCCTTCCTTTATGCCGCCCAGATTCGCCGCGTGAATGGATACCGCCGCCGGCTCGCAGAGCGCGGCTACACGGTAGTCAAGCTTGTCCGAAAAGGGCACCAGGTTCCATACCGGCGCTACCAGATACTCGGCGAATGCGCCGTCCTGACGGGAGCCGAAATAGCTGTAGCCCGAGCACTGCGCCCACTCCTGCTTCTGGCAGGCTCTGCACTTGCGGCAGGGCAGCATGGGGAATACGCAGCTTCTCTTTCCGAGAAGGCTCTCGTCCACGCCGTCGCCTACTGCCACTATCTGTCCCGAGAACTCGTGTCCCGGAACGGTGGGGAAGTGGTAGGTGCCGTTTGTGAATATACGCGGTATATCGCTGGAGCATATTCCGCACGCCTTTATTTTCAGCAGTACGGTACCCGGCTCCAGAGCCGGCACATCATGGTCTTCATACCTCAGATCGCCCACACCGTGCAGGTTGAGCGTCTTCATCGTCTTAGGATAGCTGTCCAGTAAACTTTTCATTTAATATCCTTCTTTCTATACTGTCGGACGTATGCCCGTTTTGCAGTCTCGGTGCAGTTTGATATATCCCCGGCAGGAGCATACCTCTGTCCTACACTGTACCTGCTTCTGAAAGCAGACCCTTCGGAAAGGAAGGATCATCTCCTGTCCCGCTTCATCAGCATCTTCACCATTGTAAGATCGCTGTCGGTGGTTATCTTGAAGTTTATGGCGTCGCCCTCTATTATGTAAATGGGCTGGTTATTCATAGTGCATATCTGCGAGGTGCCGGTGATCTTCTCTCTCTGCTCTTCGGTGAGAGCGTCCTGCATCTCGATGAAACGCTTGAGCCGGAAGCTGTCGGGAGCCTGTCCGCAGTAAAGCTCGCTCCTTGCGGGAATGTCGTCCACCACGTCGCCCTTTACCGAATGGAGTATGGTGTCCGCGCAGGGAAGCCCGCATACGCAGGCGCCGTACCTGCCCGCATAGTCGATGCTGTCATTCAGTATCCTCTCGGTGACAAAGGGTCTTACCGCATCGTGGATAACGATAACGTCCTCGTCGGTTATCCCCTGGTCACGCTCGATAGCAGAGGTCACATTGTGTATCGAATCCATTCTCTCCCTGCCGCCCGCGATTATGCGAACACGGTGACGGTCCTTCACAAACTCCTCTACCTTCGCTTCGAGATACTCGATGTAGTCCTCACGCGCCGCGATGTAGATGTAGTCGAACCGCTGTACCTTCAGCATACCCATAAGCGTGAACACGATTATCGGCATACCGTCTATCTCGATAAACTGCTTGGGCACGTTGGAACTCTTGACTCTTGTTCCGCTGCCCCCCGCAAGCATAGCTCCGTATATCATATGACAAACCTCCGTTATCTCACGGCTTACTGTTCCTCCAGCGCCTTCTCAAGCTCTGCCTCAGCCAACTCGTTTTTCAGGGCAATAGCAGCTTCTCTCTCAAACAGATTCCTTACCTTTATCCTGCGCTTTTCGGGCAGCAGAGCATTTCTGACTCCTATCGTCATCTTGACCGGACGGCAGTCGAGCACATCGTACAGATGCTTTAGCTCAATGTCCCTGCGCCTTATGGCACGTATCTGATCCTTGTGCCTGTCTCTGAACATATCTACAGAGGGTATTATTCTCTCTGCCAGCTCTCTCTGACTGCATTTTACAGCAGACGTTATCGGATTGCTCACACCCGCCTGCTCAATAGCCTTGTCAAGCGGCGCATCCACCCGGTCAAAATCATTGTCGTATATGGTCTCAAGACCGTTTACATGAAGGAAATCAAGGAAGTTCCTGAAATTCTCCTCCTGCTTTGCCTCCGGCTTGTGGAAATCTACGTCTGCTATCATCTCATGGATATTCTTGTAGTCCTTTATGTGGTTGTCCTTGATGTAGCAAAGCCCGTGGAACTCAGCGAGCTCCCTCATGCGCTTGTCCTTGACTATCATCAGCGAGGGCGTGCCCGCAATGACGGCGGTTATGTTTCCGTGCAGCCTCGTACCGAAAACAAAGTCCCTTGTCCTCATAAACTCCAGCCACTCGTGTACGTTCACGAAGAACCTTACCCTGTCCTCCTTGTAAAAAGGATGATCCAGAGTAGAGGGGAATGTCATGTCCTTCAGGTTCCACGGCTCGCCGGTGTTGTAAGTCCTGAAATCCGTGCCCCAGTAAAGTGTCTGAAGCTCCGCCATTACCTGCCCTACATATATCGCATCGTCAAACTCCTTCTGCGCATTGAAGAGGAATTTCCTTCCCTTCGGCGACTGCGAAAGATTGAAGGCAACGGGACAGTCCCTGCCCTTCTCTGTGTCACGTATGCTTAAATGGTTGCCGAAAGTATACATAGAGGGACACCCGATTATCCTGAAATGCTCTCCCTCAACATACCCCAGCTCGCTCAAAAACTCCGCAGTATCAGCGCCGCGTATGCCTATGATCGTACCCTTTTTGAGAATAGCATTGATAAATTTCTTGACCGCTGTCCTCAGGATTATCTTGCCCTCGGGCGGCTCGGCAAGCTGTCCTGCCCTGTAGGCTCTCTTCTGCACCGCCAGCTCGCCCTCACGGCGTATGATATCCAGCGATTCACGCGATACTCCCACGCCTATGAGCCATACCGGCATTTTCAGCTTCTTTATCAGCTTTGTCTGGTGTATCAGCTCCGGTACAAAATCCATTCTGAACGCATCCGCCAGCGGTATGATGTAGCCGTCACATTCCCGGTTGAACCTGTCTATCTCGTCTTTGGTGAATATCATTTTGTATTGAGTGGACTCAAAGGTCACACCCTCGTCCAGCATAAGAGTCCTGATTATGCCGTGAAGATAAAGAAAATTGCCCGAATTGCTGCCAAGGACGTTCCTCTCCAGATATTCCGAAGTCGCTAAGTTGTCAGTAGGGAGCTTTCCGCTCCTTATTAAGTATTTTTTCATCTCTTGCTTCTCCCAGTAATGTAATTTGCTATCCTCTCTGCCGAATGTCCGTCACATGAACCCATGAACCTGTCCCTGAACCGCCGGAGCTGCTCACGCTCCGCGGCATTCGTACCTTCAAGCGCCGAAGCACAGCTTTTATATAAGTCCTCCTCGGTGCGCACTATACGCCCGGGAAGAAAATCATTGTCGTATTTATAGTAGAAACCCCTGTAGTCATAAAACTCGTCAAGGTCATAAGCGTAAAAGACCATAGGTCTTAAAAACAGCGAGTACTCGAATATCAGCGAGGAATAGTCGGTGATCACCGCGTCGCTTACGAATAACAGCTCCTCTATCCTCATGCTGCCGCTCACGTCAAACGCCCTGTCCCGGCAGCTTGCAGGTATCGCCGTCTTTTCGCTGACGAACCCGTGCTGCTTTATCAGAAGCACCGCCCCGTCACCGATAGCTTTGACCATTTTCTCTATGTCAAACATCTTGGGCGGCTGAGCCCTGTCGGCGTCCCCCCGGTAGGTGGGCGCGTACAGCAGCACCTTCCTGCCCTTCGCCTCGGGATAGTTTTTATACAGCTTGTCAAAGGACGCCCTGCGGTTGTCCTCGTCAAAGAAATAGTCTGTTCGCGCAACTCCCGTCGCTCTCACACACCTGCGCCCGCTTTTGTCAAACCCGAAGGCTTCGTTGAAATGGGGTATGCACTCCTCGCTGCTCACCGTCACCAGCGAGTAGTTCGTGTGGGCGGGATACCTGTCCAGCTCCTCCGGATCCTGCCCGAAGCTCAGCCCCGCTATCGAATACCCCCACTTCTTGAAGGCTCCGCAGCTGTGCCAGGTCTGTATCAGCCTGCACCCCCGCCTGAGCCTGAACGCTCCGAAGAGATTGCAGGTATCGTCTATCAGCACGACGCCCGCCTTAGGCAGTATAAAGCAAAGCTTCAGATACCGCCAAAGATAGCTCATGCCTCCCGCATTGTTGTGTATGTAAAAGACCTCGCACTTCTTTCCCCGCCTTTGCAGTTCCTCATATATAGGAATGTATGTGTCGGTAAGAAAGCCGTGCCGCACCTCGCAAAAGAGGGTCAGCCCCCTGTCCATGGGACGCAGACAGCCCAGCGCATACGCCGCGGGATATACCGCACGAAAAGCAATAAGCTTTACCGCTTCCCGCAGTTTTTGTTTCAGCCCCGACGTACTCACTCCGCATTAGCCCTCCGTTCCGGGTAAAATATTTATACAAACACCACTTAATTATAACATATTCAGCGATAAGTGTCAAGAGTTGGACAGTTATCAAAACGCCGATATTTGCTTGTTTGTGCGGTTTTTTTCTGTATCAATCGGTCAATCTCCCGCCGATATGTACGGACAATTGAAAAAAAGTGTGATATTTCTGCACTTTTTCCTGTTGACAATCAGGTACCGAACTGGTATAATTGAGAAAAAGAGATAAATTAAGAATGAAACACAAAAGGAGCTGATAACAACATGAAGAAAATGCTGTTTGTATTCAATCCGCGTTCCGGCAAGGGGCTGATACGTTCCGCACTTCTTGATATAGTTGATATCTTTACCCGCGGCGGCTTCGACGTCACCTGCCACCCCACCCAGAAGCCCCGGGACGGCTACCGCAAGATACTTGAGGACGGCATGGATTATGACGTCGTAGTGGTAAGCGGAGGAGACGGCACCATGAGCGAGGCGGTCACCGCCCTTATGCAGCTGCCGGAAATGATACCCGTGGGCTATATACCTACCGGCTCTACCAATGACTTCGCGGCTTCGCTCAGAATACCTACCAATACCCTTGCCGCCGCACAGGATATAGTGGACGGCGTGTACTTTGAGTATGACGTGGGACAGTTCAACCGGCAACGCTACTTCGTCTACGTGGCGGCATTCGGCATCTTCACCGATGTCCCCTACGAGACTCCCCAGGACGCCAAGAACATCTTCGGTCACGCGGCGTATATTGCCGAGGGCATAAAGCGCTTTACCTTGGGAAGCTACAAGGGAATGGATATCACCGTCGAGCATGACGGCATTACCGAGACCGGCAACTTCCTGCTGGGCATAGTCTCTAACTCCACGTCCATAGGCGGCATGAAGGTGCCTATGCGCGACGGCGTCTACTTCGACGACGGTCTCTTCGAGGTCACTCTCGTGCGGACGCCCACTACTCCTATAGCTCTCCAGCAGACGCTGAATGATGCTCTGCTCAACCGCCTTACCACAAAGAACTTCCTCTCCTTCAAGAGCGCAAAGGTGAAGTTCACCAGCGTGGAGCCTATAGCCTGGACGCTGGACGGAGAGGCAGGCGGCGCTTATACCGAATCTCTTGCGATAAACTGCCGGCGCGCGATAAAGCTTATCATCAAGCCGGACGACAAGACCGATCAGCAGCAGGAGATAGACTCCAAGACCCCCGCTCAGCCCGCCGATACAAACAACAAGTATCTGCACACCGCCCTTTTTGAGGATCAGAACGGTATCGAGATATAATATTGCTCCCCCAACTAAACCTTGCCAAAAATGCTTGACACAAATAATACTAATCCCTAAAAGAACAGCAGACAAATCTCGGC
>CACXDI010000063.1 GCA_902766335.1 uncultured Ruminococcus sp. | reverse complement strand
GGAAACTTTGTGTGAGTATGACTGCATAAACTTCGTTTATGCTAAAAATATGCAAGTTTATGACGTGCAAAGGCGTTAGCCGGTGGTTGTGCGGTGTTGTCTTTATTTTTTGGGAGCGTGGCAGCTGCCCTTCATAGCGCAGTGAGCACAGCCGCAGCCGCAGCTGCTCTTGCCAGACTTTTTATCCTTTATTATAGAGCGCACTATCAGTGCTATAATGGTAAGCAGGATAATGATAACGATGATATTCCCGATGTTTGCGCCTAACCATGCTGCCATGTTTATCCCTCCTTATGCCTTTGCGCCCGCAGCCGCCAGCTTGCCGCTGAGCTTTGTAGCCTCCTTGTAGGGGCGCACCAGCATATAGATCATGCCGGCAAGCGCTGCTACTGCAAAGATAAGTCCTATAACGTTCACATGACCTGTGAAGAGTCCGCCGAACTGGTTTATCATGAATGACGAAACGTAAGCGAATCCGCACTGATAGCCTATGGCGAACCATGTCCACTTGGGATTGTTCATCTCACGCTTGATAGCGCCGATCGCCGCAAAGCAGGGAGCGCACAGCAGGTTGAACACCAGGAAGGAATAGCCGGTGATACCTGTGAAAGTCGCAGCCAGCGCCTGCCATGTGGTCTGGTCTCCGCCGCCGTAGAGGGTACCCATAGTGCCCACGATGTTCTCCTTTGCGACAAGTCCGGTGATAGAAGCCACAGCAGCCTGCCAGTTGCCCCAGCCCAGGGGAATGAAGATCCAGGCGATAGCGCTGCCCAGCTTGGCAAGGAGCGAGGCGTCAAGCTGATCCTCCTCCAGCATACCGAAGCTGCCGTCTAAGAAACCGAAGCGGCTGGTGAACCAGATGATGACCTGAGAAATAAGTATTACAGTACCAGCCTTCTTTATGAATGACCAGCCGCGCTCCCACATGGAACGGAGCACGTTGGAAACGGTGGGAAGGTGATACGCGGGAAGCTCCATTACGAAGGGAGCGGGATCGCCGGCGAACATCTTTGTCTTTTTCAGCATTATACCGGAGATGATGATAGCCGCCATGCCTACGAAGTAAGCGGAGGTAGCCACCCATGCCGAGCCGCCGAAGATAGCACCTGCGATCATGGCGATGAAGGGGACCTTTGCGCCGCAGGGAATGAAGGTGGTGGTCATGATCGTCATGCGGCGGTCACGCTCGTTTTCAATGGTACGGCTCGCCATTATTCCGGGAACTCCGCAGCCCACGCCTACCAGCATAGGTATGAAGCTCTTGCCGGAGAGTCCGAACTTGCGGAACACTCTGTCCAGAACGAATGCGATACGGGACATATATCCGCAGGCTTCAAGGAACGCCAGCATAAGGAACAGCACCAGCATCTGGGGAACGAAGCCCAGCACCGCGCCCACGCCTGCGATGATACCGTCGATGATAAGACCCTTCAGCCAGTCGGCTGCGTTTGCCTTGTCAAGGGCGGATTCCGCCAGACCGGGGATACTGGGAATGAACCAGCCGTAGTCGGCAGGATCGGGCTCGTCGCCTATCTTCTCTATGCTTGCGAGTGCCGCCTCGTAGTCCTCGAGGGTTGCTGTCTCCTCGGTGGTCTCAAGGGTCTCCTCGTCCTCTACCGTGTAGCTGAACTCACCTGTGGGAGCTTTGCCTGTCTCCTCAACTATAGCGTCATAGCCGTCGATGATAAGCTGTGCGGCGGCGTATTCCTCAGCCACCTCGGTGTACTCGGCAGTACCCTTGCCGAACAAGTGGAAGCCGTCGCCGAAGATGTTGTCATTGGTGAAGTCTGTAAGGGGTGCGCCCACGCCCACCATAGCTATCCAGTACACCGCGAACATGATCGCCGCAAAGATAGGCAGTCCCAGGAAACGGTTGGTGACTATCTTGTCTATCTTATCGGAGACGGTGAGAGCGCCCTTGTTTTTCTTGTCATAGCAGCCGCCGATTATACTTGATATGTAATTGTAGCGCTCGCCGGTGATTATGGATTCGCTGTCGTCGTCCAGCTCCTTCTCAACAGCCTCGATGTCGCGGTTTATGTGAGAAACGGTGGTCTCCGGCAGGTCAAGCTTTTCTATCACCTTGTCATCGCGCTCGAACAGCTTGATAGCGTACCAGCGCTGCTGAGCCTCGGGGAGATCGTGTACGCAAGCCTCCTCGATGTGCGCCAGCGCGTGCTCGATAGCGGCTTCAAAGCGGTGAACAGGCCCGCCGTGCTTGGTGTTGGCAGCCGATACAGCCATTTCTGCCGCTTCGGCAACGCCGTCGCCCTTCAGAGCGGATATCTCCACCACATTGCAGCCCAGCGCCTTTGAAAGCTCGGGAATGTTGATCGTATCGCCGTTTTTGCGGACAATATCCATCATGTTTACGGCGCAGACCACAGGTATGCCCAGCTCGGTGAGCTGTGTGGTGAGGTAAAGGTTACGCTCAAGGTTGGTGCCGTCGATGATGTTGAGTATCACGTCCGGCTGCTCGTCGATGAGGTAGTTTCTCGCCACCACTTCCTCAAGGGTGTAGGGCGAAAGCGAGTAGATGCCCGGCAGGTCAGTGACGATGACGTCCGGGTGCTTTTTCAGCTTGCCCTCTTTTTTCTCTACAGTAACTCCCGGCCAGTTGCCCACGAACTGGTTGGAGCCTGTAAGCGCATTGAAAAGCGTGGTCTTACCGCAGTTCGGGTTGCCCGCCAGCGCTATTTTTATGCTCATGGTTTTTCCTCCTTAAATGTTAGCTACGGCTAACTTATCTGCAAAAAAATACGTTCAAAGTACCTCTACCATTTCCGCGTCCGCCTTGCGGATAGAAAGCTCATAGCCGCGGACGGTGATCTCGATAGGATCGCCCAGGGGGGCTACCTTGCGGACGGTGACAGCAGTACCCTTTGTAAGCCCCATGTCCATGATACGGCGCTTTACCGCGCCCTCTCCGGAAAGCTTCTTGACGGTGACGGTGTCGCCTATCTTAGCTTCTCTTAACGTCATTCTGATTCCTCCTCATACCATTATCTTCATAGCCAGCTCGCGGCTGACAGCAACTCTCGTTTCCTTCACGTTGACGATCAGATTGCCGCCCATGACGGATATCACCGAGACTGTCCCGCCTACAGCAAAGCCTAAGTCCTCCAGGTGCTTTCTGACCTCAGGTGTGCCGCCGATCCTTACTATGGTGTAACATTCGCCTGCATTTGCCGATACTAATGGCATCATAGTACCTCCTTTGACTTGGTTAGATTGAACTAACTTTCATATATATAATACACCGCCGCCCGGCGGCTGTCAATGATTTTTCGGATATTTTGTCGAAATAACAGAAAAGTTAGCCAAGTATAACCATGCGTTTTGTTAGATATCGCTAACCGCAAAAACTGCCGAACTATGCCGGCAGCCCTTGCTTTGTATCTATAGATAGGTTCAGGTGAGGCGTATTATGCAAGCTGTTTGCCAAGCTCGCGGCACTTTGCAAGAGCGTCGTCATCGGGAGTGTTGTTGCAGATAAGACCCTCGCCGCCTACAAGCTCCGCGCCTGCCGTCTTTACTCTCTCTGCCCAGAGGCGCATCCACTCGCCGTCGCCCCAGTCATAGGAGCCGAAAATGGCTACCTTCTTGCCGCTCAGCTTACCCTCGATAGCTGCGAAGAAGGGCTCGAACTCGCTGTCCTCAAGCTCCTCAGCGCCCATGGCGGGGCAGCCGAGAGCAAGCGCCTCGTAGTCGGATACATCGCCGTCAAACGCCGATACCTGTACCGCCTCGACTCCCGCGCCCTCTGCTACGGCATTAGCCATAGCCTCGGTGTTGCCTGTTCCCGACCAAAAAATAACTGCTGTTTTCATTGTATTTCCTCCTATTACTATGCCACGCACAAGCGCAGCGGTTTACCCTTTTCAAGCTCTCTGCAAAGACGGACGCGGCAGTTTTTGTAGCACTCGAACATCGCCTTTGCGCGGGGGACATCGCCGTAGACCTTCCACAGACCGCAGTATTTGCAGCGCTTTCCGCAGTTGGCGATAAAGCCCTTCACGTCCTCCAGCGGATAGCCTAAGAATATGCCGATCTCGTGGGGGAAATCCTTCTCCCGCAGCCTGCCGCAAAGTCTGTCGAGGCACTTCGTGCTGTCCCATTCCCTGTCGTAGCCGTATCCCGCGAGGAAATCCCTCACCGCCTTATCCGACAGTCTTTTGTCCAGCAGCTCACGGTCATAGACATATATCAGCACCCGCCGGCTGCATCTGCTCACAAAGCGTGCGCAGATCCTCTCGCCGAAATACCGCTCCTTGAAAAGGCGCGAGACCTCCTCAAGGTCATATTCCGCAGGCGAAAGCGCGGGCAGGCTGCCGCATTTTAATCCCATAAGCGTCGGCGCCGTGTGAAAGGCAAGCACGCTCTCAAATTTTTTTCTATCCGCGACAGACATTTTGCTGCTCCCTTCTTTTCGGTTAGCTTTTGCTAACCTATGTTTAGATTATATCACTCACCTGCTCTTTTGTCAAGGCTGCCGCCGCCCTGCCCGCGTGTTTTTGTAGGAATGAATAAACAGTTAGATATATCTAACTGAGATTTTTGTGAGATAGTTAGAAAACGCTAACCCGTGCCCGGGCAAGCGTTGACAGCATGGTGATGTGGTGCTATAATCAAATTAGTTATACCTGGCTAACTAAGAAAGCTAACTGAAAGGAAGTCGTAAAATGCTTACAGAACCGCAGAAAAAGTACCTTATAACCATATACCTGCTGGGGCAGAACGGCGAGCGCGTCCGCACCACGGACATCGCCAACTACCTGCACGTCGCGAAGGCGAGCACCGTCAAAATGTGCAAAAAGCTCATGGAGGAGGAGCTGATAGTCAAGGAGCCGTACCGGCAGATCGCACTCACCCCGAAGGGGGTGTCCGAGGCTAACGAGCTGTTCACCCCCTGCGTGATATTGCAGGAGTTCTTCACCTCAAAGGTGGGGCTTCCGGCGGACAAGGCGGGAGAGGTGAGCATGGTGTTAGCCTCGGGGATCGACGAGCAGACGCTTGACAAGATCGTGGGGTATGTGCTCGGGCAGGAGTGAGGGGCAGATGCTTTTTGTTCATGGAAAGTTTACGAAAGAAATGGTATAATTATCTTATCCACTGCAATTTTTCATTCTTTTGTTTCGACTGATAATAGTGAAACGTTTCAACAAAGCGAGGTTTGCTTATGAAAGACAAGGAACTTCTGGAGCTGCTTAAGACCGATCCTCAGAGTGGGCTTACAGCAGTAGTCAGGCAGTACAGCGCCTATGTTATGAAGATAGCGCGGGTAAGACTTGGCGATGTCTGTGCTGTAGAGGATATAGAAGAAGCTGTCAGCGATATTTTCTTTAAATTCTATCAGACGGGATGCGGCTGCGGATTTGATATGCGGTCGGTAAAAGGCTGTCTTTCTGTGATAGCAGGACGGCACTGCATAGACGTTTTCCGCCGTCACAGCAAGACAGAGGAAATGCTCGACTATAACGAGCTTGAGAATATCATTGCCGACACCGATACACGCAGCGAGGACAGGATCATAGACGCGGTAAAAAGTCTGGGAGAGCCGGACAGTTTTATATTCATACGCAAATACTACTTCGGACAAAAGAACAAGGATATAGCCAAAGAGCTTGGAATGAATCCTGGCACTTTGAATTCGAGGATATCACGGAGCCTCGATAAGCTGAGAAAAATACTGGAGGAGGGACGGTCATGAACAAAGAGCATATGAGGCTGAACGATCTGATAACAGAGTCGGGCGCAGAGCGGCTGGATGACGAGTTTGCAGAGTTCGGCAGCGACGCTGAGATATCAGGCGAAGAGCAAGACCGCATTCTTTCCTCAGTCATGCGAAAGGCTGGATTTGAGATGAATAATACTATCAGTGTAAAACGGACAGGGAAAAGAAAAGTTGTAATAGCTGTTATTGCCGCTGCTGCCTTATGTTTATGCGGATTTACAGCTTATGCGGGATTGAAATACCATTACGGAAATGCCTTTAAGAACAAGCTTACAAATAAAGATGAAGTGATCACAGGTGACATAAAGGAACTTGAAAGCACTACTCAGCCCTTTAATGGCGTTGTGCTTGAAAATACTTTCACGGATATAGACTTTACCGTTGAGGGAGTTGTATCTGATGCTTCAAGAGATCATCTACTTGTGACTGCGAGAAAAAAAGACGGTACGTCCTTTGCCGAGAGTGACGAGAAACGGTTTGAAGCCGGTCTGCAAATGTGTATACCTTGTAATATCGACTATTTTAACGGCAAAGAAATAAATGATACATCGGAACTTTACTGGGGTAGTGCCTCGGTAAACTGTGAGCTTAATGATGACGGTTCACTCAGCATAACCATGACAAATGACTGGAAGATCGGTGACGAGGAATATGATGTTATTCTCGGCTTCGGGGACCTTATCTCCTGTCAGTACAGCGAAGAAAAAGACGATGTATATACCGACTATCTGAACAGCCTTGCAGGACTTAACGGTCTTAGCGTTTATAACGGTGGGGAAACCGCCAAAGAGTATGAGCAAAAGCTCGCTGCACACAAGCAGCTTTGCCACGATCTCGCTGACGAT
>CACXDI010000062.1 GCA_902766335.1 uncultured Ruminococcus sp. | reverse complement strand
CTTGCTTGCAAGGGCATTTTTGCGATTGAAACAATAAAGCCGCGGACGCGAGTCCGCAAAGGAGCGCAAGCTCCGCAGCCCATGCGCAGCATGGGCTTTGGCTTTATTATAGCACATCTGTAAGGCGAATGTCAATCCAAGAGAATAATTTTTCCCGAAGGCGGGGATAATAGGGGCAGCGACTAACCCCGAAAGGAAGATCGACAAATGAATGTATCAAAGCAACAGTATGCAGAAATGGCGAAACGCGCCTCTAAGAACAGCCGGTGGTATGTCAATACCGCCAAGGCATTTGCCATAGGCGGCGGGATATGCCTGCTGGGACAGGCGCTCACCGAGCTTTACCGGGCGCTGGGAGCAGATAAGGCGGACGCTTCCGCATGGTGCTCGATAACGCTGATCGCGCTGTCGGTGCTGCTCACCGCCCTGGGCAAGTACGAAAAGATCGCAAAGCACGCCGGCGCGGGGACTCTGGTGCCGATAACCGGCTTCGCCAACGCCGTGGCTGCCCCCGCCGTGGAGTACAAGACGGAAGGCTACGTGCTTGGAGTCGGCGCGAAGATATTCTCGATCGCGGGTCCCGTCATACTCTACGGCACCGCCGCTGGAGTGGTCTACGGCGTATTATACGCGCTGTTTGGTTAAAATAATCAAATGACCGCCGTTTTTTTCTCTTATCATCACAATTGACATTACTCACACTATGTGATAAAATTAAGTTGTACGTTATACTACAAATTATACGCAAATTTGGATATTTTTTGTAGGTGATATAAAAATATTAAAGAAATAATGATGATCGGAGGAGTCTAAATGAACGAAATGACACGCCGCGTGGTGTCTATGATATCAGCGGCAGCCATGCTCTCGGTCTCGGGAGCGCTCCCGGCTTCAGCGAGTCTGGTATCTGAAAACCCGCCCACCGGCGGGGGTCCTGCCGTGGTGATAAACGAAGTCTGCACCGGAAACAACGGCGAACACGGCAACACCACCGCCGCTGTAGACAAAAACGGCAATTACTGCGACTGGATAGAGCTGTATAACTGCAGCAACACAGAGTTTCAACTCACCGGCTGGTCTTTAGTCAAGGACGACAGCAGCAGCTTTGCTTTTGCAGAGGGTACTGCCGTTCCCGCCGGAGGCACGCTGCTGGTGTTCAGCTGCAAGACCTACAACGGCGATCCCGATGTGCCCAACACCGGATACAATCTCTCCGGCAACGGCGTGAAGCTTGCGCTCACCTATGACGGCGTGGCTGCCGATACCGCGGAAGTGCCCGCCCTTAACGACGACGTGACCTGGGCAAGGCAGCCGGACGGCACCGGCGAATGGCAGATGCTGTTCCCTACCCCCGGCGCTTCAAATAACGACGCCGAGTCGGCGATACCCTGCAACGCGCCTGTTTTCAGCAGCGAGAGCGGTATGTATCAGGACGCCTTTGACCTCACCATGTCCACCGACGAGGGCAACACCATATACTACACCACCGACGGCACAGACCCCGCCACATCAGAGACCAGACAGGAGTACACGGCTCCGCTGAATATCCACAACCGCAGCGGCGAAGCCAATCTGGTATCGGCTATGGTATCGGTGAGCAAGATAACCCCCTGGGGCGGCGATCTCCCCTCAAAGAGCGCCGTTGACAAGGGCACCGTTGTCCGCGCCGTGACCTACAGCGCGGCGGGCAAGTACAGCGAGACGGTGACCAAGAGCTACTTCGTGGGCATAAGCAGCAAAAATCACAACAATCTGCCGATAATCTCCGTCACCACCGATCCCCAGAACCTCTTTGACTACGAGACGGGAATATTCGTCAAGGGCAAGGTCTATGACGACAACAAGAACAAGGCGGAGTACAGAGACACCGATGACGGCAAAAAGCCTGCCAACTACAACCAGAAAGGCAAGGACTGGGAGCGTCCCTGCCATATCGACTTCTTTGAGCCGGACGGCACGCTGGGGCTTTCTCAGGACTGCGGCATGAGGACTCAGGGCGCATATTCCCGCGCCGCCTATCAGAAGTCGGTGAGATTCTACGCAAGAGAGGACTACGGCGAGAAGAACTTCAAGTACAAGTTCTTTGACAACGCCTATCAGGAGAACGGCTCCGGCAAGCAGCTCAAGAAGTTCAAGAAGATAGTCTGCCGCGCCGGCGGAAACGATATCGACTACTGCAAGTACAAGGACAGCTACATACAGTCGCTGGTATCAGACCGCGCTATAGACACCCAGGAGGGCAGACCCTGCGTAATGTTCATCGACGGCGAGTACTTCGGTCTGTTCACCCTCCAGGAGGACTATGACGATCACTACTACGAGGAGAACTATGACGTAAACTCCGACGAGGTAGTCGTATACAAGAAGGGCGAGATAGACGAGGGTCTTGACACGGATATCGAGCTGTTCAGGGAAATGCGCAGCTTTGCCGAGAACAACGATCTTTCCGTTCAGGCAAACTACGACAAGATGTGCGAGATGATAGACATACAGAGCTTCATCGACTATATGTCTGTTGAGATGTACATAATCAACGAGGACTGGCCCGGCAACAACTACTCGCTGTGGCGCACCCGCACCGTCGATCCCGGCAATCCCTACGCCGACGGCAGGTGGCGCTTCAACCTCTATGACACCGAAATGGGCGTTTACCACTACGGCAACGCTTCCACCAAGCCCACCGCCAACAACCTGAAAAACATCATGCGCAACACCTGGGACGATATGCCGGTGCTGTTCAATGCGCTTATGGAGAACGACGAGTTCAAGGCGAGGTTCATCAACACCTTTATGGATCTTACCGCAAAGAACTTCGATCCCGCTGTTACGCTGGAGAAGGAGAAGCCCTTCTATAGCGCTTACTACCCCGAGCTGAACAAGTGCTTTAAGCGCTATCCCAACTGGGCGAACACCTCAAACGCTACCGATCCCTGCATTTCGCGTATGCATGAGTTCTTCAGCAAGCGTCCGGATTATGTTCACAAGATGCTGGCGTCGGATCTTAAACTGCCTGACGCTGTTACCGTCACTATCGACACTATAAACCCGGAGGGCGGCACGATAAAGCTCAACACGATAGACGTTGACACCGCAAAGCTGTTCTCGGGCAAGTATTTCCCCGGGACGGATATCACCATTACCGCTGCTCCCGCAGAGGGGTACAGCTTCGTGGGCTGGCGCGGCTCCTACAGCTCGGACGAGCTGAGCATTACCGTTGACCCGGCTAAGGCTTCGGCGCTCCAGGCGGTATTCGTGCGCGACGGCGAGCAGAATGACCTCTGCAAGGTGACCTTCACCGACGGCGAGAAGACGCTGGAGCTGTACACCAAGAAGGGCGGCAGCGTTGCCTTCCCTGCTGACAGCTTTACCCGCGAGGGCTACAAGGCTTCCGTTGACAAGAACACGACAAACGTTCAGTCGGATATGACCGTCAATGTCAGGTATACCGGCGTCAAGTATACCGTTAAGTTTATCGCCAACGGCTCAAAGGAATCGAGCTACACTCAGGAAATGACCTACGGCACTCCGGCGGCGCTCACCGCCTGCAGGTTCAGCCGTGAGGGCTACAAGTTCGCGGGCTGGGCGAAAAGCTCTGTCTCCTCGGCTCCCGATTACTCAGACAAGCAGACGGTAGAGAACCTCACCGCCAAGGAAGGCGCTATCGTGACCCTCTACGCCGTATGGCTCAGAGACATCGCCTCTGCCGAGATCACCGGCGTTGAGAAGTCCTATGTATATCAGGGCAAGGCGATCCGTCCGATACCCACCGTCACCGTTGAGGGCGTGAAGCTTTCTCACGGCATAGATTTCGCGCTGAGCTTCAAGAACGTCGACAAGTGCGGCACGGCTTCCGTGACTATCACCGGCGAGGGCAAGTACAGCGGCAAGACTACGCTCTCTTATAAGATAGTACCCGGCAAGCCTGAGGTAAATGTGACCCGCGCAAAGACCGCCGTGACCCTCCGCTGGAGCAAGGTGACAGGCGCGGATAAATACATCATCTACCGCAAGTCAGGCAGCAGCTACAAGAAGATAGCTTCTGTCACCGGCACATCGTATAAGGACTCCAAGCTGAAGATTGGCACCGTTTACCGCTACAGTATAGCGGCGGCGGGCGGCGGACAGACCGGCGCCAAGACAGCGGTGACCACAGCCACCAAGACCGCGGCTCCCAAGCTCTCGGCGGCGTCCACAAAGAAGGGCAGCGCCTCCCTCAAGTGGAGCAAGGTAAAGCAGGCGGGCGGCTACCAGGTAGTCATGAGCAGCAAGAAGTCTTCCGGCTACAAGTCCGTGAAGTCGCTGAGCGCCAAAAAGACCTCCTTCACCAAGACAAAGCTGAAGTCCGGCAAGACCTACTGGTTCAAGGTACGCACCTTTATAAAGGCAGACGGAAAGAAGTTCTACTCAGGATATTCCAAGCCTGTTAAAGTAAAGGTAAAGTAAAGCGAACTAAAATTAAATAATATGTTAAAAGACCCGAAAAGTTACAATATTTTTCGGGTCTTTTGTTGACAAATGTACAAATGCCACAAAAACCCAGTCTGCGATTTATGCAGACTCACGTTTTTGATAAAAAATTTAGTAAAAACGCTTGACATTTATGCTTGCCTCGTGTATAATGTAATTACGCTAAGGGGGTGAACAACTCACCCGGCGAATAGAATTATATTTTTATGGAGGGATTTCTCATGAGAAAGACAAACAAGGGCTTTACTCTGGTTGAGCTGGTAGTTGTTATCGCGATCATCGGCGTGCTCGCTGCAATCCTCGTACCTTCTATGCTCACCTATGTAAGAAAGGCAAGACTGAAGACCGCTAACGGCAACGCTAAGACTGCTTACAATGCACTCGCTGAGTATGCTTCTGACGCACAGATCCAGGGTACTCCTGCTTCCAAGGCTGTTAAAAATGGTAAAGGTAACGTTAAGGATCTGGCTAAGTCTGGTTGCGAAGGCGTAGTAAGAGAGATTCTGTTTGACAACAGCTCTGAGTCTGGTTACGCTGCTTGGGGCTTTAGCGCAGACATCGGCGACAACGGCGGCATCTTTGCACAGTGGGCAAGATCTGACGCTGACGATGTATTCGGTCAGTATCCTGATCCTATCCAGTGGTCTTATGTAAAGAAGGGCAAGACCATCACCACTACCTTCGTTAAGGGTGGTAAGGCAAGCACCTAAGCTCTAAAACATGACTTAGTCTAAAACATGACTTAACAAGAACCCTCGCAGCAGCGGGGGTTCTTTTTTGCGCTTTTTTGCAGCATAGAGCTCACGTATGCGGGCGCAACGCCGCGGACAAGAAAAAAAATTTTTTGTTAAATCCCTTTACATCGGTAAAGAGATGTGGTATAATGGTAGGTGCAAAAAAATTTAAAGGGAGGAAACTACGGTGCAGAAGGCATACCTTATACTCGAAAACGGCACGATATTTGAGGGCAAAAGCTTCGGCGCACAGGGCGAGGCAGTCGGTGAAATAGTTTTTACTACCGCTATGACAGGCTATCTTGAGACCCTTACCGACCCCAGCTATTACGGACAGATAGTTGTTCAGACATTTCCGCTTATTGGTAATTATGGCGTTATTCCCTCTGATTTCGAGAGCGAAAGACCTCACGTAAAAGCTTATATTGTAAGACAATGGTGTCAGGATCCCAGCAATTTCAGATGCGAGGGTGATCTTGACACTTTTTTAAAATCCCACGGCATAGTCGGGCTCTGCGGCATTGATACCAGAGCGCTGACTAAGATAGTCCGGGAGTCGGGCGTTATGAACGGCAAGATCGTTCAGGAAGGCTCGGGATTCTCATTCGCTGACCTCAAGAGCTACCGCGTCACCGATGCGGTCATGAACACCACCTGCAAGAGCATTACGGTGGAAAAGCCGGAGGGCGAGGTAAAGCGCCGGGTGGCGCTCTATGACTTCGGCGCAAAGCGCAACATCTGCCGCGAGCTTACAAAGCGCGGCTGCGAGGTGACGATACTCCCCGCTTCTACCCCCGCCGAGGAGGTCAGAAAGCTTGACCCCGACGGCATAATGCTGTCCAACGGCCCCGGAGACCCCGCTGAGAACACCGATATCATCGAGGAGATCGCAAAGCTCTGCAAGCTGAGGATACCTACCTTCGGTATATGCTTAGGTCACCAGCTGCTTGCGCTGTCACAGGGCGCACGGACGGAAAAGCTGAAATACGGTCACCGGGGCGCTAACCAGCCCTGCACCGACACCGACACCGGCAGAGTCTACATCACCAGCCAGAACCACGGCTACGCGGTAGTAAACAGCTCGCTGCCGGAGGGCGCCAAGGCGTCATTCATCAACGCCAACGACGGCACCTGCGAGGGCGTAAGCTACGACTATATGCCCGCTTTCTCGGTGCAGTTCCACCCCGAAGCCTGCGGCGGCCCGCTGGATACCGGCTTCCTGTTCGATAAGTTCATTGAGATGATAGACAGAAAGGACTGAGCTAAATGCCTTTGAATAAAGATATCAAGAGAGTGCTGGTCATCGGCTCCGGGCCTATCGTTATCGGTCAGGCTGCCGAGTTCGACTACGCGGGAACTCAGGCGTGCCGCGCCCTGAAAGAGGAGGGTCTCGAGGTAATACTCGTAAACTCCAACCCCGCGACGATAATGACCGACAACCACATGGCGGATAAGATCTACATTGAGCCGCTGACTCTCACCACCATAAAGCGTATCATAATGAAGGAAAAGCCCGACTCGCTGCTGTCCACTCTGGGCGGTCAGACGGGACTTACCCTCTCCATGCAGCTCGCCAAGGAGGGCTTTCTTGAAAAGCACGGCGTAAAGCTGCTGGGCGCAAATCCCGAGACTATCGACAAGGCTGAAGACAGACAGCTGTTCAAGGACACCATGGAGTCGATAGGTCAGCCCTGCATACCCTCGCTGGTGGTCAACACCGTGGAGGACGCGGTGGACTTCGCAAACCGCGAGGACGTCGGCTACCCGCTGATCGTCCGCCCCGCATTCACTCTGGGCGGCACCGGCGGCGGCATCGTCAACAACGAGGAGGAGCTCAGAGAGATCGCCGGCAACGGTCTGTACCTCTCGCCTATCACCCAGGTGCTGATAGAAAAGTGCATAGCCGGCTGGAAGGAGATCGAGTTTGAGGTAATGCGCGACTCCAGGGGCAACGTCATCACCGTCTGCTCCATGGAGAACTTTGACCCCGTAGGCGTACACACCGGCGACTCTATCGTTATCGCCCCCTGCGTCACCCTCGCCGACAAGGAATACCAGATGCTGCGCTCCGCAGCGCTTAAAATAATCGACGCTCTTAAAGTAGAGGGCGGCTGCAACTGTCAGTTCGCACTCAACCCCGAAAGCTTTGAGTACGCCGTAATAGAGGTAAACCCCAGAGTTTCACGCTCCTCGGCACTTGCCTCAAAGGCTACCGGCTACCCGATAGCCAAGGTAGCCGCCAAGATAGCGGTAGGCTACACCCTGGACGAGATAAAGAACGCCGTCACCGGCAAGACCTACGCCTGCTTTGAGCCGGCGCTCGACTACGTGGTAGTCAAGATGCCCAAGTTCCCCTTCGACAAGTTCGTATACGCCAAGCGCGATCTCGGCACACAGATGAAGGCTACCGGCGAGGTCATGGCGATCGGCACCACCTTCGAGCAGGCTATCATGAAGGCTGTCCGCGGCGCCGAGATAGGACACTCCTCGCTGCGCTCTCACGCCCTGCTGGAGCTGCCGGACGAGACTATCCATGAAAAGCTCCACAACTGCAACGACGAGCGCCTGTTCGTGGTATACGAAGCGCTCCGCAGAGGTATCGCCATAGAGGAGATACACTCGATCACGCTGATAGACGAGTGGTTCCTGGCAAAGCTGAAAAATCTGGTGCTCATGGAGCAGCAGATAGCAGACCGCGGTCTCGACGTTTACGAGCCCGCCAAGAAAATGGGCTTCACCGACAAGGTGTTCGAGCAGCTTTCCGGCGTCAAGGTGGAAAAGCCGATGCACGCCGTATACAAAATGGTCGATACCTGCGCGGCTGAGTTCTCGGCGGCTACGCCTTACTTCTACTCCACCTACGACAACGAGGACGAGGCGGAAGAGTTTATCGAAAGCAAGAGATCGGGCAACAAGACTGTCATAGTATTCGGCTCGGGGCCTATCCGCATAGGTCAGGGTATCGAGTTCGACTACGCTTCCGTACATTGCGTATGGGCGCTCAAGGAAAAGGGCTTTGACGTTGTCATCGTCAACAACAACCCTGAGACGGTATCCACCGACTTTGACACCGCCGACAGGCTGTACTTCGAGCCGCTGACCGACGAGGACGTTATGAACATAATCCGCGTGGAGAAGCCCTACGGAGTTGTAGTGGCTTTCGGCGGACAGACTGCTATAAAGCTCACCAAGCACCTGGCGGCAAACGGCGTCAACATCATGGGCACGCCTCCCGATTCCATTGACGCTGCCGAGGACAGAGAGCGCTTCGACGAGCTGCTTGAGCTGCACCACATCAAGCGTCCCCAGGGCTTCACGGTAATGACCTGCGAGGAAGCTCTTGACGTGGCAAACAAGATCGGCTATCCCGTGCTGATGCGCCCCTCCTACGTGCTGGGCGGTCAGAACATGATAATCGCATTCTCCGACGAGGACATCAAGGAGTACATGGCGATAATCCTCGCTCAGGAGATAGAGAATCCCATACTGATAGACAAGTACCTTATGGGTACAGAGCTTGAGGTAGACGCGATATGCGACGGCGAGGATATACTTATCCCCGGTATCATGGAGCACATCGAGCGCACAGGCGTACACTCCGGCGACTCGATAGCCGTATACCCCGCCTGGAACGTCTCCGACAAGCTGATCGAGCGGATAATCGACTGCTCCAAGAAGCTTGCGGTATCCCTCAAAACTATGGGTCTGGTGAATATCCAGTACCTTATCAACAACGACGAGCTGTATGTTATAGAGGTAAACCCCCGCTCCTCCCGCACCATACCCTATATCTCAAAGGTAACGGGCGTGCCTATGGTAGACCTCGCCACCAGATGTATGCTGGGCGAAAAGCTGAAGGACATGGGCTACGGCACCGGACTTTACAAGAACTCGCCCTACGTGGCGGTCAAGGTACCGGTATTCTCCTTTGAGAAGCTGATAGACGTTGACAACCACTTGGGCCCCGAGATGAAGTCCACCGGCGAGGTTCTTGCGGTAGCGTCCTCTCTGGAGGAGGCTCTGCACAAGGGTCTTATCGCCGCGGGCTACAAGCTGAACGTGGAGGGCGGCGTGCTGATAACCGTCCGCGATCCCGACAAGCGCGAGATACCCCAGACCGCCAAGGCGTTCTATGACCTGGGCTTCAAGCTGTACGCCACCCAGGGCACCGCAAAGGTGATAAACGAGCACGGTATCCCCTGCGAGGCGGTGGCAAAGATCGGCGAGGCTGAGGAGAACACCCTCACCCTTATCGAGAGCGGAAAGATATCCTACGTTATCTCCACTTCCTCAAAGGGCAGGAGCCCCCAGCGCGACAGCGTTAAGATACGCCGCAAGACGGTAGAACGCAACATTCCCTGCCTGACCTCGATAGACACCGCAAATGCGGTAGCGGCGTCGATACGCTCCAAGTATTCGGAAGCCAACACCGAGATCGTGGACATCAACCATATGCGCACCGAAAAGCAGAAGCTGAAATTCACCAAGATGCAGGGCTGCGGCAACGATTATGTATACTTCAACTGCTTCAACCAGCGGATCGACAATCCCGAGGGTCTGGCGCTGGCTCTGTCCGACAGGCACTTCGGTATCGGCGGCGACGGCGTTATACTTATCCAGCGCTCCCGCATAGCCGACGGCAAGATGCGTATGTTCAACCTGGACGGCTCCGAGGGCAGGATGTGCGGCAACGGCATACGCTGCGTAGCCAAGTTCATGCGCGATCACAAGCTGGTAGACAAGGACGATTTTGAGATAGAGACTCTTTCGGGTATCATAAAGGTAAAGCTGTCCCGCCACTACGGCGAGGTCAACGGCGCTACCGTCGATATGGGCGCACCTATCCTTGAGCCCAAGCAGATACCCGTTACCTTAAAGCCCGACAAGAACGGCAGAGTGGTAGACCGCAAGGTGAAGATAGCCGGCAAGGACTACAACATCACCTGCGTATCCATGGGCAACCCCCACTGCGTGGTATTCATGGACGGCAACGTTGACGCCCTCGATCTGCCGGAGATAGGCGCGGCATTCGAGTTCGATCCTATCTTCCCCGAGCGGGTCAACACCGAGTTCATCAAAGTGATAGACGATCACACGCTGAAAATGCGCGTATGGGAGCGCGGCTCCGGCGAGACCTGGGCTTGCGGCACCGGCGCCTGCGCGGCTGTCGTGGCGGCAGTCCTCAACGGCTACTGCCCCAAGAACGAGGAGATAACCGTCCGTCTTAAAGGCGGCGATCTCGTTATCCGCGTCACCGACGACACCGTCTGGATGACCGGCGACGCCGTCACCGTATTTACCGGCGAGATCATTATATAACACCCCGGACGCTTTCACAAGACCACAAAATATAAAAGACCCGGCGATACCAAAAGTACCGCCGGGTCTTTTTATGCGATCATGACGCCGATCCTTACCAATTATACTTCTTGTTTCCCTTGTTGACCAGCTTCTTGCAGTCGCTTACCGCCATAGCCTCCGACTTGCCCTTCTTGCAGTAGAGCTTGTTGTTCTTTATTGTGGTGACGCCGTACTTGTTGCCGCTGTAGGATTTCATGAACAGCGCCTGCCTGCCGCCCTTTATGGTGTTGCCTGTGATGACGTTCTTGTACTTCGCGGAGATCTTGTTGCTCTTGAACAGCGCTATGTTCAGACCAATGGTGTATACCGTGTCGGTGCGGCTGCCCTTGGAGATTATGGTGTTGTTCTTTACCTTGAGCCCCACCGAGTTGTGAAGCGCTACCGCCTCTGAGGTAATACCGGTGATCTTGCAGCCGGTTATGGTGATGTTCTTGTGGTACTTGCCGAGATACTTGCTGTTCTCGGTGTCGGTCTTGTTGGCGCATACGCCGCGTCCGCCGCTTATTGTGGAGTTCTTCACCGTGATATTAGAGCAGGTCTGACCCTTGAGGAACTTGTCGCCGTAGGGTACCACCGAAGGCGCAGTAGCCGCCGTGGCAAGGTCTATCTGAAGCGCCTCCTCCAGCGAGCCGGAAATGGTCTTGCCCTTTGCGATAAGCTTGCATTTGTTCAACGTCACGTTCTTGCAGGCGATAAGCTCCACCGCGTGGCTCTTGAAGTTGGTGAGTATCGTGCAGCCCTCAAGGGTGATGTTGCTCGCAAAGTTGAAGCGGAAGGTAGATGTCTGCCTCAGCTGCTTTTCGTTGTCCTTTATCTTCCAGGTGCCGCCCTTGATCTTCACGTCATACAGCGACTTGTAATCCGTCCTGGCAGGCTCGTGGATTATCAGATTCTTCTGGGGATTGGTCTGAAATACCGTTGTCCCGGTGGCTATGATCGTGGTGTTGTTGCCTAACAGTATCGTCCGGTCTGTCTTAAAGGTGCCCTTCGGCAGCTCCACGGTCTTTTTCTCGTTGTTGTTGACAAGATAATCCAGCGCCGCGCCGTTGGCGTGAGCGTCCGCCTGCATTATCATCTCGTATCTGTTGTCGCCCGTTTTCTTGGCGATCTTCTCCTTGTGCAGATAAACATACCCGTCGTCGCTAACCTCGATACCGACGCTCTCCGGCACCGCCGTTTCCTCGGCAAACGCCCCGAAGCTCATCATCGACGCCGCCATAACGACAGCCATGCAGCCCGCAGATATCCTTCTGATAAGGCTATTTGTTCTCTTCATATTTCATTACTCCTTCCGGTGCGCCCGCAGCATTTTGTATGGCTTATAATTATTTTATCATATCTTAACAGATTTGTCAAGCTTTGTTTGTCGTTTTTAAACAACAGCTCTCTTAAAGCACGGCTTCATCATGGCAAAAAACACAAAGCCGGCATCCAAATAAATGAACGCCGGCTGAAATATGCCATTATTATTACATCTGAGCCGAGTAGTTGGGAGCTTCCTTGGTGATGTAGATATCGTGAGGATGCGACTCCTTCAGACCCGCACCGGTGATGCGAACGAACTGAGACTTGTCATGCAGCGTCTCGATGTCGGGAGCGCCGCAATAGCCCATGCCCGCGCGGATACCGCCGCAAAGCTGGAAAATGGTGTCGCTTACTGCCCCCTTGTAGGGAACTCTGCCCTCTACGCCCTCGGGTACCAGCTTCTTGCTGCCGGTCTGGAAATATCTGTCCTTCGAGCCCTTCTGCATAGCCGCGATAGAACCCATGCCGCGGTATACCTTGAAAGAACGTCCCTGATAGATCTCCATTTCGCCGGGAGCCTCCTCGCAGCCTGCCAGCAGCGAGCCCAGCATTACCACATTAGCACCAGCCGCCAGAGCCTTTACGATATCTCCCGAGTACTTGATGCCGCCGTCCGCTATAACGGGTATGCCGTACTTCTGCGCTACGCAGGCTACGTCATATACAGCGGTGATCTGCGGAACGCCGATACCGGCGACTATTCTGGTGGTGCAGATAGATCCGGGACCGATGCCTACCTTTATGCAGTCAGCACCCGCCTGGATAAGAGCCTCTGCCGCCTCTGCGGTAGCGATGTTGCCCGCGATGACGGGAGTATCCGGGAACGCCGCCTTTATCTTCTTTATGCAGTTGATGATGTTGAGCGAATGTCCGTGAGCCGAATCCAGCACCAGTACGTCCGCCTGTGCCTCCACCAGAGCATTTGCTCTGTCAAGCACATCGTCGGTGACGCCGATAGCCGCGCCGCAAAGCAGTCTGCCGCGCTTGTCTCTCGCAGAGTTGGGGTACTGTACCGCCTTCTCTATATCCTTTATAGTGATAAGACCTCTCAGCATACCGTTATCGTCAACGATAGGCAGCTTCTCGATCTTGTGATCCATAAGTATGCTCTTAGCGTCGGCAAGAGTGGTGCCAACGGGAGCGGTGACCAGGTTGTCCTTGGTCATAACATCGCCGATAAGCGTGGTAAAGTCGGTGATGAAGCGAAGATCGCGGTTGGTGAGTATACCCACCAGCTTGCCCGCGCCGTCAACTATCGGCACGCCCGAGATCTTGTACTTGCCCATAAGCTGGTCAGCTTCCTCAACGGTGTGATCGGCGGTCAGATAGAAAGGATTCTGTATAACGCCGTTTTCCGATCTCTTTACCTTGTCCACCTCTTCAGCCTGCTGCTCAATGGTCATGTTCTTGTGAATGATACCCATACCGCCCTCACGAGCGATAGCGATAGCCATTTTAGACTCTGTAACGGTATCCATAGCAGAAGTAATTATCGGGGTATTCAGTACGATATCTGCTGTCAGCCTGGTTTTCAGGTTTATCATGTTTGGAGTAACGCTCGACTCCGCGGGAATAAGCAGTACGTCGTCAAAGGTAAGACCCTGTTTTCCGAACTTCTCCTCATAATTGGTATTCAGCATAATGGCATCCGTCCTTTCTCATCTGTTTCCTCGGAACTTCTCCGAACTTTGTCTGATATTCTTAAAATTATACTCTTTTCTTGCAGAAATGTCAATATATAAAATGTAAACACTTTTTTATTGTTCCACCAATTAAACATTGCCGAAAAGACGCAGACAGAGATAAAAAATATCAAGGAACAAAAGCGCAGACGGGCTGGCGCCCTTCATGCTTTTATACTAATTCCTAAAAGGTTAGTAGACAAAGATTGGTGCTGACGGCTCAGCAATCTAGGAAAGCGACCGCAGTTGGGCTGACGCCCTGCAAGG
>CACXDI010000061.1 GCA_902766335.1 uncultured Ruminococcus sp. | reverse complement strand
CATACTTGGAGGTTATTTTTAATACTCATGCTAAAGCTTTTTAATTCCCCCAGTAGAACTGGGGGTTTATTGACGCTAAAGCGCCAAAATAAACGGCTGTCGTTCATGGCGACAGCCGCTTTTTTATACCATAGCTTTGAATTCTTCCTCTGTTATCACCGGCACGCCAAGCTCCATGGCTTTTTTGTTCTTTCCCGATGTGGAGGTAGAATCGTTATTTATCAGATAATCGGTCTTGCCGGAGACTGCGGAAGCCACCTTGCCGCCGTTGGCTTCCACAAAGGCTTTCAGCTCGCTGCGGTTAGACCAGATATGGACGGAACCCGTTATGACGAAGGTCTTCCCTGCTATGCCGGAGCCGGTGTTTTGCTGCTCCGGCTCTTTTATTTTCAGCTCGCCCAGCAGATCGTGATACTCGTCCAGATTTCTCTGCTTTGAGAAATACTCCACGTAATCATTGGCTAGCACCTCGCCGATGCCGTCTATCAGCATCAGCTGCTCTGCGGTGAGCTTTTCAAGCTCGGTGGGATCGGTGTATTCGGCGCAGATAAGGCGCGAGGCTGAGCGCCCGATATTGGGGATACCCAGCGAATACAGCACCCGGTAAAGCTCGGTCTCGCGGGCGGCTTCGGCTGCCGAAACAAGCTGGTCAAAGGACTTCTCGCCGAAGCCCTCGAGGGCGACTATCTTGTTCTTATGCTCCGACAGGTGGAAGAAATCCCGATAGCTGCGTATAATGCCGTTATCCACCAGATCTTCTATCGTGGAGGAGGATACGCCGACGATATTCATAGCGTCGCGGGAGACAAAATGCTCGAACCTGCCGAGGTGCTTGGCGGGGCAATCGTGGTTCGGGCAGAAAAGAGTCTCTACCTCGTCATCGGAGGAGCGGAGGGTGAGCTTTTCGCCGCAGGCGGGGCAGGCGTCCGGCAGAGCCGGCTCCACCACATCGGAGTCGTGGGCTGTCTTGTTCTCTCCCACCACAGGGATTATCATATTTGCCTTGTAGACCGAAATGCTGTCCCCCACCGCGATGTTCAGCTTTTTCATTATGCTGATATTATGGAGCGAAGCCCGGGAGACGGAGGTGCCCTCAAGCTCCACGGTGTCGAATACCGCTATGGGGTTGATAAGTCCGGTGCGGCTGGGAGACCAGACGATCTCACGGAGAGTGGTATCGGCGGTCTCGTCCGCCCACTTGAAGGCTATGCCGTTGCGGGGGTGGTGGACGGTCTCGCCAAGGCTTATGCCGTAGGCAACATCGTCAAAGGTAAGCACCAGACCGTCGGAGGGGAAATCGTTGTCCTTTATCGCCTGCTCGAACCACGCCACCGTATCGGCGACGGAATCCTTATCCACGAGCCTGCCGTAGACGCGCTGAAAGCCCATAGACTCCAGCCATTCAAGACGTCCGGAGAAGGAATTGTTCTCATAGCCGTCGGCAGATACCAGCGCGAAGGCGAAGAAATTCACCGAGCGCTCTGCTACAAGGCGGGGGTCAAGACTGCGGAGCGTCCCCGACGCAAGATTGCGGGGGTTCTTGTAAGGCTCGGCGCCTTCGGGGAGCGTGTTGTTCACCCGCTCAAAGTCGGTGTAGCCTATAAGAGCTTCTCCCCGGAGCGCAAGATGTCCCTTGAAGGGTATCTGCGCGGGTATGCCCTTGATGTGGCGGGCGTTGGCGGTCATATCCTCGCCAACCTCGCCGTTGCCGCGGGATACCGCCTGCGTCAGCTTGCCGTCATCGTAGTAGAGACAGATAGTCAGACCGTCGAGCTTCCAGGAAAGCAGACCCTTATGCTCGCCCAGCCAATCAGCAAGCTCCTCGCGGCTCTTGGTCTTGTCCAGCGAGAGCATACGGCGGGGGTGACGCACCTTCGGCAGATATGACGTGACCTCATAGCCCACCTGCTGAGTACGGCTGCCGCCCAGCACTATCCCCGTCTCCTGCTCAAGAGCTTCAAGCTCGTTGTAGAGCTTGTCATACTCGGCGTCGGACATTATCGTAGAGCCGGTATTATAATAAGCCGCCGAAGCCTTTTCTAGCAGGGCGTTGAGCTCCTTCATCCTGTTTATCTTAGCATTGTTATCCATATAAAGCACCATTCCCAAACAGTATTCATTACACCTATTATTATACAATATCGGCGGGAATATGTCAACAAAAAAAGACAGCCGCTCTCACGACTGTCCTTTATCATTTAATTCGAGATCAAAGGTCAACCTTGCCGTTTACCTTGCCGTTTACTACGTAGTAAGCAGCGTTGTCCTCGGGCTTGATGTATACGTTGATAGATCTTACAGCACCCTTGTTGTTAGCCTTGAAATCAGCCTTGCAAGCCTCGGTAACAGCTTCAACGTCAACCTGCTTCTCAGCGAACTCTACAACTACAACTGCCTTCTTCTCAGCAGTCTTCTTAGCAGCAGCAGGAGCCTTCTTAGCAGCGGGAGCCTTCTTAGCAGGAGCCTTCTTCTCCGCAGCCTTCTTCTCCGCAGCCTTCTTCTCCGCAGGCTTCTTAGCCTCAGTCTTTACTGCTTCAACCTTTGCTTCTTCAACCTTCTTAGTTGCCATGATGTTATCCTCCTATAATTATTTATGATCTACGGCTTCCTTGAGCGCCTTGGACGCCTTGAAAACGGGAGCCTTTCTTGCCTCGATATGCTGTACCTTCTTGGTAGCGGGATTAACTGTATCTCTCGCTGCACGATCGGTCACGTTGAATACACCAAAGCCTGCTACAGAGACCTTCTCACCGTTAGCAAGAGCCTCGGTAACAGTTTCGGTGAACAGCTTGAGCATTGCCTCGGACTCTTTCTTGGTGAATCCGCCTTTTTCGGCAATCGCTGCAATAAGTTCAGACTTTTTCATACTACTTTCCTCCGTTCGCTTCATACGCCTAAATTGCTTCAAACCGCGTAATAAGCCATTTTTTCTTCACTTTCCATAGCCCTATTATATACTATTTTTTCTTTTTTGTCAAATGCCTGAACACATTTTTTTAAAAATTACGTAATTTTTGTATATTCAAACAAAAAATAAAAGTTAAGAAATCTTAAATTGTATTTAATGGCGAGGTTTTATCGCAAAATATCGCTGTTTTTTTGAGCATAAGTGATAATAATACCCCGGCAGTATTGTATATTACGCCTATTTTTCGTCTGAATTTTCACCCAAAAGCGCAAATTTTCCGACACACAGACCGGGACAGCACTCACATATGACGCGGCAAAGTATCGCACTATCTACAACCATGGATAACGTAGGCTCCCCAGGAGCGTTTTCCCAGCGACGACGCGGACAAAAAAAAGGATTTAAGGATTTTTTAATAATTGGGGTGATATAATTAAGTCAAGGAAAACAATGGCAAAGAGAGTGAGGGAGCGAATATGTATTTTAGGATACTGAAAAAGGACTTGAAAAGAAAAAAGACGATGAACGTTATTCTGCTGCTGTTCGTTATACTGTCGGCGATGTTTGCGGCTTCCAGCGTGAACAATATCGTGGCGGTGGTGAACGGGCTTGATTACTACTTCGATAAGGCGGGCATGACCGATTACTTCTCTGCCACACGGGGCGAAGAAAATGATATAAAGGTCGATGAGTTTTTAAAGGACAGCGAATATGTCACCGACTACGGCACCGAGGAGATCATCTACACTACCTCGGAGAGTTTCCGGCGCGGCGGCGATAAGCTCTATGACTTTTCAAACGTAGGGTTCGTGCAGAACGTGGACGGCTGTTTCCTGAACCTGTTCACCGCCGACAACAAGATTCTAAAGAGCGTGGATGAAGGCAAGGTCTATATCTCGGGAGCCGGTATGAGAAAGGCTGACATCGAGCCGGGCGACAAGATAACCTTTGAGATGAACGGCGTAACAAAGGAGTTTGAATTTGCAGGCTTCCTGAAGGACGCACTTTTCGGCTCCGAAATGATCGGCAATCCGAGATTCCTGATAAACGACAAGGATTACAAGGATATCCTCAAGGACGAGACGACAGCAGAATACAGCAAAGGCAGACTTTACTATATAAACTACACCGACAAAAACGCTTTTGAAGAAAGTACAGCCGAGATATCGCCCTATCTGGTACTCAATTTCAGCAGGTCTATGATAGAAATGACCAACATAATGAATATGACGATAGCCGCCATACTTCTGGTGCTGAGCGTGGGACTTCTGGTGGTGTCCTTTACCGTACTGAGATTCACTATCAGCTTTACAATCAGCGAGGAGTTCAGAGAGATAGGCGTTATGAAGGCGCTGGGTCTGAAAAACACTTCTATCAGAGGGCTCTACCTTGTAAAATACTTCGGCATTTCGGTCATCGGCGCTGTGATAGGATACTTTGCGAGCGTACCCTTCGGGAAAATACTGCTTGCTTCTGTCAGCCAGAACATGGTGCTGGGCAACGACAACTCGGTGCTTTACGGGATACTTTGCAGCATAGGAGTAGTTCTGATAATAATGCTCTTCTGCTGGAGCTGCACCAAGAAGATAAAGAAGCTCTCGCCTATCGACGCGGTGAGAAACGGTCAGACCGGCGAGCGCTTCAAGAAGCGCGGCGTTATGAGCCTCAGCAAGAGCAGGCTGGGCAGCACAGGATTCCTTACGATAAACGATATACTCTCTGCACCCAGGCAGTTCGGCATGATAATGCTCATCTTCACCATAAGTACTGCGATAGTAATGATACTCTCCACCACCGCACGGACGCTGGCCAGCGACTCGCTGCTCTACCTTATGTCGGTAACGGAAAGCGATGTGTTCTTATCCGACTCCGAACGCTCTATGAACACGATAGCAAGCGTCAAGAGCATTGAGGATACAAACCGCGAGATCGAGGATATACTTAAAGAAAACGATATGCCGGGCGACGTGAAAATGGAATCCTGGTACAAGATACCCACCGAGTTTGGCAGCACGAAGAAAAACATCACATTCATGTGGTGCAGAGACACAAAGACCACCGACTACGAATACACCGAAGGCACAGCGCCTGAACTTGAAAACGAGGTGGCTCTGACCAAGCTGGTAGCTGACGATCTGGGCTGCGGCATCGGCGACACGATAAAACTCACCATAAACGACAAGACTGACGATTACGTAGTAACTGCGATCTTCCAGTGCTTCAACAATCTGGGCAGCTGCGGAAGGCTCAACGAGAACCTTGACATGACAAAAACGCCGCCTGCAACTTCGTTCTATTATCAGATCGAGTTTGACGATCACCCCGACGACAAGGTGATAGAAGAGCGTATAGAGAAATTAAAGGACATCTTCGACACAGAGAACGTTTTTGACAAGACAGGCTTCACAAAGGATTGCATGGGCGTTGCGGACACCCTGGCAACGGTAAGAGATATGGTGCTGATACTCACGCTCGTCATCATAGTGCTGATAAGCATACTTATGGAGCGTTCCTTCATCACGAAGGAGAAGTCGGAGATAGCGCTGATGAAAGCGCTGGGCTTCAGGAGCGATTCGATCATAGGGCTGCACACCGCACGCTTTGCGGCGGTACTGATAGCGGCAGAGATCATAGCCGCGGCGCTTTCGATACCGCTGACATCCCTCATCATGGATCCCGTATTCGGCATGATGGGAGCTATCGGAAAGATAGAGTACAAGTTCGATCCGAAGGAGATATTCCTCATCTACCCCGCTATAATACTTGCGGTGACAACACTGAGCGCATTCTTCACATCGCTCTACACCAAGTCTATAAAGGCGTCTGACACATCTAACATTGAATAACCGGATAAAGGAGATCATTGCCATGAAAACTATTCTTAACGTAACCGAGCTTTGCAAGACATACATCATCAACAAGAGGCAGAACAACGTACTGAAAAACGTAAGCTTCAAGATAGACGAAGGTGAAATGGTTGCGATCATGGGACCCTCCGGCTCCGGCAAGTCTACCCTGCTCTACACGGTATCCGGCATGGACAAAATGACAGCCGGCAGCGTGGAGTTCTGCGGGAATGACATATCCTCTCTGAAAGAGAACGAGCTGGCGGAGCTTAGGCTTGAGGACATGGGATTCATCTTCCAGCAGATGTACATGATGAAGAATCTGACGGTGCTCGACAACATAATCCTCCCCGCCGTAAAATCCAAAAGAAACAAAGAGAGCCGCAAGGAAACAGCAGCCCGCGGCAGAGAGCTTATGAACAAGCTCGGGATAGCCGAGGTCGCGGACAACGACATCAACGAGGTATCCGGCGGACAGCTCCAGCGTGCCTGCATCTGCCGCAGCATGATAAACCGTCCGCAGATGATCTTTGCCGACGAGCCCACCGGCGCTCTCAACCACAGATCCTCCGACGAGGTCATGGAAGAGCTGACCAAGCTCAACGACGAGGGCACCACCATAATGCTCGTCACTCACGACGCCAAGGTAGCCGCAAAATGCACAAGAGTCCTGTTCATAGTTGACGGAAACATCAAAGGAGAATACAACATAGACAGGAGCGTCTCTCTCCGCGACCGCGAACGCGGTCTCAACAACTGGCTCCTGGAAATGGGCTGGTAATTTTTTTAGTCCGCGCAGTCGCTGGGAAAACGCTCCTGCGGAGCTTATTTCCAATGAGTTTGCTTCGCGGGAGATCTTCGCCTTTTTTGAGCCGCGGCATTTGATCGCGATCTTCCCGGTTTTTGTGACCTCTGGCGTGTGCCTTCATGCCGTCGCTATCCATGGTTGCAGATAGTGCGATACTGACCCCTCCGCCCTTCGGGCACCTCCCCTGTGAGGGGAGGCTTCACAGCTTTAGGTGTGGGTATTAAGCGCCGCAGGTGTGGGTCTCCTGCGATCTCCGCGGCACAATAACTTCGGTTTCGATTGTAAAATAAATATTAAATTCCAGCATTAAGTATTGCTTATAATTCAGCTATAGTGTATAATTATATTAAAGTCAAGAGTGTTCTACGCCTGTGGCAATTGTAGCTGCAGAGACGAGAATCGCTCTTGACTTTTTTATTTTCAAAATATGCTGTTTGAAATACTCTTGCAAAAAAGCCATTTATGTGATACAATAATATCAGGTGGTGATATTATGACTGATATACTTATAGTTGAGGACAACAAGGAGCTTTGCGGGCTGCTCACAGACTTTCTTCGTGCCGAGGGCTATACGGTAAGCCCTGCCGACAGCGGCGAGAAGGCGCTGGCTATCTTTGAGAAGTACGGCGCAAGGCTGGTGCTCCTTGACATAAATCTTCCCGGCATGGACGGCTTTGCGGTATGCAGGAAGATACGCGAGCAGAACAACACACCTATCATGATACTCACCGCACGCATTGACAAAGAGGACAAGCTGAACGGCATTATCTTAGGTGCGGACGATTACATCGAAAAGCCATACGACATTGATATACTTATCGCCAAGATCAAGGGGATATTCAAGCGGCGGCTGGCTATGGACAATTTGTCTGACGGCGATATCACGCTCAATCTATCTGACGAGACGGTCACGAAGGGCGGCAAGCCGGTGCAGGTGACTTCAAAGGAATTTGAGCTGCTTAAAATGCTGATAGAGAACAAGGGGCAGACGCTCACCAAGGATCTGCTGTTCAACCGGATATGGGGCTTAGACAGCGAATCGGAGCCGCAAACGCTGACGGTACATATAAAATGGCTGAGGCAGAAGATAGAGGACGATCCTAAGGACCCTGCGCACATACTTACAGTCTGGGGCAAGGGCTACCGCTGGGAGAGCTGATATGAAGAGCTTCAACAGACTGATGATCGCCGCGATCGCTGTCATGCTGGTGATATTCGGTATCACGGACTGGATCATACTCGGGCAGAAAAAGGACAGCACGGACTTCTACCGGGTGGAGATAAACCGGGTAAAGCACGATATAGACGCCGGCACTCCGATAGAGCCGGGAGCATTTCAGACCATAAAGGGCGTATACAGGATCGACGGCAGCGACAAGGACGCATTTAAGAGCAGCAGCGAGTATGTCATATACAGCACCGGCAGCGGGCTTTACCGCATAGAGTACGAGGAGGCGGAAAACGGAGCTTTAATGAGCATTTTCAAGGCTGTCAACATAGGGTTCGCGGTCATTCTGCTCATTATGCTGGTGGTGATGCTCTACCTCAGAGAGCGTCTGATAAAGCCCTTCAACAAGCTTAGTGAAATGCCCTACAATCTGTCAAAGGGAAACCTCACCGAGCCTTTAAAGGAAGAAAAGAGCAGATATTTCGGCAGGTTCGTCTGGGGGCTTGATCTGCTTCGGGAAAAGCTCGAATCCTCAAAGAAGAAGGAGCTCGAGCACGCGAAGGCTGAAAAGACCATGATACTCTCGCTGTCGCACGATATCAAGACTCCCCTTTCAGCGATAAAGCTGTATTCAAAGGCGCTGTCCAGAGGGCTTTACACCGATCCCGGCAAGCTGAGCGAGGTCTACAGCGGGATCGGGGAAAAGGCTGACGAGATAGAGAGCTATCTCGGGGAGATAATCAGACATTCGTCGGACAATTTCATGAGCTTTGAGGTAAAAAACACCGACTTCTATCTGAACGATGTCATCGGCGGCATTGAGGGCTACTACAGAGAGAAGCTTTCAATAACAGGCACCAACTTTGAGACAGGCAGCCACACAAACTGTCTGATATACGGCGATCCGGACAGGCTCACCGAGGTCATTCAGAACATCATGGAAAACGCCGTAAAGTACGGCGACGGCAGGAGCATTTCTATAAGCTTTTCCGACGAGGAGAACTGCCGGCTGATAACCGTCACCAATACCGGCTGCACTCTGCCGGAGAGTGAGCAGGATCACATCTTCGACAGCTTCTGGAGGGGCTCCAACACCGACGGCAAGCCGGGCAGCGGGCTGGGGCTATACATCTGCCGCCGGCTCATGCACGAAATGGGCGGAGATATCTTCGCCGAAGCCAAGGACGGCTCAATGAACGTTACTGCTGTTTGCAGGAAGAGCGAATAAACTAAAAAGCTGCACGCCGAAACGTGCAGCTTTTGCTGTTATGCAAGCTATATCAGAGCTTGGTCATATTGGATACGAACTCGCTGAGGTGATCGTTCATCTGCTTTTCGAGATCGCCGCGCTCTGCGCCGTTCATCATCTCGTTGATAGCGGCAAGGTCAAGCTCGCCCTTGGAAGTTACAT
Organism: uncultured Ruminococcus sp.; assembly: GCA_902766335.1. GTDB lineage: Bacteria > Bacillota > Clostridia > Oscillospirales > Ruminococcaceae > YE71. The sequence goes on along the minus strand of CACXDI010000061.1, from coordinate 1,650 downwards.
AGAACTCATAGTAGGTATCATCGTCGAACTGTACGATATATTCGGCGGTAAGAGTGCCAAAGTCATTCCAGAGTCTGCCCTTTGCAGGGTGGCCGCCTACCTCGCAGTCATAAGGCTCGTCCTTGGCGTTCTTCTCTATGAAGGCGTCAAAGAGATCAGACTTAACGCTGCCGGATTCACGGATACGGATATCGTTCTTGCCGTCATTGAACTCGGTCACTGCGTGGATAGTTCTGGTAAAGGTCTTGAACTCAACATTTACATCGGTGCCGCTGATATTCATTTTAGCGGGAATGCTGAATGTGCCGTCAACAGTGAGCAGGTTGCCGTCTGCGTCATAAAGACCGTTGGTATCGAGAATTTCAACCTTAACGGATTTCTGGATAGTCTCAACAAGCTCGGCGTACTTGTCGGGATCCATATTTTCGCTAATATTACTAACGCTGACATCGGCTCTTGCTTTGCCGTCAAAGTAGTCCTCGGTATAGAAAAACATGGGGCAGTCCTGAGCTCTCGAGTGACCGTTGATATATCCGGTATATTCGGTATTGGGGATAGGCTCGTTCTGCTCGATGAACCAGTCCAGACCGTTTGTATTATCGGCAACGAGGTATACGTCAATGCTGCACCAGGTCTTGCTTCCGTCGGCCTCGTAATAATACTTCATATCCATACTCGCATGGTCTTCATCCTGCTCCGGTTCGCTGATCTCCCAGCCTTCAAACTTGGGAACATCGAAGGTGAGCTTCATGCCGAGAAGCGAGTTAGTAAGCTCGACAGACTCAACGTCAGCTTTGGGCTCTTCCGGCTCTGTAGCCTCAGTCTCGGCATCATTATCGCCGCCCTCACCGGACTTGGCGGCAGTTGTCGCCTTAGTCTCCTTCTTATCATCTCCGCCCTTATCGGAACCGCTGTCACCGCAGGACACAATTCCGAGGCACATTATCATCGCAAGAGCGAATGCTGCTAACTTTTTCATAAGATCATCTCCATTTCCCCGTACCGCCAAAAACCGGGTACAGCTTTGATTATATTATAACATATATCAATTTTATTTTCAACATACTTTTTACATAATTATTCCACATTTACAAATCAAAAATTAAACGCAACAAACAAAAAAGACTCCCCCGCTCAATGCAGGAGAGTCTTGATATTATTTCACTTGTCAGCTAAAATTATGCAAGCTCTGCGAAATACTTAATGGTTCTAACCATCTGGCTGGTGTAGCTGTTCTCGTTGTCATACCAGGAAACAACCTGAACCTCATAGAGGTCATCAGCGATCTTGGAAACCATGGTCTGAGTAGCATCGAACAGAGAGCCGAATCTCATGCCGATAACGTCAGAGGAAACGATAGGATCGGTGTTGTAACCGAAGGACTCAGAAGCAGCAGCCTTCATAGCAGCGTTGATGCCCTCAACGGTAACGTCAGCACCCTTTACAACAGCGGTAAGGATAGTGGTGGAGCCGGTGGGAACAGGAACTCTCTGAGCGGAGCCGATGAGCTTGCCGTTCAGCTCGGGGATAACCAGACCGATAGCCTTAGCAGCACCGGTGGAGTTAGGAACGATGTTAGCAGCACCTGCTCTTGCTCTTCTCAGGTCGCCCTTTCTGTGAGGACCGTCGAGGATCATCTGGTCGCCGGTG
>CACXDI010000060.1 GCA_902766335.1 uncultured Ruminococcus sp. | reverse complement strand
CGACAGCCCAACTGCGGTCGCTTTCCTAGATTGCTGAGCCGTCAGCACCGATCTTTGTCTACTAACCTTTTAGGGATTAGTATAAGACCCGCGGTTTTGAGGCTGCGGGTCTTTTTTTGCGTTTGGGCTTGACAAGTGTTGAATTATTTGCTATAATGTATAAGAATTTTGGATTTATTTTTGTCATTTTGTTGTCTTTTTTTGATAGACGAACCAAGTGAAAGGAGTTTTATTATGGCGAAGGCTAGAAAACTGATAGCCGGATTCTCGGCGTTTCTGCTGGCGGCTGGCATGACAGCCTGCGGGAGCGGCACAACCTCCGGCGACTCTAAGACCGACAGCACCGGCAAGGAACTGAACGACGAACAGAAAGAACAGGTAGCGTCACTGGAAGACCAGCTGGAGGACTTTGAGCTGGAAAACAAGGAGCTGAAGTGGATCGCTCACTATGACATCAACCCCTATGACGGTGCGGTGAAGGATCCCGCCATAGAGCTGTTTGAGAAAAAATACGGCGGCAAGATCAAGTGGGTACAGACCACCTGGGACGGCAGATATACCGATATCGCCACCCACGTCATGTCGGGAGACTCCCCCGATTTCTTCCCCTCGTCAGACAGCGACACCTTCCCCATAGGCGCCATAAAGGGTATGTTCCAGCCGGTGGACGGCATTGACCACCTGGACCTTGACTCCGAGCTGTGGGCGGATACTGTGGATACGATGAACAAGTTCAAGTTCGGCGGACAGCGGTACATCGTTGTTATATACAATGCTCCCGGCTATGTCTGCGTCTACAACCGCAAGACCATGGAGGACAACGGCTATGACGATCCTGCCGAGCTTTACTATAACAATGAGTGGACGTGGGACAAGTTCTATGATATGTGCGTGGACTTCACCGATCAGGAGAACGACAAGTGCGGCATCGACGGCTACGGCTACACAAACGCCATAAGCGACACCTGCGGAGTGCCGATAATCGGCTACGAGGACGGCAAGCTCATCAACAACATGAAAGACCCTGCCGTTGAAAAGGTGCAGAATTTCATGTACGAACTGGGCAAGAACAACATCATGTTTGACCGCTCCACCAACAACTGGTATACCCGGGGCGACGGCACCACCGGCTTCGGTCTCGGCACCTATCAGACGCTGTTCATTCCCGTGGGGCTCTGGGCGCTTGAGGTGCCTCTTGCCACCACCGAACCCTTCGGCGACATGGAAGCGGGAGAGATAATGTTCTGCCCCATGCCCCGCGATCCCGACAGCGACACCTACTACATAACCTCGCGCATGGAGGGCTATGTCATGGTGAGAAACGCTCCTAATCCCGACGGCTTTGCGGCATTCATGAACTGCTGCATGGTCTGCCGCGACAGCACCAAAAACATCAAGGAAGACACCCTGGTAAATGAATACAAGTGGAACCAGGACATGATAGATATGCGGAACGAGGTGCTGGAGCTTTGCAACACTCACGGCGTATTCGAGATACAAAACGGCGTGTCCTCTGAGTTCAACGGCGTCATGAACAACGTCACCCAGGCGACTATGGTCACCGGCGGCAATTCCGAGACCTGGACTCAGTGCTGTGAGGAATACGGCACGGTAGTTGACTTTATCATCGGCGAGACCAACGACAAAATGAAGGACGTTATGGAGACCGGCGAGTTCGACGAGTCATAATAAAAAGAGCCTCATAACGAGGCTCTTTCTTTATTGCATATAGATCAGATCCTTGCCACGCCGGTCTTGCGGGCGGCCTCGGCTACAGCGGCGGCTACCGCGGCGGCTACTCCCCTGTCGAGGGCTGAGGGGATTATGTATTCTGCCGAAAGCTCCTCAGGCTTTACGTAGTCGGCGATCGCCTTGGCGGCGGCTATCTTCATCTCGTCATTTATCTCGCTTGCGCGGACGTCCAGCGCACCGCGGAATATACCCGGGAACGCAAGCACGTTGTTGATCTGGTTGGGAAAATCGCTCCTGCCGGTGCCGACTACCGCCGCACCTGCTTCACGGGCGAGGTCAGGCATGATCTCGGGAGTGGGGTTCGCCATAGCGAAGATCATGGGATCCTTTGCCATAGACTTCACCATTTCGGGAGTCACACAGCCGGGAGCCGACACACCGATGAACACGTCAGCGCCCTTGATAACATCGGCAAGGCTGCCCTTGCGCATCTGCTGATTAGTGATCTCTGCCATTTCCTGCTTTTCGGCGTTGAGACCCTCTCTGCCCTTGTAGATAGCACCCTTGCGGTCACAGAGGACAACGTCATTCAGACCCATGGAGATCAGCAGCTTGATGATAGCGATACCCGCAGCGCCCGCGCCGGAGGTAACTACTCTGATCTCGCTCAGCTTCTTTCCGGTGAGCTTCAGCGCGTTCAGCATAGCTGCGAGAGTAACAACGGCTGTGCCGTGCTGATCGTCATGGAATATAGGGATATCGCAGCACTCCTTGAGTCTGCGCTCTATCTCAAAGCAGCGGGGAGCGGAGATATCCTCAAGGTTCACTCCGCCGAAGGAGCCGGCGAGCAGCGACACGGTCTTTACGATATCGTCCACGTCCTTAGAGCGTATGCAAAGGGGCACGGCGTCCACGTCACCGAAGGACTTGAACAGCACGCACTTACCCTCCATAACAGGCATACCGGCTTCGGGTCCGATATCACCGAGACCCAGCACGGCGGTACCGTCTGTAACTACCGCCACCAGATTAGAGCGGCGGGTAAGCTCATAGCTCTTGTTTATATCCTTCTGCACCTCAAGGCAGGGCTGAGCGACGCCGGGGGTATAAGCCAGCGACAGGTCATCGCGGCTCTCCAGCGGCACGCGGGAAACCACCTCGATCTTACCGCCCCACTGTTCATGCAGTTTCAGAGATTCCTTTGCGTAATCCATAATCCATACTTCCTTTCTTCAAACAGCCCCCCGCAGCACGAGGCGCATTTAAGGCAGCTCCGCACGCCCATTCCGTAATAAGCGCCCCGCTCAGGCGAGGCTTCACACGGCTGTGCGGACAAAAAAATAGTGCGGGTAACAGGACTTGAACCTGCACGCTTGCGCACCAGAACCTAAATCTGGCGTGTCTGCCAATTCCACCATACCCGCGTGCTTTAACATTATACCATATCAGGCGCGGAATGTCAACACCTTTTTTGCGTGACAGAACAAAACCGCCGGGACTATTGCCCCGACGGTCTTTTGCTATATTATGACTTTTGCTTATTGCTCCCACTGCTGTGCCGAGCCGCCGTTGTAGCTGTACTGTTGAACGTTTGCGCCGTCGTCCTTGCTGCCCCAGGATACGTCCAGAGCCTTGCCGCTGTTTACCGACTTGATAGCGTACTTCAGTCCCGAGCTTACGTTTGCGCTGCCGCCGCTGTTTCCGGAAGGTGCGGTGTAGGAGATCCAGTCATAGTGAGCGGTGAGGGGTGCTCTGCCGCTGAAGTGGTTCAGCCACTCGTCAACGCCGGTGCCGAAACAGCTGCCGGTAAATGTCGAAGCCGCGTTTGCGGGCATAGCTACTGTCGCACTTGCTGCCATTACTGCCGCTGCGAGAACGCTCACGAGTCTTTTTGTTTTCATATCAAACCACCTCCAGTCGTTTGTGATATTGTCACAATTTAACGAACTGTGTGGAATTTTTTCACGATTGCAACTACATTATATCAGCGGTCTTTTATAAATATATCGAAGATGAATTATATGCATCAACATTTTAACACATGAGAAATTTTTGCAATATTTTTTCAGACATTAATACAATAAAGCAAAAAAGTGCAGTATAATGCGAAAAATCGCCTGCCGGGGATATTCCCGACAGGCGAATGCTTTTATCTTATGCTGTCACTTTACGGTGACGAATCTGGTCTTTGTGAAGTTTCCGTAATACTTCTTGCCGCCGATAGTCTTGTATGTACGCATACGCACATAGTACTTCCTGCCGGACTTGAGGTTCTTGAAGGTATAGGTCTTGGTCTTTTTGTTCTTGATGTACTTGGTCTTGACGCCCTTCTTGAAGGTCTTTACCGGGGAGATCTGCACCTGATAGCCTGTTGCGGTGGAAACGGTCTGCCATGTGACCTTAGCCGCGCCATGCTTTGCAGCGACCTTTACGCTCTTTGTCTTGCCGGGGAGCACCGACTTTTTCAGCTCCTTGTAGCCCTCTACCTTCTTGTTGTTCAGCACCTTGTCGGCAACAGTGCCCTTGTAGTAATAGTAGGTGGCATTCCTGTTGATATAATCCTCCCAGTCGCCTTCATCCTTGCAGAAGCCCACTACGTGCTCTACGCCTGCCTTTGTGAAGCTGGGCGGTATGATGACCTTTTTCAGATTGGGCGCGTCGTCGCGTCTTATGGAGCTGTACAGCCCGTCGAAGCCGTTCTTGAAGGTCAGCTTTTCAAGACCGGTAGTGTTCCAGATAGCATAGCTGAAATCCTTTACAGTCGCGGGTACCACAAGCTCGGTCATGCCGGTGTTGTCTCTGAATGCCTCAGTGCATACGTTCTCGACCTTCTTCGGGATGACCACCTTGCCCTTTGCCTGTCTGCCGCTGAGCAGGCTCTTGCCGATGATAACGAGACCTTCCTTCTCTTCCCTTGCCTTCAGCCAGGGAGTGTCCATGAAAGCGGCGCCGCTTACATACTCAACGGTATCGGGCATATTTACTTCCGTGAGCTTTGTGCAGCCTGCGAAAGCACAGCAGCCGCCGTCCATGTCATCATCGATCTTCTTTACGGTGTCGGGCAAGGTCACCGATTCAAGCTTCTTGCAGTCGGTGAAAATGTAAGGGATCTCCTTGACAGGCGCTTCGATCACCAGCTTTTTCAGAGTGGGAAGCCTAATAAGACCGTAATCCACGAAGTCGCTGTCATCTAACTGGTAAGTACCGGTTATGCTTTTAACGGGGATACCGTCGATCTCTGCGGGGATAACAAGTTCCTCGCCGTCGCCGATATAGGCAACCACATTTATGCTTTTTTTCGCCTGCCAGTAAACAAGACCGTCGTCTCTTACCTTATAGCCGCTCTCGATAAGCTCGTTGTACAGCTCGTCCTTTTTATAGCCCTCAACGGCTGTGATACCGCTGTCCGGCTGTAACGATGCCGGCTGATCTGCCGAAGCGGTCACTCCGCTTACCATACCTGTTGTCATAACAGCTGCGAGTGCAGCGCATACAAATTTTGAAGTTTTCATTGTCTCGTCCTCCTGTATCTATAGCAAATTTTTGACCGGGGCATTTCACCGCCCTCTGTTATATACATTCAAAATAAAAACGGAAAGTGTAACACTTTTTTTGCAAAAACGAAAATATCCTACTTTTTGCACAAATGGTCAGACGTATATTTGTTTCACTTGAACAAAAAGCCCGAGGACTCAGCCCCGGGCTTTTAACTATCGCTTACTTCTTTTTGATAAGAGCTGTATTCATGAATGCAGCCAGGAATGCACCTGCTATAGGTCCTACGATGAACACCCAGAGCTGGAGCAGCGAATGACCGTCGGTAGCGCCGATAGCGAAGATCGCGGGAGCGATGCTTCTTGCGGGGTTTACAGATGTGCCGGTCAGACCGATGCCTACCAGATGAACAAAGGTAAGAGCAGCCGCGATGAACAGTCCGGCGTGCTTGGAAGTGCCCTCGTCGTCGCTCTGGGTAACGCAGAGGATAACAAGAACGAACACGAAGGTGAGAATGACCTCGGTCAGCAGAGCGCCGACGAAGTTCAGATCACCGAAGCCGTTTGCTCCGAAGGATACCTCGCTGATGGAAGCCTTTACCCTGTCGCCGTCCATGTCGGTGTAGGAAAGCATACCGCAGAGCACCAGTACCACATGGCAGAGGGTGGCGACAAACGCGCCGACGATCTGACTTATCGTGTAGCCGATAGCTTCGCCGATCTTCATTCTGCCGTCAAAGAACATACCGAAGGATACCGCGGGGTTGAGATGTGCTCCGCTGATAGGCCCTATCGTGTAGGCGGCAACGAGAATGGAAAGACCGAATGCAAGGGACGTGGCAACTACGTTAGCGCCTGTCACCATTGCGGTGCCGCAGCCGAAGAAAACCAGAACAAATGTTCCAAATGCCTCAGCCGCATACTTCTGGGTGTTGGAATACATAACAGTTCACTCCTTTTATTAAATTGATCTGCAAAAGCAGGCGCATAGGACAAGTGAGCTTGTTCTGCGCGTCCGCTGCAAAAGTGCCTTAAATTATTCGTAGAGAGGATACTTGGCGCAGATAGCGTTTACTCTCTCGCGGATAGCTTCCTTGTTGGCGTCGATGTCCTTAGCCGCAAGGGTGATACATTCTGCTATCTCGATCATATCCTCTTCAACAAGACCGCGGGTGGTAACGGCGGGAGTGCCGATACGGACGCCGGAGGTCACGAAGGGAGACTCGGGGTCATTGGGGATAGCGTTCTTGTTTACGGTGATGTATACCTCGTCCAGATCGTTCTGGAGCTTCTTGCCGGTGATGCCGAAGGGTCTCAGGTCTGCAAGCATGAGGTGGTTGTCGGTGCCGCCGGAAACGAGATCGAAGCCGCGGTCAAGAAGTCCCTTTGCAAGTGCCTGAGCGTTCTTTACGATCTGCTCGCCGTAAGCCTTGAACTCGGGCTTGAGAGCCTCGCCGAAGCATACAGCCTTGCCTGCGATAACGTGCATAAGAGGGCCGCCCTGAGTTCCGGGGAATATTGCGGAGTTGATCTTCTTTGCAAGCGCCTCGTCATTGGTGAGGATAAGACCGCCTCTGGGGCCGCGGAGGGTCTTGTGGGTGGTGGTGGTGGTGATATCGGCGAAAGGCACGGGAGACTGGTGCTGACCGGCAGCCACAAGACCCGCGATGTGAGCCATATCTACCATTAAGTAAGCCTCAACGGACTTAGCGATCTTGGAAAGACGCTCAAAGTCGATAGCTCTCGGATACGCGGAAGCGCCGGCAACGATAAGCTTGGGCTTGACCTCCTTAGCCTGAGCCTCAAGAGCGTCGTAGTCGATAAAGCCGTTGTCGTCAACGCCGTAGGGAACGAAGTTGAAGTACTTGCCCGAGATGTTTACGGGGCTGCCGTGGGTAAGGTGTCCGCCGTTGTCGAGGGACATACCCATAACGGTGTCGCCGGGCTTGAGAAGAGCGAAGTAAACAGCGGTATTAGCCTGAGCACCCGAGTGAGGCTGAACGTTTGCAAACTTAGCGCCGAACAGCTCACAGGCGCGGTCAATGGCGATCTGCTCAACAACGTCTACCTCCTCGCAGCCGCCATAGTAGCGCTTGCCGGGATAGCCCTCAGCGTACTTGTTGGTGAGCACCGAGCCCATAGCCGCCATAACTGCGGGGGAAACGATGTTCTCGCTTGCGATAAGCTCCAGATTGCGGCGCTGACGAGCCAGCTCCTTCTGCATAGCTGCGCCTACTGCGGGGTCAACCTGCTCAACAAAGCCGATAGTGTCTAACATTTTCATAGCGTGATTCTCCTAACTATTTTTATTGGACGCTTGTCCGAAATATTGCCACACAAATATTATACAATATTTTTACCCAAAATGCAATAGGTTTTGTAAAATAATTTTTCTTTTATCCGAACACCGGATCTTCACTTCTGACCGCCCGGCAGAATTTTTGCTTTTGACCCCTTGCAAAAAGCTTCGGGATATGCTATAATAAAAGAGTATATAATTTTCTTTAAAAGAGAGGAACATAACAATGGAAGTTTTAAATCAACAGCCCAGAAAATTTACTTTTTCCAACAAGGTAGCCGGACTTCAGGCTTCGGCTATAAGAGAGATACTCAAATACTCCGCTGACCCGGAGGTCATATCCCTCGCAGCCGGCTCACCCGCGCCGGAGGCTCTGCCCTTTGAGCAGCTCACCGAGATATCCGCTCAGCTTCTCAAGGAGCAGCCGAACATCGCTTACCAGTACGGCGTCACCGAGGGCTATCAGCCGCTGCGCGACAAGCTGAAGGAAATGCTGGAAAAGCGCGGTATATTCGATCCCCGGTATGACGATCTTATCATAACCAGCGGCGCTCAGCAGGCTAACGAGCTTGCCGCAAAGGTGCTCTGCAACGAGGGCGACACTCTTATCGCCGAGGCTCCCAGCTTCATCGGCTCGCTGAACGCTTTCCGTTCCTACAATGTCAACCTGGTGGGAGTGGAAATGGAGCAGGACGGCATCAACACCGACGCTCTCGAGGAGAAGCTGAAGGAAGGCGGCGTAAAGCTCGTTTACCTGATACCCAATTTCCAGAACCCCACCGGCATTACTCTTTCCTGGGAAAAGCGCGTCAAGATCTACGCTATGTGCCACAAGTACGGCGCTGTTATCTTAGAGGACAACCCCTACGGCGATCTGCGCTTTGCCGGCGAGGACATAAAGAGCATAAAGCAGCTCGACACCGACGGCTCGGTGATCTACTCCGGCACCTTCTCAAAAATACTTTCGCCGGGTATCCGCGTGGGCTATGTTGTGGCGCACAAGGACGTTATACAGAAAATGGTGGTCTGCAAGCAGGTAGCTGACGTACACACCCCCATGTGGTCACAGATGCTCTGCGAGCGCTTCATTAAGCAGAACGACATGGATAAATACATAAACAGCCTGCACGGCGTTTACGAGCACAAGTGCGGTCTTATGCTGGACGGGATCGCCAAGAACTTCTCCGGCAGCATAGAATACACCCGTCCCCAGGGCGGACTGTTCATCTGGTGTACTCTCCCCGAGGGCGTGACCACGCAGCAAATGGTAGATTTCTGCACGACAGCGGTACGCGACTACAAGGTAGCGATAGTTCCCGGCACGGCGTTCACCATAAACGGATCTGACCAGACCCGCTCCTTCCGTCTCAACTTCTCCACCCCCACCGATGAAAAGATCGTAAAGGGCGTAGAGATACTGGGCAAGCTGTCCAAGCAGATGTTCGGGGAGTGATCCCGCATGAAGGTCATAAATTACCCCGACAAAAGCAGCACCGATGCTGCCATAAAAGCCGGAGAACCACTGCTTGTCCTGATATCATTTGACGGAGAAACGGTGATAATGTCCCACATAGACGAAGCAGTTGAGCATCACATCCTGCTAGAAAAAACAGGCATAGACTCCCGGCAGATAGACCGGTATTTCCGTATCGTTCTGGACAATGAAGGCGCAGACTGGACTTTCGTCTGCCCGCCGGACTACAAGAACATCAATGATAAACAGCACCGCATAACAGCTTTTTACAAGGACGGATTTGCGGTCATATCTGATGTGCTGTCGCATATGGGGCTTATGGTCGGTATAAATATACCCAAACGCTACCGCAGACACTTTGATTACATGATGGAAGACACCTGATGCTGATTCTTAAAGACACACTCCGCGAGATACGCCGCACCTTCGGGCGGTTCATGTCGATACTTGTGATAGTGGCGCTGGGCTGCGGGTTCTTTACAGGGCTCAAGGCTACACGTCCCGATATGATATCCACGGCTTCCGATTACTTTGTCGAGAACCGGCTTATGGATCTCAGGCTGCGCTCCAACATCGGCGTGCGGTCGGACGAGATAGCTGCCGTGCGCGCCGCCGACAACGTTGAGGGCGCATACGCCGGCTACTCCAAGGAGGTCTGCTACAACTACAACAACACCAGCGTTGTGCTGAAGGCGCTGTCCCTTATCGAGAACATAAGCGAGGACAGCCCCAATTACCTCAACAAGCCGGAGGTAGTTGAAGGCAGACTGCCGGAGAACAAAAACGAGTGCGCCGTAGAGGTCAAGCTGTCCTCGCCGGAGAGCTTTAAAATAGGCGAGACTCTCACTCTTACCGCACCCGGCGGAGACTCCGCGATATACGACACGCTCTGCACCGACAGCTTTGAGATCGTCGGGATAGTGATAAGCCCGCTGTACATCGGCTTTGAGCGCGAGGCAGCGGCTATCGGCAGCGGCACTGTCAACTCAAACATATATATTCCCGAGTCGGCGTTCACCTGCAACTACTACACCGATCTGTACGTAAAGCTCGAGGGCACCGACGGGCTCGATCCCTTTTCGGAGGAATACAGCGATGCGGTGGAAAGGCTGGGCAAGCCCGCTATAGAGGCTTTCGAGGCTAGCGAGAAAAAGCGCTATGACAGTATCACCGCTAACGCTCAGGGCAAGATAACTGCCGCTCAGGACAAGATAACTCTCACCGAGCAGATGCTCGCCTATGACCGTGACCAGCTTATGACGGTATATCAGCAGGCGCTGGAGGCGGCGGTGAAGCTGCGGGAGGAATACAAGGACAGCAAGAGCATTATCGCAAAGGCTGCCATATCCTCTGCCGAGCAGAAGGTGGACGCTCTGGACAGGCTGCTGAATGACAAGGACGGCTCCGTCCGCGCCGAGTACTCAGAGCAGCTAGAGGACGCACGGGAGCAAATGGCGCTCGCCATGGAGGATGTCAAGCACCTCCCCGATCTCAGGTTCTATCACGAGACGCGGTTTTCCTCCGGCGACTACACCGGTTACCGCGACGACGCCGACAAGGTCAACAACGTATCCAAGGCGTTCCCGCTTTTCTTTGTGCTGATAGCGGCGCTGGTCTGCATGACCGCCATGACCCGCATGGTGGAGGAGCAGCGCACGGTGATAGGCTCCTACAAGGCTATGGGCTACACCGGCGGGGCGATACTCGCAAAGTATCTGACCTACGGCGTGACGGCTGCGGTCATCGGAAGTGTGATCGGCTCGGCTGCGGGCATGAAGCTGTTCCCGCTCATCATTATAAACACCTACAAGATAATGTACTGCGTACCCGGCGCACAGACGCCGATACGCACGGGCTATATGCTGGCGGCAGCGGCGGTATCTGCGGCGCTCACCGGGGCGGCGGTGGTATCCACCTGTCTGCGTGAGCTTTCCGACGAGCCAGCGTTCATCATGCGTCCCCGCCCGCCCAGAAAAGGCAAGCGGGTGTTCCTGGAACGGTTCCCGAAATTCTGGGGCAGGCTTAGCTTTCTCATGAAGGTCACGATACGCAATCTTATGCGGTACAAGAAGCGATTCATCATGACGCTGGTGGGAGTCTCCGGCTGCACGGCGCTTATCATCACCGGCTTCGGGCTGAAATATTCCGTAAGCTCGATAGTTGACCGGCAGTTCGGCGGAGTATTCACCTACTCGGCAATAGCCGCCCTCAACACCGACGAAGAGACCCCCTGGCAGGCGCTGGACGAGTGCGACGGCGTGGAATGTTACGTCCCGGCTGTATTCAAGAGCATGAGCGTTTCTGCCGGCGGAGAGAAGTATCTTACGAACATGATAGCTCTGGGCGGCAAGCCGGACAAGTACATCTCACTAAAAGCCCCTGACGGCAAAAAGCTGGACGTCAATGACGGCGTGATAATCAGTCAGAAGCTGGCGCGTCTTATGGATGTAAAGGCGGGGGATAAAATAGACATCACCGATCCAAACGGCGATGTGCATACCGTAATGCTTTACGGCATTGTCAGGAACTACGCTTTGAACTACGTCTACATGACAAAGGAAAGCTACGACAAGACCTTCGGCGAGGAGCCCTTCAACGTGGCGATAATGAATGTGCGCGAGGGCGCAGATGAATCCGCCGTGCAGGAGCAGATAATCGCCGACAAGCGCATAATCGGCGCAAGCTTTATCAGCGAATCGGTCAAGGGCTTCCGGCGGTCTATAAAGACTATGGACGCTATCACCCTGATGCTGATAATCTGTGCCGCGTTCCTGTCGGTGACGGTGCTTTACAACCTTGCCGACATAAACATCACCGAGCGCCGCAGAGAGCTTGCGACTATAAAGGTGCTGGGCTTCTACGACGGCGAGACGGGAGCTTATCTCTACCGCGAGAACGTGATATCCACACTGATAGGCATTATCATAGGTCTGGGGCTGGGACGGCTGCTGCACCTGTTCGTGGTGGCGACAGTCGAGATAGAGCAGGTGATGTTCAACCGCACGCTGATATGGTGGGCGTACCTTTGCGGCGCGGCTATCACGGTGCTGTTCGCCGGTCTGGTGAATTTCCTGCTATACTTCAAGCTGAAGCGGATAGACATGGTAGAATCACTGAAATCAGTGGAATAAAGTAAACGATCCCCCCTGCGGGATAATATATAAAACGGAGGTTTATCAAAATGAAAAAAGTGGACATTGAAAAGCTTCAAAACATCAAGGCTAACGTTATCGACGCCGTGAACATCGACAGACTCAGTGACCAGGTAAGCGTTATCAGGTCTCAGGTAGGCACGATCAAGAACAAGGTAGAGGACTTCGTTTCAAAGGACGAGGCTCTCTGGATGAGCGTTTCCTTCTTCCTGCTGGGACTTGTTATCGGTATGCTGATCTCCCCCAAGGGCAACACCAGCGTAGGCAGCAACAACCAGGTATACAACACCGAGCTTGCCGCCGACGATGACGATGAAGACTGCAATGACAAGAAGAAGTGCTGCAAGGACTAAGCAGCTCACAAAGTAAGCTAAGTATGTTCCCTGCCTTGATATGGGGCGGGGGACATATTCATGAAAGGAATACATAGTATGAAATTAGGAATGGTAGGACTGCCGAATGTGGGCAAGTCCACTCTGTTTAACGCACTGACAAACGCCGGCGCAGAAAGCGCCAACTACCCCTTCTGCACTATCGAGCCGAATGTGGGCATCGTGAGCGTGCCGGACGCACGTCTTGACAAGCTGGCTGAGATGTATGACCCGGATAAGTTCACTCCCGCCACGCTGGAGTTCGTGGACATCGCGGGACTGGTAAAGGGCGCCTCAAAGGGCGAGGGTCTGGGAAACAAGTTCCTCGCAAATATCCGCGAGGTGGACGCCGTCGTACACGTTGTACGCTGCTTTGAGAACGACAACATAATCCACGTTGACGGCAGCATAGACCCCGCCCGCGACATCGAGACTATCGACTTAGAGCTTATACTCTCGGACATAGAGCTTATCGAGCGCAAGCTTGACCGCACCAAGAAGGCTATGAAGGGTGACCGCTCTCTGGCGAATCAGGTGGAGTTCTTAGAGGAACTGAAGGCATTCATGGAAGAGGGCAAGGCAGCCCGCGCCTTCGACATGACAGAGGAGCAGCTGGACTGGCTGAAGGAGACTCCCCTGCTGTCGCTCAAGCCCGTTATCTACGCGGCGAACCTCTCGGACGAGGACTTCACCAACGGCGTTGAGAGCAATCCCAACTACATGAAGGTCAAGGAGATAGCCGACGCGGAAGGCTCTGCCGTGTTCCCCATATGCGCCCAGCTTGAAGCTGAGATAAGCGACATGGACGATGAGGAGAAGGCGCTGTTCCTCTCTGACTTAGGTCTGGAGCAGTCGGGTCTTGACCGTATCATCTCCGCGGGCTACAGCCTGCTGGGACTGATCTCCTACCTCACCGCCGGCAAGCCGGAGGTTCGCGCCTGGACGATAAAGCGCGGCACAAAGGCTCCCCAGGCTGCCGGAAAGATACACTCCGACTTTGAGAAGGGCTTTATCCGCGCCGAGGTGGTCTCCTTTGACGATCTTATGGCGTGCGGTTCCATGAACGCCGCAAAGGAAAAGGGACTCGTCCGCTCGGAGGGCAAGGAGTACGTTATGCAGGACGGCGACATCGTTCTGTTCAGATTTAACGTTTAAGACATTTACGGGGTAAATAATGCTATTCAGAAGAACTACCGCTGTTGTCTGCACCGCGGCACTGACAGCGCTGACGGCTCCCGCCGCCGCGTTTGCCGACACGGGCACTGCTTCCGCTTATGATACAGCTATAATAATAGACGGCAGCACTGCGGACACCGGGAGTCCATGGCGCGGGTTCGGCTGCGCGGATACAGGCTGCTCGTCGCGGCTGCTGCTGGACTACAGATCAGAGCAGCCGGAGGAGTATGACCGCCTGCTGAGACTGTTTTTCGATCCGGAAGGCCCTCTGAAAATAAGCAGTCTGCGGCTGGAGCCGGGCAGTCCGGAGCTTCTGATCGCAGATGAGATAAAGAAGATCGCTCCCGATATAGAGCTTACGGTCTCCGATGACACTCCCGCTGACCCGCATACCTGTGCGGGCGCAGCGCCCGGAGTGACGGAAAAATACGCCGCAAACGCCGACGGCAGCGGGATATCCGGTGCCAGCAGTATGCTGGACGTCGCCCGGCGGATAGCAGGTATGTACGCCGACGGCGGCTTTACCATGTACGAGTTCCAGCCGGCGGCAGCGGCTTGCTACAGCGGCGCTGAATATTTACCCGGACAGCTCGTCACCGCCTGCGAGCCCTGGTCAGGATACACCGAAGCCGGCGGCGGCTTCTTCATGGCGGAGCATTTCTCGCTCTTTTCCGAGCCGGGCTGGCAGTTTGTCAAAAGCGGTTGCAGCGAAAACTGCATGACCCTCACCGATCCGCAGACAGGCGACTATTCGGTGATCTTTGTCAACAACTCCGGTTCCGAGCAGCGGTGTGCTGTCGATGTCAAAAACATCGTGAAGGCAGACAGGGCTGTGCAGGTCTGGGAGACAAGGGCTCCCGACGAGGGGCAGGTATACAATAACAACTACCTGAGGAACATCATGTCGGTGACTCCCGAAAGGCAGGGCGGCAGCAGCGTATACACGCTGACGGTCAAGCCGTATTCGATAGTGACGGTGACGACGCTCAGCACCGCCCCGGAGCCGCTCTCCGCAGGCAAGGACTACTCGCGGCTCACCCTCCCCTACAGCGATGACTTTGAATACGCAGACTACCCCGAAAACTATCTGACGCTGCGTGAAAACGCTCCCAGATACACCAATGACATAAGCGGCAGCTTTAAGGTGACGGCTGACGATAAGCGCGGCAGCGTGCTGGAGCAAAAGCTGACCGAAAAAGAAAACTCAAATGACCCGGTCACCACTTTCGGCGATGACAGCTGGGCGAACTACTCGGTGACTGCCGGGATAAAGCTTGCAGACGGCTCTGCCGACAACTACGCAGGCGTCGCGGCGAGGTATATCAATTCCGCGGCACCGGGAGCACGCAGCGGATACAGTCTGCTGCTCTACGGCGACGGCAGCTGGCAGCTGCGGCACATGAACGACATACTTGACCAGGGCAGCATACACGGCTTTGACCCGGACGTATGGCACACGGTCTCGGTGCTTGCCGAGGGCGATGTTATCTCGGCAGGTATCGACGGCTCACCGCTTTCCAGCGTAAAGATAGACGGTGCCGTGACATTCTCGGGACGCGCAGCGCTGCTCAGCGCATACGAGAACAACAAGTTCGACGATCTGGAGATAGTGCCGTCAGAGCTCACCAGCTATGTCAACCGCGTTGACGAGCTTGACAACGCCGTCAAATACAGCGACAGCTGGACGCACGACACCTCCGACAGCTTTACCTGTCACTACCGCACCACCTCAGAGACATCGGACGGCAGTCTTGAATTTTCCTTTGAGGGCGACAGCCTGGCGCTTATCGGCAGGGCTGACAACGCACAGATCACCGTGGAGATAGACGGCAGCACGGCGGCAGAAAGCGAGCAGGTCAACGGCTCGGCAGCAAAGGAAGCCTTCTGGCACCGCTACAGTCTGGGCTACGGCGAGCACACGGCGAAGGTGACGGTGAACTCCGGCACGGTAAAGTTCGACGCGCTGGAATACGGCAGCGACACTCAAAACAAGGACGGCAGCGGCAGCAGGCTGTCGGAGCTTCACGAAAGCAATGACCCGCTTGTGGACGCCAAGCCCAGAAAGAACCGTCCGACATTTAAGGCAGTCGGAGCCTGTCTGGCGGCAGGCGTTGCTGTTTATTTGATAAGACGCAGAAAGAGAATAAGATAATGGCAAATCTGATAGATTACATCGACTGGCGCGGCGATCTTTCGTTTGAAGCCTCGCCGTTTTGCGTGACAGACGCGCTCATACTGGCGCAGCTGAGCTACGTGCCCTTTGAAGGCATACTTGAGCCCTGCTCCGGCAGACCCATGCCGCTCACAGTTGCAGCTATGCGCTTTGATCCGGAGAGCGTTCCCGAAAAGCTGAGGATCGTCACCTTTAAAGAGGACTGTCAGCTTATAGAAAAGCTGAAGGGTACCGTAAGATTCGGGAACATCATGCTGGACGGCTACGTTACCGAGACCGACGAGGAGCGGGGCAAGCAGTTCGCGGCGCTCACCTGCATACTCCCCGACGACAGGCGGTTTATATCCTTCCGCGGCACCGATGACACCATAGTCGGCTGGAAGGAGGACTTCAATTTCAGCTATCTGAACGAGACGCCCTCACAGAAAAGCGCGGTGAAATATATTGCCGAGAACTTCGCCGGCTCGGAGTACAGGCTTATGCTGGGCGGACACTCAAAGGGCGGGAATCTTTCCGTCTACGCGGCGATGTACTGTGCCGACGAGATACGGGACAGGATAGACCGGATCTTCGACTTCGACGGCCCCGGATTCCGGGACGAGATCGCGAACTCGGAGCAGTACCGCAGGATAATCGGCAGGATAGAGAGCGTTATCCCGGAAAGCTCGCTGGTGGGGCAGCTGCTTACGGCAAACGTGAAACACAGCATAGTCCGCAGCAGCGCTTCCGGCATAAATCAGCACATCACCTACACCTGGCAGCTCAAAGGCACCCGCCTGGAGCTGGCGCAGGAGCTTTCCACCACCGGCAGCATAATCAACAAGACCATGAGCTCCTGGCTGTCCGAAATGGACGATGAGAGCAGGAGAATGCTGGTCAAGGCGGTATTCGATGTGCTGGAGGCTCCCGAAGCCGAGACCTTCACCGAGCTTGGCAAGGGCAGGTTCCACGCCTACAGCGCGGTGCTGGGTGCGCTCCGCAGACTTGCGCCCGAACAGCAGAAGGTGCTGATCGCGGCGTTCAAGCGGCTCGCAAGAAGCGGCAGAGACGCGCTGTTCTCGGAGCTTTCCGAAAGCACGACTCAGCTGCTGGAGGAGCACCGCAGCCGCGAACAGACGGAGGGCTGACCCATGAAGAAGATAAGACGCAGGATAAGGTTTTACGGCAGAGTGCAGGGGGTAGGCTTTCGCTACACCATGTACTACGCGGCGCAGACATACGGCGTCACCGGCTGGGTGCGCAACTGCTATGACGGCTCAGTGGAATGTGAGCTTGAGGGCAGCGAGCGGGACATCGACAGCGTTATCATGGAGGTTGAGGGCGCAAGGTTCGTGCATATCGACAACCTTGACGTCAAGACTATACCCACCGAGGACAGCAGGAGCTTTGATATCAGGCATTAAGTATACCAATTAAATATAGATTACCGAATTATTATTTTTATTATCTTTGTGATATCTTTTTTTGCTGTTTCATATTATAATATTTACAACACGAAACGGAAATCAGACACACGGAGGTAGCAACATGAAAAAACTCAACGGTTTCAACAGAGGTATCAACCTCGGCGGCTGGTTTTCCCAGTGCGATTACAGCAAGGACAGACTGGATAATTTCATCAAGGAAGAGGATTTCAAGACTATCGCGGACTGGGGGCTTGACCATGTTCGTCTGCCGATAGATTACAATATCCTCGAAAATGAGGACGGCACATACAAGCAGGATGGCTTTGACCGCATAGACAGGGCTATGGGACTTGCCAAGAAGTACGGACTCAATATAATAATCGATCTTCACAAGACCGCCGGCTTCTCCTTCGACTTCGGAGAAAAGGAGAGCGGGTTCTTTGAGAACGAGGCTTACCAGAAGCGCTTTATAAACCTCTGGGAGCAGCTTGCCAAGGCATTCGGCAAGTACTCGGATATGGCGGCGTTTGAGCTTCTCAACGAAGTTACCGAGCAGCACTTTATCGACGTATGGAACAAGGTTGCATACGACTGCATAGCCACTATCAGAAAGTACGCTCCCGACATTCCCGTGCTGGTGGGCAGCTACTGGAACAATTCTCCCGAGTCGGTGAAGGATCTCGCAAAGCCTTATGACGAGAATGTATTCTACAACTTCCACTGCTACTCCCCGCTGGAGTTCACCCACCAGGGCGCTCCCTGGGCGCGTGAGATAGACCAGGCGGCACGCTGCACCTTTGAGGAGTCCAACATCACTCCCGATCTGTTCGAGCACCTGTTCAAGCAGGCTATCGACAAGGCTGAGGCTGAGGGCACCGGCATCTACTGCGGCGAGTACGGCGTTATCGACATCGTTTCCCCCGAGGACACCCTCAAGTGGTTCAAGGTCATAAACAGCGTGTTCGAGAAGTACAACATCAGCCGCGCGGCATGGAGCTACAGACAGATGGACTTCGGTCTTTCCGACGAGCGCATGAAGCCGGTCATCGGTGAGCTTGTAAAGTATCTCTAAGTCATCTTTCATAACATCTCTATAGAAAAATATCCGACAGAGCTTCGCACCCTCTGTCGGATATTTTTGTCGTCATACCGGTATTATAGGCAGCTCTATGCCGCTGTCGCTGCGATACTCGTCAGCCTTGGAGCTGCTGTCCTCCTTTTTGCCGCTCTGTGAGGAGCTGTCCTCCGGCTGGGGAGGCACTATCGGCTCCGCTTCGGAATCGCCCGGCGGGAGAATGGGTAGCTCTCCCCCGCTGTCGGAGCCGCCCTTTGAACTGCTGTCCTTTCCGCCCTCAGAGGAGCCGTCTGCCCGCAAGCTGTTATCGTCCTTCCGGGAGCTGTTATCCGAGCCGGGGCTGTCGCTTCCGCCCTGCCTGCTGTCATTATCCGAGCGGTGACTGTCATCGCTGCCCGGCTTGATGTCGGAGGAGTGATCGTCGGATTCAGCCCCGCTGTCCGGCAGCACCGTTTTGTCGCTGTCGGTCACAGCTGAAGCGCTGTCGGAAGACACGGTCTCCTTTTCCGCCGCTTCGCTGTCCCCCGGGGTGTCGGCGGTATTTCCGGAGGGCTCCTTCCCTTCAGCGGACGCCGCCGCGCTCTTATCGCCTTGGGAGCTGCTGCTCTTGCTGCCGATACCGCTCCTGCCGGATACCGTCACCGTCACCGCTATCACTATCACCATAAGCAGAACCGCGGCAAGAGCGGCTTTTTTCTTTTCTTCCATACACTTTCCTTTCAAATCAAAGACGGACAGCGGAAAGCCGTCCGTCTGAAAAATATTCTGTCATCAGCCCACATACGCCTCAGCGGCTTTGCCGTAGGCATACATTGTGGAAACTACCTTCTCGATGCCGGTATCAGCGGTACACTTGCCTCTGAAATAGTCATAAACGCTGTAGCTGAGCGTATCCACAGAGGTCTCGCCGTCGGCGTTTATCTCAACCTTAACGGGTACCGAGTAGTTGACCGGAGAGATGCCGTTAGTCTCCACCCAGTAAAGCTCGCCGTCCCTGCCGCACTTGCCGAGTCTCTCGTAAGCGCTGTTTATGGTGACGGTCTGTACCGAGCCGTCGGTGCCGGTGATACGCGCTTCCGCTCTGCCGGTGCCGTCATTGTATGAAGCGGCGTAGCTATCATCCAGACGGAAGTACACCTTTATGCGGGTCCTGGACATCATATCCAGAGCCGCGGCAGCTATCCTCACGCCGTTGTCATTATCCTCAAGCTGATACCCGCCGCTGAGCATTTCGGGAGTTACCGCAGCAGTCTCTCTGTCGGTCTCCCAAATACCGCCGTTTGCGAGATCGCCGGTGTTGTATGCCTTGTACTCCTGAGCCGCCGCCGCGTAATTGAGCGCCGCTGCCGCCAAAGCACGCTGTGTACCCTCCGACGTATCGTAAAGCTCGGTGAGGTAATCCTTTGCGGAGATATCATAATCAGCGCTGAAGCTGAATCCGTTGTCGCTGTCCTGAACGGTCAGAGTGCCGCCTATAGTATCGGCGATATTCTTCACCGGGATATCCATGGTGAACACCACCAGGCTGCGTCCGTCTATGACCTGCTTGATACCGGGGATATCCTGCTGCACGCCGTCGATATTGACGATAAAGGAATATTTCGAGTTCTCATACTCATTCTCGTTGACCGCCGCGCAATAGAGAGTGTACTCCATGCTGTCGCCCAGTCTCATGCTGCCGCCATAGCGGTAAGCCTTCAGGTCAACAGGCGAAGCTGCCGGATAATCGAGATACTTCATGCTGTCATCGGTGACCTGTGACGCATACAAATGCGCACCAACGTCATGATCGGCTTCCATATACGCGCTGCCGCGCATAAAGTAATCATGCCAGCGCGAGGAATTGTCGAGATAGTTGCCGTGCTGATCGGTGATTATTATATCGTTCCAGGTGGAGTCCACATAATACCATGCGCCGTCAAACTGAACGATATTCCAGCCGTGAGCTTCACTTCCGGCGCCGTTGTAGCCTATACCCTCAACGAACACGTTGTCCGCGATGCCCTCACGGTTGCAGACAAGCTGGAACGCCTTGGAATAGCCCTCGCAAACACATTCGTGCCGGAGCAGGCAGCCTATCGAGCGGTGAGATATCTCGTCCGCCGAAACGTAGAAGGTCTCATTGTCGATCTTGTCGTTGACCGCCATTATCTTTTCAAGGGCAGTCTCCTTTGAAGCCACAAGATCGTGATATTCATAAAGCTTTTCGGCAAGCTGAGCCGAGGTCTCACGCCGGTGCTCGCCGTTCTTGAACTCGTCGATAACAGCCAGCCTTACGTTGCCTATGAGCCAGTCGGTAGTTCCGTAGGGTCTCCACATATCGTAAGCCCAGCTGTTGCCCAGCCAGTAGAACTGCGGATTGTTCTTGAAAACATATCCTACTATCGAGCTGCCCTGAGTATATTCGATCTTTATACTTCTGTCAACATTTATAGTCAGCTTGTCCTCGATATCGGTGCCGTTGTAGGCATAATCCGCCAGCTGTTCAACTATCATGTTATAAAGAGCAAGTCCGTCGGCGCCGTATTTTTTCTCTATCTCCTGCTCAACATACTTTGAGCCGCCGATCGTAAAGTCACAGGCATAAACGTCATCGGCATAAGCCGTGATTACAGACGCTGCGGGAGCTGCCGCCGCCGATAAAAGAGTCGCCGCTCCTACCAGCCCTGCTGCTATCCTCTTGATCATAATATCAGCCTCCTGAAACACTGACCTGCCCGCGATAAAAAAGACACGCGAGCATACTTTCCCGTTGTTATTATACCATGTTTCCGCGCAGAATGTCAAGCTTTTTGCAACAAATTATACAAATCATATATATTGACAGCCCGATAATTGTAACATCGCACAACTATCGGGCTGGATATTTTTCTCAGTTCAGTGACCAGAGCATACTCTTGTCGCCGGGGACAAAGTCCGCAAGCTGGAGTGCTCCCGATCTGCCGCAGGCAAGCACCTTTGAATAGCCGGACGCCTTGGTGGTGATACGCCACTTGTTGCCGCCCATGGGTGCTAAGCGGAACTGCGAAGCCTCGGTGCCGCGCTTGGGGTACTCGTAGCCCTTGATATCGCCGGTGACGTAGCCGCCCTCCTCGGTCTTGAAGGCGAAGCTCCCCATGTCGCCCATGACAAACATAAGCTTCTGCTCCTTTTCCTTGTCGGCAGGCTCTAGGGTCAGGCACTTGGAGGTGACGGTGATGACCAGCCCGCTCGACTCACTGCGGAGCGTGTACTTCTTTCCGTCGGCGGGAAGGAATCCCGTCTCGGAGCGGCACTCGTCATAGAAGCGCATAAGCAGCGCCATGACATTCTGGGAAGCCAAAGGCGCCATTTGCTTTACCGCGCCCTCAAAAGCCACAGGGTCAAGCCTTGACACCAAGCCGGCGTGCTTGTTTGCAGCCGCTGCAAGCTTGTTCAGAGGATTTTCAAAGCTCACGCCTGAGTAGCTCTTGTTCAGCCGCTTGTCGTACTTATCGGGGCGGTGCTTGCCCACGATAGTATTGGCGAGCTTTTCAAAGGCGTAGTGAGGGTTGTTGGGCTTTTTCTTATACTGCATATTTGCAGTATGCACAGGACAGGCGACATCCTCGAGAAAATGCACCGCCCTGCCAAGGACGTAGACCGCCTGCTCTGTCCTGCCCGCCCGGTAGAGCATAAGGGCAGCGGCGTAGTTTTCCTCCATAGAGGTACGTGCGCTGCGGGAGTAGCTGCCGAGACGGTTGGGATAGTAGCCCTCCTTCTGAGGCAGCGCCTTGCCCTTGGGCAGTGCTGTGGAATAATAATGGGTGCCGGCGCCCTTGTCGGGGTCGCCTTCAAGGTCGGGGTCTACGCAGCCCTTCAGCAGCTGCTCGGTGTAGGGCTTATAGAAAGCCGCCTGCTTCTGCTTTCCTTCCTTTTCAAGCAGCTCGAGAGCTGCCTGGGTCAGCTGCTTGTGGGCGTCCGAGAACCAGGCGTGAGCCGTTACCGGAGTCAGCAGCTTATACGCCGCGGCAGCACAGCAGGCTCCCGCAGCGGTGAATATCAGCTTTTTCATACATACTTTCCTCTCAAAAATATACTTTCACAGAATATTATTATATCATATTCTATGCGATATTTCAATATCCCGGCTCAATAATATTTTAAAATATATTTTATTTTTATATTGACGAACAAAGGAAACCATGGTATAATTAAGAAAATATTAATCTGTTTTTAAAAATATAAAAAGAGGTGATAATATGTTCTGTCCTAAATGTGGAAAACAGCTGAAAGATGACGATGTATTCTGCTACAACTGCGGGAGCACTATCGCTAAAAAACCTGCGCCGCCCCGGCAAAGCGCTCCGCAGACCTACCAGCAGCCGGTACAGCAGCCTTACCAGCAGACAGCGTATCAGCAGCCTTATCAGCAACCGATCCCGCCCGCGCCGCAAGCGGCTCCCCCGCAGAAGAAGGGCATACACCCGGCAGCGGTATTCCTTATCACCATGCTGATAGGCGGTGCCGCCATAGCCGCAGTAGCGCTGTTTTACAGACCCGGGTATCTCGTCAACAGGGACGATGATGACGGCGGCAAAAAGAAAAGCAAGTCCGACAGCTCCGTATCTGTAGTCGATGAGTCCGCGGCGGTGACCGTCACCGAGCCGGAGACTGCTCCGCCCGAAACAACTGCCGAGACCGCCACCCAGACCGAGGAGACCACTACTACCACCACCACCGTGACCACTGCCGAGACGGAGACCACTACCACTACCACGGCAGCTACCAAATCGGAGGAGGAGATAAAGGCGGAGGAGAACGCCGCCGCGCTTGCAGAGGCTTTCGAGTACTCCACCTACGAGCGTCCCGCCTTCGATCAGTTTGAATGGTGCTACGGTCAGAACGGGATGATAAAGGACGTGCCCGAGGGCGCTGAGGAGCTCAGCAATCCCTTCAGCTGGTCAGGCGGCTGGAAGTGCATGGTCATTTACGAAAACAGCAACGATACCTTTGTGCGTGAGATAGACAACGCCGACATCAACGTTTACGAGGACGGCTCGGCAGACCTTACTATGGACTGGTATTACATTGAGGTCAACAACGAGCCGCTGAGCGAGGAGACTATGGAGGACACCATTTTCTCCGGCGGGG
Organism: uncultured Ruminococcus sp.; assembly: GCA_902766335.1. GTDB lineage: Bacteria > Bacillota > Clostridia > Oscillospirales > Ruminococcaceae > YE71. The sequence goes on along the minus strand of CACXDI010000060.1, from coordinate 240 downwards.
TCAAAAAGGGCAAGCTTGTCGTTACCGGAAGCGGCAAGATAACCATGAAGCATCTCTGGAAGGAAAACGGCGCCGAATACGCGGTGGGCGATTTCATGCTCCCCGACGGCACTACCGTATATATCGCCATGACAAGACGTCCCGGCACATATCGCTCCCCCAACTAAACCTTGCCAAAAATGCTTGACACAAATAATACTAATCCCTAAAAGAACAGCAGACAAATCTCGGCACTGACGG